>JAZSDS010000057.1:0-31991 GCA_045531275.1 Faecousia sp.
AACAGGATGACTTCCCGGATGGTGTCATTGCCGGTCAACAGCATAACGGTGCGGTCAATGCCGATGCCCATGCCGCCGGTGGGGGGCATGCCGTATTCCATGGCGTTGAGGAAATCCTCGTCCAGCATTTCGGTCTCGTCGTCGCCACGCTCACGCTGCTCTACCTGCTTCATGAAACGGGCTCTCTGATCGATGGGATCGTTCAGCTCGGAGTAGGCGTTTGCCAGCTCGCTGTGGCAAATAAACAGCTCGAAGCGCTCGGTGAGGCGGGGGTCCTCAGGGCTGCGCTTGGTCAGCGGAGAAACCTCCACAGGGTACATGGTGATGAAGGTAGGCTGGATCAGGTGCTCTTCCACTTTCTGGTCGAAGCAGGCGTACAGAGCGTTGCCCCAGGTCTTTTCTGCGGCATCCGCCAGCTCCACGCCCTTAGCCTTGGCAGCAGCCACGGCCTCAGCGTCATCCGTAATCGCACCAAAGTCGATGCCCAGGTATTCCTTAACGGCATCCACCATAGTCAGGCGGCGCCAGCCAGGATTCAAATCAATCTTCTCGCCCATCCACTCCACTTCGTAGGTGCCCAGGATCTCCTTGGCAGCGCCGGAAATAATACCCTCGGCAATGTCCATCATATCATGGAAATCGGCGTAAGCCTCATACAGCTCCACGGAGGTGAACTCGGGATTGTGCTTAGGGTCCATGCCTTCGTTACGGAAGATTCTGCCAATCTCATACACCCGGTCCATACCGCCGATGATCAGCCGCTTCAGGGGCAGCTCGGTGGCTATACGCATGTACATATCAATGTCCAGGGTATTGTGGTGGGTGATAAAAGGCCGGGCAGATGCGCCGCCGGCAATGGTGTTCAGAACAGGGGTCTCGACCTCGATGTAGTTCCGGTTGTCCAGATAGTTACGCATGAACTTAATGAACTTGGAACGGATGATGAAGTTTTGCTTCACCTCGGGGTTCACCATCAGGTCCACATAGCGCTGACGGAAACGGATCTCCTTATCGGTCAGGCCGTGGTACTTTTCGGGCAGGGGCAGCAGCGACTTTGCCAGCAGCGTGACAGTCTTTGCCCGGACGGAGATTTCCTCGGTCTTTGTCTTAAAGACCTCGCCCTCTACACCCACGATATCGCCGATATCGTTCTTCTTAAAGCGAGCATACTCCTCTTCACCCAGCTCGTCGATCTTCACGAACAGCTGGATGCGGCCGGTGGAGTCCTGCAGGTCACAGAACATAACCTTGCCCTGGCCGCGCTTACTCATGAGCCGGCCTGCTACACGGACGGTCTTGCCCTCAAAGCCCTCATAATCGGCCTTGATTGCGGCAGAGTCCGCATTAAAATCAAACTTGGTCTGCAGGAAGGGGTCACGACCCTCTGCCTGCAAGGCAGCTAACTTGTCACGGCGGACCTGAACCTGGTCACCGTAGGACAATTCTGCCTGGGGTACAAACTTTGCCATATCTTAAGCAGTGGGGAATCGATCACCGACAGCCCCACAACCGTCCTTTCGTTTGAGTTTTTATTTATCTTCCTCGGCTTACATTAGCCCTCCCGAGAAATGCTGATGACCTTCATCTCATAGGAGCCGGAGGGAGCCATAACCATAAAGGTATCGCCCTCGCCCTTGCCTACGATAGCGCGACCAAAGGGAGAGTCATCAGACAGCTTATACTCCATAGGATTAGCCTCCTGAGAACCGGTAATACGGTACTCGGTCTTCTCGCCGGTGGTCAAGTCTTCTACCACAACCTTGCAGCCAAGGCCCACGCGGCCGGACAGCTCGTTCTCATCCTCAATGATAACAGCGTGGGACAGAACATCCTCGATCTCAGCAATGCGGCCATAGAGCTTCGCCTGCTCGTTCTTGGCAGCATCGTACTCGGAGTTTTCGGACAAGTCGCCGTAGGAGCGGGCTTCCGCGATCATCGCGGCGATCTCACGCTCACGGGTGGTCTTCAAATAATTCAGTTCCTTTTCCAACTCAGCCAGCCGGAGGCTGGTAATCTTAAATTCCTTTGCCATAATCGAAATCCTTTCTTATGCAATAATTTCCATAGCTTCAAACATTATAGCCACGAAACGATTATCCGTCAAGAATATTATTTCAGCTTCTCCAGCAGTGCCTTCACCGCTGCCTGGATCTGGGGATCCTCTTCAGGGGCCAGCAGACCGGAATAGATCTTGGCTCTTGTCTCCTGGTCGATCTCCACCAGGATCTCAGGCTCCAGTCCTCCCTCCTCTGCCAGGCTGACGCCCTTGGGCGTGAAGTACTTACCTACGGATAGGCCCACAGCGGAGCCATCATTGAGCTGAATGGTCTGCTGGAAGTAGCCCTTTCCTACAGTAGGCTCGCCTACCATCACAGCCCAATCGTATTCCACCAGCGCCGCCGCAAAGAACTCCGCCGCGGAGTAGCTGTAGCCGTTAACCAGCACTGCCATAGGCAGCTCCACGCACTTTTCGTCGGATTCGTCCAGACTTTCTGTTCCGGTATAGTTAACGCTACGGAAAAGAGGACCCTCGGGAAGCAGATGATCCAGAACCTCCACAAGCTCTGTTTTGTATCCGCCGGGATTGAAGCGCACATCGAAGATCAGCGCCTTTGCGCCCTTCTTTACGAGGGAATTTACTGCAGCAATGGTCTCCTTGGCGCAGCGCTCGTCAAAATTGGAGATGGTCACAAGGCCAATGTTGTTATCCAGCATTTTGCCTGTTGCCACAGTGACCTCGATGGTTTTTCTGGTAACTTCAAACCGCATCGCTTGACCGTCACGGTTGACCGTAAGAGTGACCTTTGTACCCTCTTTGCCTCCAACAATATCTGCCACAGCGTTCATATCCATAGAATAAACCGACTGTCCATCCACTGTAGTCAGTATATCTCCCGGTAGGATACCGGCCGCTTTAGCGCCACCGTCGGGTTCTACCTCTGTGATCTCGTAGCCCTTGCCGTCCTCCGCCTCCTTGATGCTGATGCCGACACCCACATATGCGTTTTGCATCTGTTCCATGTGGGCCTGGTATTCGGAAGCAGGGATATAGTAGCTCCATCGGTCCCCCAGAGCGCTGACCATAGCATCCGCTGCAGCGTCCTCCATAACCTGTCGGTCAGACTCGCCGATAAAGCATTCCAGGATCAGGTCCTCCAGCTGCTGCAGCTTTGTCTGCTCGTTGTTATTCATCAAAAGCAGGGTCAGGCCGGAGGCGATGACCGCAACCAATGTGTAACGCAGGAACCGTTTTATCCTGCGTCTTGTTCTTCCACCGTGACTCATAATACCACCTCATTAAAGCGAACAGTTCCAACAGCCCTTTTCCGGGCTGTGGGAGTATGCTCAGATGTTGATATAGTTTGCAGGGTTCACATGGGAACCGTTATACAGAATACTGAAATGCAGGTGCGCGCCTGTAGATGTACCGGTAGATCCCACATAACCGATCACCTGTCCGGCAGAGACATAGTCGCCGGGAGATACGATATAGTGGGTCATATGCAGGTACTTGGAAGAGAAACCGTCCTGATGGTCCACCGTCACATAGTAACCGGAAGATGAATCGTATGTAGCTGTGGAAACTACACCGGAGCGGGTAGCGACGATAGGCGTACCGCTGGCTGCCGCCAGGTCCACGCCGTAATGGAACCGCCGGTCACCGTAAACAGGGTGGATACGCCAGCCAAAGGGGCTGGAGAACCGGGTGTAGTTACAGGGAATCAGCCAGGTCAGTCCGCCCACAACATTGCTGTCGCCTGCGCTGCCGCCGGTGGAGGCAGAAGGCGCTGTGGTGGGAGGGACGGAAGTAGACAGCCACTGCTGATACTCTGCTTCCTCAATTTCTTCCTTCACATCGTCGATGCTGCCCTGGAGCTTTCCTGCTGCATGCTCAGCCTCTTCCACAAGGGCCTGGTACTCTGCGCCTGTGGCCACCAGCTCAGCCAGAAGCTTGTCCGCCTCTGCACGCCTTGCCTCCAGCTTTTCCTGGGAGGCGGCCAGTTCCTTCTTGGATTCCTCCAGCGCAGCCCGCTCGGTCTCCAGAGACTCCTTGGCCTGGGCCACTTCCTGAGCCACCTTGCTCATCTCCTTCAGACGGCGCTGGTCGGCGGCGGCGATCTCCTCCACCATATTCAGCCGGTCCAGAAGATCTGCAAAATCATTGGCCTTAAACAGCACAGACCAGTAGGACAGGCTTCCGTCCTCTTCCATGGCCCGGATACGTTCTTTGTTCTTTTCGTTCATTTCCGCCAGACGAGCCTCTGCGTCCTCCAGCTCCTCCTGCTTATCTGCGATCAGCAGACCGTAGGTGGCAATCTGCTCGTTGAGATTGGCAGTGCGCTCATGGAGCATGAAGATCTCCTGGTCAATGGTATTCTTCTGGGCCACAATGGATTCCATATCACTGAGATTATCAGAGATCTGGCTCTCCAACTGAGCGATCTTGTCATCGATCTCTTTCTTTTCCGCTTCCAGAGCTTCCTTCTGCTTCTCCAGCTCACTCAGGGAGGCAGCGTTTACCAGTCCGGGCAACACACCCATAATAAGGGAAAGAATCATGATCACTGCCATTACGCCTGCCAGGATCGCGACCCATAGCTTTCTGTTCTTCATTATTGACTCCTTTACACATCCATAAACTTCCGAATGGAAGTCCAGCTGCCAACAACACCCACAAACAAGCCGGCTGCGGCGAAGGTTGCCACCATAGGCCACAGCAACTCCGTGAAGGGCACAAAGCTAAAAAGCTTCAGGGTGTCCACTGCGGCGAGCCGTGTCACCAGGGCATCATACATCAGCCATTCAAGGCCAAAAGCCAGAGCCGCGCCCAGCATACCCAGCACAAAGCCCTCCACCACGAAGGGTAGCCGGATAAATCCGTTGGTAGCGCCAACCATTTTCATAATTGCGATCTCGTCCTTGCGGTCGTACATAGCCAGCTTGACAGTGTTGGAAATAATCAGCAGGCTGACGATCAGCAGCACCGCGATCACAGCAAGGGAGGCGATGTGCAGAACATCCTGCAATGTGGAAAAGCCCTCTGCCAGCTCGTAAGCGGCGTTGATCTTAGCCACACCGGGGATTCCCTCAATAGCCGCTACAGTCTCCTCCATCAGTTCGTTGTCCATCAGAGTCACCACAAAGCGGTGCCGCAGGTCGTTGGCATCCACGCCGGAAAAGGCCTCGTCCTCCTGATGCTCGGCGATGAAATTTTCCAGTGCCTCCTGCCGAGTGACAAACACGGAATTCTGGACATTGGCGATCTGATTGATCTGGGTGCCTACGCTTTTTGCTTCCGCGTCAGGCAGCTCGCTGTCGATGTACACAAGGATCTCGTTGGTTTTATTCAGGTCCTCCACCATGATGTTCACATTGTAGATCAGGCTGGAGAAGCTGCCCACGATCAGCAGGCAGGCCACCGTGACACACACAGCGGCAAAGGACATAAACCCATGGAGAAAAATACCACGGATGCCCTCTTTCATCAAGTAACTGAGATTATTGATCTTCATAGCTGTAATACCCATCCATTCCGTCGCTGATAACCAAGCCCTCGTTGAGGACGATGACGCGCTTGCCAAAGCGCTCCACCAGATCCCGCTCGTGGGTAACCACCAAAATCGTGGTGCCCAGATTGTTGATCTCCTGCAGCAGACTCATGATCTCAAGGGAGCGGGCAGGATCCAGGTTGCCGGTAGGTTCGTCGGCTATGATGGTAGAGGGGTTGTTGACCAGGGCTCTTGCAATCGCAAGACGCTGCTGCTCACCGCCGGACAGCTCATTGGGGTGGCGGCGGCTCTTGGTCTCCAGACCCACCAGCTCCAGCACATAAGGTACACGCTCCCGGATCTCCTTCTCCTGAGCGCCGATGACACGCATGGCGAAAGCCACATTTTCGTACACCGTCTTGGTTTCGATCAGACGAAAATCCTGAAAAACAACGCCGACAGTACGGCGCAGATAAGGAACTTCACGCTTGCGGATCCGCTCCAAAGAATAGCCGTTTACATGGACAGTGCCGGAAGTGGGCTTCAACTCTCCCGTAATCAGCTTAATGATCGTAGACTTTCCAGACCCGGAGGGGCCCACCAAAAAAGCAAATTCACCGTCCTCGATCTGCAGATCCACACCCCGCAGGGCATGGGTGCCGACCGTATAGGACTTGGTAACCTGAGAAAATTCAATCATAACCTATCATACTCCAAAAAATATGTGTAACTAATTGTAACACATTCCCAAAGTGCTGTCAATCGACACCGGAGAAAAAATAGTTGGCACTTTTACCAAATAACACCAGTGTTTTTTGACATTGGCCCCGGGAAAAATCTCTGTTTTTGTCTTTTTCTGTGTGTCCTGATCGGGATAACATGGGCAAAAAAAGGCTGCGCAAAGCAGCCTTTTAATTTGTCAGTGGATATCCCGGGAGGACAGGTACTTACGGACCATCAGCGCCACCTGGAACACGATGGCGTGGTCAAATCTGCGCAGGTCCAGACCGGTGTGCTTCTTGATCTTCTCCAGGCGGTACACCAGCGTATTGCGGTGCACAAACAGCCGGCGGGAGGTTTCGGACACATTCAGATTGTTCTCAAAGAATTTGTTGATGGTGAACAGTGTCTCCTGATCCAGAGAATCGATGGAATTCTTCTTGAATACCTCAGACAGGAAGATCTCACACAGGGTGGTAGGCAGCTGGTAGATCAGCCTGCCAATGCCCAGGTTTTCATAGTTGATGATGCTCTTGTCGGTATCGAAAACCTTACCCACCTCAATGGCAGTCTGGGCTTCCTTGTAAGCATCTGCCAGCTCCCGCAAGTGAGACACCACAGTGCCGATGCCGATAACGGTCTTTATGTACAGCTCATTGCGCAGGGTATCCTCCATAGACTGGGCGATACTCTCCAGCTCTGCGGCGGTGGGGTTGCCGCTAAGCTGCTTGACGACGGCAATATCCGTCTCGTTAATGCTGATAACATAATCCTGTGTCTTATCCGGGAACATACCGGAGATAACGTCCACAGTGGCCACATCCCCCCGGCCCACCTGACGGACCAGAAATACAGCTCTGGGAGCATCGGTTGCAAAGTGGAGCTCCTTGGCCCGGATGTAAATATCGCCGGGCAGGATGTTGTCCATGATAATATTCTTAACAAAGGTGCCCCGGTCGTGCTTTTCCTCATAGAAGGTCTTGGCATCGTTCAGGGAGACATAAGCCAGGCCGCAGTAGGACCGGGCAAGCTCGTCATCGCCGGTGCAGAACACGGCGTATTCAAACAGGTTGGTGCTGCTGACAATGGCGCGGAAGGTCTTCTGGGCGAAAGTAACAAAGGACTCAGCAGAGCCTGCCACCTTCAGTGCCGCGTCGGTCCAGCGCTCACCCAGCAAAGAAACATCGGTACAGGAGATCACACAGCCCTCAGAATCCATAACACCGAACACACGGTCGGTAGCATCCTTCAGCTGCAGGATCACGCCTTGAAATACACTATTGGACATTTTTCGGCCTCCTCTAGGAAATTGCACAAATACGCATTCTACAAAACTGTACGACGATTATATACTGTTTTTGCACATTTTGCAAGTACCTTTTGACATTTTATTGCAAAAAGACCCTTTCTTTTTAGTCATATTTCCTACAGCGTATAAAGAGAACCCCCGAAATTGTATAAATCTACGGAAAAATGACAGCTATCTGTTCGTCATTTTACCAAATACTGGATTTCCTCTTCCTCCAGCCTGCGAACCTGTCCTCTGGGCAGATCCCCCAAAACAAGAGGGCCTTCCTCCCTGCGCTCCAGATAGGTCACCGGCATCCCCCGGGATGCCATCATCCGGCGGACCTGATGGTATTTTCCCTCGCAAACGGTGATAAGACTCTCCCCCTCCCCCAGGGGCTTCAGCTCAGCGCTGCGGCACACAGTACCATCCCCCAGAGTCAGGCCTGCGGCAAAGGCGTCCACATCTTCCTGTCCGGCTGTTCCCTCATGCCTGGCATAGTAGACCTTGGGAACTTCCTTTTTGGGGCTGATAAGCCTGTGGAGCAGGTCTCCGTCGTTGGTAAAGAGCAGAAGGCCCTCTGTCTCCTTATCCAGTCTGCCCACCGGCTTCAGATCCAGATGCTTGTATTCCGGCGGCAGCAGCTCCATCACCGTGGGTTGGGTTGCATCCCTGGTGGCTGTTACATAACCTGCCGGCTTGTTAAGCATCACTACCACCCGGCCCCAGGACCGGATGGGCTCGCCGTCCAGGCAAACCTGTGCTATCGCCGGCTCAAAGCGCATATTGGGATCCCGGGCAACTGCGCCATCCACCGTTACCCGTCCTGCTTTCAGAATCGCCTTCACCTGGCTGCGGCTTCCTGCGCCGCAGTCGCATAAGAATTTGTCCAATCGCTGCATAGCTTGGTTCTACCTTTCTTTGGGCCTGAATAGGCTTTATCGTATCAATACTAGGAGGGATTCCCATGATGGTAATGACCGCAAAGGTCGATATAAAAAAGATCGCCATTATTCTGGCGGCAATAGTAGGCGTGATCCTTGCCGTTGTCCTGCTCTTCGGCGGCGGTAATGACGCATCACCTACCGGCGCACCCACAGTATCCAACAACGACAGCCGGGTAAAATTCCTGACAGACATGGGCTGGGAGGTCAGCACCTCACCTACAGAATCCAGCCAAGTGCGCATACCCGATGAGCAGAGTGAGGTCTTTTCCCGCTACAACGCCCTGCAGAAAAGTCAGGGCTACGACCTGAGCCAGTACGCAGGAAAAACCGTGATGCGCTATGTGTACAAGGTGAACAATTTCCCCGGTGCCACCGAGCCTGTTTATGCCACGCTGCTGGTGTACAAAAACCAAATTATCGGCGGGGACATTACAGACACCGGCGCAAAGGGCGTGATCCAAGGCTTCAAAAAGCAGGAGACCCAGCCCCAGTCCGACCCTACAGAGGCAACCGCCCCGGCAACCACATAATTCTATGTAGCTGTCTAACGACAGCCAGTGTACAGTGAAAAGTGCACAATGCACAGTTAAGGTGTGCGCTACGCCCGCCTATCTAAATCATCGGCGAAGCCGATACCTCAACTATGCACTTTGCACTGTGAGCTATGCACTACACACTGGTGCGTTAAATAGAAATTTATTTTACCATACTTGCTGCTCCTTGACAAGAGCGCCCCAGTATGCTAATGTGTAAATAAGTTCATATCCTCAGGGCAGGGTGAGATCCCCGACCGGCGGTAACAGTCCGCGAGCGCCTACGCGCTGAATCGGTGCAACTCCGATACCGACAGTATAGTCTGGATGAAAGAGGAATTTTGCATGATTTCCATGATTTTTGCGCCCTGAGTATATCTCCGGGCGCATTTTTTATTACGAGGTGCTATTTATGACAGGACTTTTTGAACAGCTGAAGCAGAATTTTCTCTTCGTTCTGGTATGCGGATGTATCATCATCGCCATTGCCGGGGCAGCAAAGCTTGCGGAGCGTTTTCTCCTTGGCAAGCGGCAGGTATCCCCTGCCCGGCGGGTCACCATTATCGCCGTATGCTCCGCCATTGCCACAGTGCTGCACATACTGGACTTCCCCCTCCTGTTTCTGGCACCGGAATTTTACAAGCTGGATTTCTCCGAGCTGCCTGTTATGCTCTGCGGCTTTTATCTGGGGCCCTCGGCGGCTGTTGCCTGCGAAGCGGTGAAAATTTTACTGAAGCTGCTGCTGAAAGGCACCAGCACCGCCTTTGTGGGAGATTTCGCTAACTTCTTTGTAGGCTGCTCCCTGGTGCTGCCTGCAGCCATTGTGTACCACATCCGTAAAACCAGAAGCAGCGCAATGGCAGGACTGGGTGTAGGCACGCTGATCCTTACCGTATTCGGAAGCGCCTTTAACGCAGTGTACCTGCTGCCCAAATTTTCCGAGCTGTTTGGCCTGCCTCTGGACACCATAATTTCCATGGGCAACGCCATCAACGGTGGAATCACCTCTGTCTCCACCTTTGTGCTGCTGGCAGTAGCTCCCCTCAATCTCATTAAGGGGCTGTCCGTTTCCCTGCTGACGCTGCTGCTGTATAAGCGGGTAGCCCGCCCCCTGTTCGGCCTGCAAAAATAGCCCAACATCTCTCACCGTAAAGCAAAATACGCTGTCATTCCGAGCCAGTGGGTGCTTTGCACCAAGAAATCTAGGTCGCTAACGCTCCAAGATTTCTTTAGACACTGGCGTGGGAATCCGTCCCCCAATTGCCCCTCTGGGGCAATGCGCTGCGATGCAGCGCAAGTAAAGCGGATTGCCACGGGGCTAAAGCCCCTCGCAATGACAGCGTATTTTTCGTTGCGCATATTTTGTTGCTCTAATCAGCTTAAATTTCCGTTGGCATCGCAGGTAATACGCATATTGACAGTTTCCTTATCGACCGTAATACCAAGCCACTTTCTCCCCATAGTCAGTTCTCCGACGGCAGAGCGACCGTTCTTACCAGCAGTTTCAGAAACCACATACCACCTGCTGTCAGAAATGGTTACACTGCTGCTGGCTGCAGTACAGGTAGATGTTGTACCTGTATATGTAAAGGTTCCGTAAAGAACAGCACGCCACTCTTCTGTGCCATCGTTGCTTCTATACACATAGGTTTTGTTCCCTCTTTTTACTGTGGAAGATCTTTCCTCCATAACAGAAATCTCTACAGTAATGTAACTTCCGTCCTCAAAACAAATCATTTCTTCTGTTTTTACAGGGTATTCTGCAGCAAGTGCCTTGCCTGGCAAAAGAGCAGCACAGATAAGCATCACGCAAATCAATTTTGTCATATGTTTCATATTATCTCTCCGTAATAAATGTTTCAATAGAACCCGCTCCTGAATTATGTCCGTCTATTAATGCCGTAACCAGAGCTATTCCCCACAACAAAAGTGCCAGTGCTACAGCAGCACAAACGACACCCACAACCGTCTTGCGGATACGAAGCTTTTTCATGACCTCCGAGGTGTCCAACTCCTCCACATAAGCAGCGGCGATCTGCTGGGCTGTCCCAAAGTGTCTTTGCACTTCCTCAAAGTCTGCCAGAGGCTTCTCTTCCAGATAGGCATTGACCGACTGTTGGATATTGCACATGATCTGCTTTTTCAGCTTGCCGGAGCCGGGCAGGCAGTGCCGGATGTCGCGGTAATAATTCTTCAGTTGTTTTTCTAATTCACTCATACAGCTCTCTCCCCAATCAACAAATGGATCCCCTGGGTGATCTCCTCATATTCCCATATCAGCTCCTGAAGCTTTGCTTCCCCGGCAGGCTCAAGATGGTAATATATCCGGGTCATGCGCTTACCCACCTGTACCTTCCGGTCTGAGATCAGCCCCTGATCCAAAAGCTTATACAAAACCGGGTACAGAGAACCCTCCTGGGTAACGATACGCCCCCCGGAAATACTCTCTGTCTGCTGCACAAGCTGATAGCCGTACATATCCTCCCGCTTTAAAAGCGCCAGGATCACAAGGGTCATGACCCCCCGGCGAAAACTGTTCTGATTATGATCCGGAGCCATGCACACACCTCCCTGAAACGGTATATTCTATTTGTAGCACAGATATATTTATAGTGCAATACTTTTGTTATAAAAATATTTGTTGACAAAAATCACACCTTATGCAATAATGATATCAGAAGATCATAAGCAGAAAGGAGTGCTGCCAAATGGTAACCGCAAATATGCTTCGGTATAGCTGTGTACCCCGGCAACGCTCCCGGTCTATATGGAGAGATAAACTTAAAGCAAGCAAACGCCGCGCATAAGCTGTACTGTAAGAAGGAATCAGCTTATGCGCTTTTTTCTCCCCGGGCATAATTATGCTCTCACAGGAATCGTTCAACTACCACTTAAAAGGAGGTTTATACCATGTTGCAACAACTCAAAAAGATTATCTGTTTATTATTGACTGCGGTTTTGGCTCTGCTGGTCTTTGCCCCCTCTGCCGTCAGTGCTGCCTCTGCAAAACAAAGCACCCAAGAAAAAAGCATAGAAAGTATTCTGTATGATTTTCATACAAAATCACAGTTAGCACAAAACAGCAAAAATACAACCTATTCAATCACAGAGAACAATGGTGATAAAATAAGACAAGAAACAGTGGAGACATTACAGGACGCAGGATATGAGGCATATAATGTCACCAAAGATAATTTTGAGCAGGTCGAAGAAATCCTCGCAACAGATCTGCACGCAATAGGACTGGACGAGAACAGCTCCTATATAATTGTTCTAAGTGGAGAACACCCTGACGGTGTTTCAACACGCGATGCCTATGACGGCACCCCAGGCTCAGCTTTTACATATAAATACAATGGAACAACTTATGCGTTACGGTACATGACAGTCACAGCGGCGGATATTCCAGCATACGGAGAAGCATCGGATGTAGATTTATTAGCTTCATCTTCTCAAACCGTAATTAACAACTGCCTTAACACTGCCATTTCTGCATATATCTCTTCTGTATCTGCACCATTTGGCACGGTTGCCTCGATATTGGGACTTGATATATCTAACTTTGCCCCAGCTAAACAAGCTACGCTGCGTTTAAATGCCGCCACCAACTGGACGCGAATCTTTACACAGGTTCTAGATCCCAGCGATAGCAGTTGGATCTATGGTTCATGTGTGGAGTCTGCATTAGCCTCCTGTTTTATAAGTGGCTACTACTACAAAGCCTCTACCAATCAATACACAAAAATTTCTAGCGACGAAAAGAAGACAATAAAATACTCAGAGCATTATTTTGATCTCACATGGAGAAAAGAAACAGCCATCGAAAGTATTTTCTCAATTACGACATATGACACTGTTGGGCCTGTAAAGTACACCTATGGTGGTTCAGTTAAAATAACCCACAGCCTGAATTATTATTGATTATGATGAAACGAAAATATATTTGGACAACTGCTATTGTCCTTGTCATTTTAATAACTGTCGTATGCACACTTCCCTTTCCTCAAAAGATCAAGACTTCCGCACAGGGCGCAAGATTCGGAAACGGCGGTACACAGCTTGAGGATGTAGTAATCACAATCGAAGGCTTTAGGCTCAACTACCTTTTCCGGGAGGATAAGCTGGATGTATCTGTAACGGTCAGCAATGCAGATACCGATATTGAAACCCTCGGTACAGTTTTACCCGCACCGGATGAAATGTATTTCTCTACTGTCACATGGTTTGACTCTACCGAAAACGCCATTCGCTTCGGTACCCTTGCATTCAACAGGGACCTTAGTGATTTGTTTGTCACCGGTGTTGGAAACGCCACATACGCAGCATCTACAGATAGCGGCGCGGATCTGGCAGCGATCTTCGGACGCTATGCCCCACTTTTCTCTGAAAAGCAAGGTTAAAGGTTAATTTTCAAGGCTCCCTTGTGAAAGCAATGTCATTAAGTTAGCTGTCATCCCGAGCGCAACCGAGGGATCTTCGCACCGAAATACTGCGAACAGGCAGGTCCATGGGAATATCCCTCGACTTCCCATAGCTATGCTCCGCTCAGAATGACAGCTTTTCTTAACTTAATGACTCAAGCGTGACAAAAACTTTTTGAGATCCCCAGCCGCGCTGGGGGCGTGCATAAAAATTGCCGCGGTGCTCAGGTGAGCACCGCGGCTTGGTGTTTTATTTTGCTTTCTTCTCGTCCTTGAGGGTCTGCTTCATGGTCTTGTAGTTCAGGTATTCCTCGGTCTTTCTCCACTTTTTTCCGCCAAGGATCCACAGCGCCAGAGCGCCGGCAAACAGCACCCACACCACCACGGTGATCACACGGACGGTAACCACCAGAGGCAGCTCATGGACCTTAATGGTAGTGTCCTTGCCAATGCCGTTCATGGCAGAGGAATTTGCCAGAGCGTACAGGTTGTGGTGGCAAGCCTCACGCATAGCGGTGACGATAACAGGATCGTCCTCGTAGCCGGGCAGCTCGTTGTTGATGTTGGGCAGCATGGCGTCGTAGGTGGTAGTGCCGGCCAGAACGCCGTCAGCGCCGGTAACCATGGGGGTAATGACATTGTCGGTAATGGACATGCCCTGGTTGCCCCACTCGCCACGCATGATATTGGTCATCAGGCCCTTAACACCGCCGGACCACACAGCGCCCCAGCGGGTGTAGGCGGTCATAACGCCGTTGGCGCCGCTCTCTTCAAAAGCAGCCTGGTAGGCCTTCAGATAGATCTCACGGGCAGCCTGCTCGTTGACCCAGACACCCAGGCCGATACGGTCCTGCTCGGAATCGTTAAGAGCGAAGTGCTTGATAACCACATCCACGCCCTTCTCCTGGATGCCCTTCACCTCTGCGGCGCAGATCTGGCCGGACAGGAAGCCATCCTCGGAGTAATACTCGAAGTTACGGCCGCCGTAGGGCATACGGTGCATATTGGCGCCGGGGCCGTAGAGGCAGGAAACATCTGCTGCCAGGCAGTCGTTGCCGATGAGATTGCCCACCTGGTACATCAGCTCTGTGTTGAAGGTAGCTGCCATCACATCCTCGGAGGTAAAGGCAGTGGTCTCAACGCCCAGGGCAGAGCCAAACAGCGCAACGGTCAGGCCCTGAGGTCCGTTTTCGTCACGGGAGCCGGGGGCGTGAACAGATCCGGCAGGCATTCTCCAGTGGAAGCTGTCGCCGATGAGGGCTACCATTTCCTCGTAGGTCAGCTGGTCCAGCAGCTGCTCCCACTTGGGATCGTCATAGTCAAGGCCGATCATGTCGTAAAGCTTCAGGCCGTTCTTAGCGCCCAGTGTGGGCATCTCAACGGTCTCATAATCCGCAGGATCGTAGCGGATCTGCTGCAGGTCCTTGATAAGCAGCTCGGTCAGCTGCAGAACGATCTGCTCATCGGAGGGATAGGTGCCCTTCCAGTCATTCCGGGACAGCCATGTGACATTCTGACCCTGGGTGCCCTCATACAGGTTGGGGTCAGCCAGAGAAAGCTGGTTGGTAATGGCGGTGCCGTTGGCGGAGGTGGCGTAGGTCTCGGCGTCAAAGGTCTCCTGGACATACTTGTAGGTCAGGCCTGCCACGCCGGCAGCATCCATCCGGTTCTCGGTGGTCTCGGGGGTGTAGCCCTTGGCTGCCAGAATATTGTTCACAGCGTTGTGGGCATCGGTGGCAACTGTCAGGTAGTAGTTGCCGGCATCGAGAATATAAGTGCCCTTGCCGTAGGTATCAAAGGCAGCCAGATCCCGCTTGTCAACAAGCACGGTAACGGTCTCAGATGCGCCGGGCTCCAGGACCGCGGTCTTGCCAAAGCCAATGAGCTGAACAGCAGCCTTCTCCACCTTGTTTTCCTTGTCGTAGTCGGTGTAGGGAGACTGGGCGTAAACCTGAACGGTCTCCTTGCCTGCCACCTTGCCGCTGTTGGTAACAGTGACCTTCACCTCAAACTGGTCGTTCTCCGCGTTGTAGGTGACCGCCATTTCGCTGTAGTCGAAGGTGGTGTAGCTCAGGCCGTGACCGAAGGGGAACGCCACATCGTCACCGTAGGCATATTCGCCTGCATTGTCGGTGCCCATGACATAGTCCTCATAGCGGGTCTCGTAGTACTTGTAGCCCACATAGATGCCTTCCTGATAGATCAGGTAGGTCTCTGCATAGTTGGGGATATTTTCGCCGTCGTAGCCGCCGTAGGTCACAGGAATGGCGTTCTTCATGGCGGGAGCGGAGAAATTGTCGTAGCAGTAGGTGTCCACCAGAGAACCGGAGGGATTGACCTTGCCTGCCAGAATGTCTGTGACCGCATTGGTGCCGTAAGCGCCAACACCGCCGATCCACAGACATGCGTCCACGCTGTAGGGGTTATCCTTCAGGAAGTCCACCTGCAGGGCGTTGGAGGTGTTGATCAGCACGATAATGGACTTAATCTTGCCGTCAGCCTTCATCTGGGCGGCGGCAGCCATCATATCCTTCTCGTTCTGGTCCAGCTCCAGATAGGTCTCCTTGGCATCCGCGCCCTCACCGCCGATACGGGACAGGGTGATGATGACTGCGTCGCCGTATGCCTCGATGGAGTTCTTCACTTCCTCGGTGTAGACGCTCCAGGGAGCCTCGCCGATGTTGAAGGAACCCAGCAGCGCTGCGGATTCGCCCTCACCGTAGTCACGGCTGTACTGAGCGCCCGCGCCGGTGAGATAGAACTCCCACAGGGTGTTGTTGACTTCCAGACCGGACTTCTCCAGAGCCACCTTCAGGCTATCTGCCTTGGAGGCGTCCACATTGCCGGAGCCGGTGCCGCCGTAAACGATGTTTACGGAGCTGGTGGACAGGGTGCTGACCTTGGAGCCTGCCGCCAGAGGCAGAGCACCGTTGTTCATCAGCAGCGCAGCACCTTCTGCTTCCACCTGGTAGCAGATCTTAGCGCCGGCATCCAGCCGCTCTTCGTTGGTGGCAAAGTCGCCGGTAAAGTAATTTGCGTTGGGATCCTCGTTGATCACATCCCAGAATTTTCCGCCCATCATAGCGGCCATGGTGTTGTCAAACATCTTCACCATAACACTGGCGGCAGTGAAGATAATGGACAGCACCAGGAAAAAGATTCCCAGAGTTTTCCAAAGGGTAACTGTCTTGCGCTTGGCTCTCTTGCAAGCCTTTTTCAGTTGCTTCAGCTGGGCTTTTCTTTCGTCCATTGTTTACCTCGTTTCTGTGCTTTCGCACGGTTATTCGGCACGCCGCGCAGCCCCAGACTGCCCTCGCGCCGTTGTAACGATTTCAGTATATCACACCCAAAAGTGCAAATCAATCAAGCCTAGAGAGATTTCACAATTTGCACAAATCAACCTGCAAAAAATCAGCATTTTGTCCTAAACACCGGGTTTTCCGCACATTTTTAGTATATCACAATTTTCCTCCTCCGGGAAGTCCCACCTGAAAAGGAAGACTGTAGGCTATGCTCTCTCGCGCGCAATAACACTTGTTCTTATACTTATACTTAATCTTATTCTTTTTCTTATTCTTGTTCTTTTACTTGCTTGGAACTTCCCCTTGCTTTCGGTTTCCCCTTGCTTTCGGTTTTCCCTTGCTTTCGGTTTTCCCTTGCCTCCGGTATCCTCTTGCTATCTGTGTCCCTACTGTCTGCTTACTGTCTGCTTACTATCTGCTTTTTCGGTTGCTAACAAATTACATACAAATCAATTTGTTGGAATTCTAAGGTTGGCAAAAAGTTAGAAAAACACCCCGGAAACAGCTGTTTCCGGGGTGTTTGCTGGTGACCCGCTGGAGATTCGTCTGCATTTTTGCAGAGCAAAAATTATTGTAGCCACCAGTGTTTGCACTGGTGGCAGCAACATGCCACTGGCATGTTGCGATTGAATCTTTCGAATCTCCAGCCTGGTAAAAGAAAAAGAGGAAGACACCGAATGGTATCTTCCTCTTTTTGGTGAACGACAGCATTTGGAATACGAATTCCCTGCTGTAATCCGGCGTCAATTTCCTTTAGGGTTATTGTCCGGCGGTCTCCGGAGTAGTTGAAGGTCAATACTACCTTGTCATCATAGACGAACACAGAATTCACAAAGGTCTTGATCAGTCGCTTCTGACAAGCAATATCACTATAATCCATATCCGCAAATTGATGTAGGAAGAACTCGATATGTTCCTTCTTCAATCCCAAGTCTTCTTTCAGCTTAGCAGCAACCAATGCCGTTTTCAATTCAGCCTTTTGCGCTTCCAGTTCAGTCATACGATCCTTGGTGCTTTCATTGAAAATGCCTGCCTCAATGGCTCGGAGCAAATTAGCGATCGCTCTCTCTGTTTCAGCCAAAGCTTTTTGCAAGGACTTGGTATAGCTGGTATCCGTATTCTGTGCAAGATAGTACTGGTATGTGTTTTCGGCAATGTAATCTAAAAGCGCATCATCCCGTACTAGCTTGATCACATATTCCAGCACCAAATTCTCAATCCAAGCTTGCCGGACAGCCTTCTTTGTGCACTGCTTTTTCTTCTGCTGAGTACACATATAGTAGTGATACCGTACCCCAGTCTTGCTTGTTCCACAGACGCCCACCATCATTGTACCGCACTTGCCACAGAACAGTTTTTCGGTGAGCAAATAGTCCACTTTAGCCTTCTTATGAGCACCCGCTGCCTGATTGTATTTTAGCAACTCCTGTACCTTGTTAAAGATTTCTACTTCCACAATGGGTGGCACGGCATTTTCAATGCAGACCTCGCCGTTGTATTCGTAGGTGCCGATATACTTTTTGTTCTTCAGCATCCGGTGCAGACTGTTCTTGGTAAACAGATTGCCTTTCTTGGTGCGAAGTCCACGGGCATTCAGTTCGCTTACGATTTCTGTGACTGTCTTTCCGTTTGCATACATATCAAAGATCAGTCTGACTGTCGGCGCATACTTTGGATCGATCACATACTTTTTGTTCTCGTCAACAGTATATCCCAGAAGATGTGTGCCTCCAGTACTTTGCGCTTTTTGAGCGCACATCCGCATACCTCTGCGAACATTTTGGGAAAGCTGCTCGGAATAGTATGCTGCCATACCTTCAATGACAGCTTCCAGAATAATACCTTCCGGTGTGTCCGGGATAGCTTCAGACACATAATAGATTTTTACACCGTTTTTCTTCAGGTGGTATTTGTTGAGGGCGATCTCCTCTTTGTTTCGTCCAATTCGGTCCGTCTTCCAGACGATCAGTGCATCAAACGCATGCTTAGCTGCATCAGACAGCATAAGCTGAAACTGTTCTCTGTTGTCGTTTCGCCCGGTTTGCGCGCGGTCCGCATAAACCTTTACAATGGTCAATCCGTGGGCAGCAGCAAAGCGTTCCGCTTCCGCAACCTGACCCTCAATGGACTGCTCGCCCTGTCTATGGCTGGAAAAACGGGCATAAACAACCGCATTCATATATCTCTCACTCCTTAACAAGCTCCAGATCCAGAGCGTTTCTCGCAGTATTTCGGTCCTTCAAACTTGCCCGGTCATAAGCGCGGGCAACCTCGTAGGCATCTACAGATATGTCTGATGGCTTGTATGCCTTTTCACCTGCCCAGATTTCGATCGGAACACCCAGGGTTTCTGACAAGCGCATTGCCAGTGGCAACGGTGCATCCTTCATTCTTCTGAAAATAATAAACCAAATGCGGCTGTCCCTTTGATTGTCATTTCTGTTGTGTCCTCACGAATATACTTGTACACATCAAGTAGTGGCGGAGGAAATGCAGATGAAACAGTCTATTTCCTATTGGCAGGTGGCAGGCTTCCTGTTCACATCCATACTGGGGACCTTTCTTCATTTTTTGTTTGACCTAAGCGGTCAGCATATGATTGCTGCAATCTTTTCCGCAGTGAACGAATCCATATGGGAGCATATGAAGCTGATCTATTATCCTATGCTTCTGTTTGCGTTGATCGAATATCGTTTTTGGGGTAAAAATCATAAGCAGTTCTGGTGTGTTAAACTGGTAGGAATTTTGCTTGGGTTGACGCTTATTCCCGTGCTTTATTATACCTACACCGGTATTTTTGGCGTATCGGTAGATTGGCTGAATATCACCATCTTTTTCCTTTCGGCTGGTGTTGCATTTTGGATAGAAAACAAACTGTTTCAAAAAGAAAACGGCTGCTACCTGTCCTCACGAGTATCTTTCATCATAATTTGTATGATTGGCGTTATTTTCACTATTTTAACATTCTTTACCCCAGAAATCCCCTTCTTCAAAGATTCTGTAACAGGGAGCTACGGTTTTCAGAAATAATTGAAAAAAATCAGCATAATTAGTGCAAATTAATCTATACATCAAATGAAAGCCTGGAACGACCAACGCATCGTTCCAGGTTTTTGGGCTTTACTCGGTTTTATTGGTTCTCTTCTATATAGGAAAAGTATTATGCTACGCTCTTTTGTCTATTCGCCTGCTACTATAAAGCATCACTGCTTCTGTTAGAGTAACAGCTCCCAAACCTACATACAGAGAGGATACTCTTAAAGGCATTATCATTTGGATTTTTTGTGGGACCATCTTCCAGTCTACGCTGCCGATTTGCAAGGCGGAATAAAACGGACCTCCATCCAGTGATTTTCCCAGGAACATGAGTGCCAGCAAAAGCAAAAACGCGCCTATAATTGTATCTTTTAAGTTCCGCTTCCACCGGGCGAGAAATTCTACAGCCTGGTACAGGATCAGAACATTTAGAGCTTTGCTGATCAGGGGCAGGAGTACAAGTGTGCCGATGGTTGCATCGCTTTGGTTATTGAAGAATTCGCTGTAGCTTTGCATAGGGCAACTCCACAGCTTAGGGTATTGCAGCAGACCGCTGTAAGCCAGATCGAAAACCTCGTTAGTGATTAGCAACCCCAGAGAAAATAATATCAGCGCCCGTCGCAGTGTGCGACTGTAAGCCTTTCCATGCACAGTAGTGCCGGTATATTTATAGATCTCCGATTCGTAATGCACCCCCCAAATTATCGCCGTTAGGAGCAGAACGAGGATAGGAACGATATTGTTCTGCTGCAATTCGTAGTAGTTATTCAGCGGTTGTTCATTAATAAGTTCCGGGGTTTCCATTTTTGCGTAAAAATCTAAAAGCTCTAAATAGTTGGGAGGGAGAGCTACAGGAAGTACGCCTTCCTTATTATGAGCGAAGCTTATCAGCTTTTCCCATTCCTTGCGGTTCATAAAAGTGGAAAAGAGGGCATCGCTGTCATCTGCTGTTTCTTTTTTTAAGTTTTTATCCTCACCAATCTCTACACCTAAGGCATCAATAAAATCTTCTATTTGGTCATCATCCATACCCGCACATTCTTCCAGCCAACTGTCCAGGTAACCTAACTGGTCTTGGTGCAGGCCTGTGCTACGGGCGGTTACGTGCTTAAATATAGCAAAGGCAGCGATTAATGCCAGAACGATCAAAAGGTTCTTCTTAAAAACACGCGATAGTGCAGCCTTCATCTATTTCACCCACCTTCTAGCTACGGGCTTTGACACCACTATGATGAGCACCCAGAAAAACGCTGTGGCAATCAATGCCCCAGTTGCGAATACTGCGCTGTAAGGGATCAGTTGTCCGCCTATGGGCAAATAGCAAAGCCCTTCAAACAATGATTTGCAGCAACCGATCAACAGCCCCTGGGTTGCAGGGAGGACTTTGTTTATAATAAGCAATCCACCACAAACCAGTGCCGCGCCCAGAGTGGAAATGATATTATTCTTGGAGAACAGGGAAATGCATTGAAGTACACTTACGAGAAGAATACAGAAAAGCGACTTCAGTCCAAGGCTCAGTGCCACATACTGCCATACCTTTAGATCAAGCAGTATCTCCTCGTAGCCGTTGATCGCCTGTATGGGTAAAGCCCAGCATACTCCGGAGGGATCGCCATAGCTGTAAAGCCAAAATACGCCCGTGTAGTACAGTGCCAACCCCCCCAGAGTCAGCACCAGCGCTGCAAACAGTTGGGTCAGCGCGTATCTGCGCATTCCATTTTTGGAAACCAGTACAATATTAGTGATTTTCTGCTGTATTGCGGATGAGAACATGCTGTAAAATGCCAATGCTAGAATCACCAGTATGTACCAGTCCGATTCCAGGTAGCTCAGCAAATCGTCGGTATGGTATGTATCGGTAACAGAAAAGTCATCTTTGATCTGTGTTAACTGACTGAGACATTTTTCATACACCGGTACATTGCTGCCGCCCCGGCGAATTGCGCGCTTCAAAATTTCTGTATTGTTTTCGATAATGTCTTTAAAGGCTTCTTGATTGCCCAGCCGATTGGAAAGATCGCTAACTACAAGGGAGTCATTGAAAACGGTATCTGATAGTCTACCGGGTTGATCAAACATCTGATTGCGCCACGTTGCCATATCATAATCCATGTAGATGTTACCTACAAGTATATCCATGATATCGGTTTGACCCTCGGGAATTTCGCCCTCATAGTCGATAAAATTCCGAATGGCATTCACAACCTGTCTGGTTTGTTCCGCATCTGCGTTCAACGATTGAAAAAAAGCGTCCCGCTGCCGCAAATCATGATTGCGCATATATGCGGCCTGATAGCTGTGATACTTTTCTTTGTTTTGATGATCCAGGCTGCCATCTATCTGCATCATTAGCATTAGGCAAAACAACAGGATCAAGAGAATCGGCTTTTTCCATTGCTGCTTTAATAATGTCTTTAGCATAGACATCACCTCAGATTAGCACAAGTGAAGTACACATCTGTCAAGTCTGCCTGTTTGTTTATCGCTTCCGGGCAGGGTTTCTGAGTGCTATAGCACAACCGTTTTCCGTCCGAGTGGTAGGTTTTTTCTTTCACCTCTGCACTGTCCGGAACTTGCCAGATTTTCCCCTGAATTGCTTGAATTAGCGCCTGCTGGGTGCCGGAAGCATGGATACAGCCGTTGCTTAACAAAATGATATTGTCTGCGATATTCTCTATATCCGATACGATATGTGTGGAAACGATGATAAGCCGGTCTTTTTTTAGCTCACATAAATATCGCTTCAGTTCCTCCCGTTCGTAAATATCCAAGCCTGCGCTGGGCTCGTCCAAAAGGATGATTTCGGGATTTCCTAGGAAGGTTCCGCACAACGCCAGCCTCTGCCGCATGCCACCGGAGAATGCGGCGATCCGCTTCTTTCCTGTGTCGGTAATACCGAACTGCTCCAAAAGTGCCTGCCCTTGCTCTTGGGCTTTCTTTTGGGGAATGCCCTTCAGAGCGGCACAGAAGTCCAGATATTCTATTGCGGTGTCGCTTTTATACATAGGCTGATTCTGGAATTGGAAGCTAAGCTTTTCAAGATAAGCAGTCTTTTGCTCGCGGATATCCTGTCCATTATAGGTTACCTTGCCAGTGTCAGCCTTCAGTAATGTGCAGATGATGTTCATCAATGTGGTCTTGCCGGCACCGTTGGGACCCAACAGCGCAGTGATGCCGCAGCCGATCTCACAGCTCACACTCCGCAGCGCCTGTTTTTTGCCAAAGCGTTTACTGATATTTTCAAGAACTAATTTCTGCATGGACTATCCTCCTTCGATGTTTGTTCCCAACGAAAATCGATTTACCGGGCTCTTAAATTGACGCATATGCAGGTGTAGAGGCGGCTAATTGCATCTATCGTTATTGCACAAGTTGTTTCACCAATGGGCAATAAAACCCGTCTGCATATATTACAAAACTGTGATCTGTAAACTGGTGTATTAAGCCGCAGGATACATCTGCACAGTTGCACCGGTCTGCCAGTCGTAGTACTGGAACACGGTCCCCAAATCAGTTACACATTCACAGCTGATGTATCTGTTCTCCAGAATACAGAAGTCAAATACATTTTCACACAGCAACGTCTCATCTCCTGTGTCCAGATTATAGCTTTTTACAGGGAAACAGCCATTCATATACTCTGTGCTGTCGGAATAGATCACACAGTTATCTATTGTTTGATAGAATGTGCTATAAATCGGAAGCTTGGTCTCTATACCATTCTCATAGCGGATAATTTGATAGTCACCCTTCTGTGCCATAAAAACACCTCTATCACAGGAATAGACGGTAATTGGCTCAAAGGATAACTCCATTTCTTCAAATTTTATGGTCTCCCTCTCGCTGCGGCTGAGCCTGCACTGGCCATCTTTTTTTGTTACTGTATAGATATAAGTGTCACCAACATAGTAGCTTAGGATGCTATCACAAAGTACAGTTTCCTCGCCGGTTTGCATATCCCGTTGATATAGGTTTTCCCCGATATAATCAATGTAATATGCGACTTCTCCGTCTGTGAAAAGCTGAATGCAGTTGGCACCTCGATCAAATATAGTTTTACTGTACCTCCCATCTCGTGTTATTGCTTTAAGTCCATTGATGGCAAATCCGATATAGTCAGGTGTCACCAGCATACTTTTGATTCCTAAAGTATTTTTTGGAACAAGTAGTACAGTTTTTCTGTTTTGCAGATCATATTCATAAATTGTTTGTCCATCTGTACAATAGATGAATTCATCCCGGTAGGCAAAAATCCCGTTACCCATGGTAACATTTGCACAGGTAGTTCCGGTGTTGTTTTTTTCTATAAAAAAATTGGGCGAAGCACAACCTGTGAACACAATGAATACCAGCAACAAAGGAATAAGCGCGTACACATGTTTTTTCATAGTTCTCCTCCTAAAATGACCGGGGAATGCACATGCGCGATTCCCCGGTCAATATCCGTCTTATAAAGGATCTTTTTTATACTGAAAGAGAGGCTCCGCAGACAAAACGTCCTCTTGTAGTGGTAGAAATATCATACCCCGCGGTTGCCAAATATAAGTTGTCGTTCCCTGCTGTAACAGATACAGAGAAACCATTATCAGGGATGGTAGTGGTTTGCTGTACATTGTTTACAGTCCTGGATTCTGATGAAGTAGAATACGTTGCAAACACATTAACTGTTGCAGATAATCCTGTGCGAATGTCAGATTCCACGGTTCCAGTTGCCTTATCGTTACTAAACCAACCACCATGGGTCACAGTGACTGTGCAAGTGAAGCTTGCGTATCCTTCGGTTCCACCGGAAGAGCGTCCCTTAACAACATCACAGCCGGTGTTGGTAGTGCTACCACCATCGGGAAGTGTTATGGTAGCAGCGTTTGCAGGAACGGCCATGCTCGCTATTGTTAACAATATAACAGCGCAGAGAAAGATGGATGTCAGTTTCCTCGTGTTAATACTCCTTTCGCATCCTTGGTTGATAGGACCTCAGTGTGTTTGTATGCGCACACCAGCCCCGCTTATGGTATGCAGAGAAACGCTGTACGCAAGAATACACGGCGTTTTTTTGCGTTTGCGTAATCTCTTGCTTCAATTATAGTTTCTTGCAGATAATTTGTCAATAACAAATTATTTTAAAAGAAAAATTTTTGTCTTTAAAAGAATTGACAACAGGTGTACTGTCGATTAGAATATAAATACACACTTATGTGGTAGGGGGTGATCCCAATGGCTTCCGGTGAAACCAATAAGCAGTACTCTACAGCTTTGGAAGAGAATCTAAAAAAAGCATTGACGGAACTGTTGGTGCTGAAGCTTCTTTCTGAAAAAGACCGTTATATCGGTGAGCTTTCTGCCGCCATACATGACCGAAGCAATGGGGCGTTGACGGTAGTCTTTCCCTATGGCGCGATCTATCGGCTGCAGCAGGCAGGGTATATTACGGAAAAGGAGAAACGCAGCGCACCGGATGGCAGAAGGCGGCAGTATTTTACGGTTACTCGCGAGGGAAAAAACTATCTTGATCAGTTGCTGAGAACCTATGCCCGCTTTGCCCAGGGGATCACCGACATACTTGCAGGAGGAGAGAGAGAAGAATGATGGACACTATTTTGCAGTATGAAAGGCTGCTGAAAAAGCAGCTGCGGTGTACCACCGCCGTTAGGAAACGGCTTTTGGAAAAGTTTCGTGGTGCCTTATTAGTGTTTTTGGAGGAGACACCCGAACCTAGCCTGAATCAGCTTCATGAGGCATTTGGACATCCAGAAGAGATGGCGCAGGTTCTGATGACAGAAGTATCACCGGAAGAGAAGGCAGAGTATCGCCGCAACAGACGGATGCGGCGTATTGTTGCTGGCGTTATAGCAGTAGTATTTGTGCTGTTTACTATGTACGTATATTTTGAGAAGCAAAAGCCAATAACAATTATTGACGAAGCCAATGATCTTGGAATTGTTTCCACTGAGCATACAACAGCAGATTAGAAAGGATGAGGATTTGTGAAACGTTTACTTACTTTTTGTATTTGTGCTTTCCTATTAGTTTCTATGGTGTTTCCTGCCTCGGCTGCAGAGCAACCGTATGAGAAATTTAGCGAGGAAAGAGCTTTTGGAAACGGACTAACGGTGATTGACGAAATCACTGTATATCCGCAGAGCAGATCTACAGATAAACGAGCTGAAAGGCAGCGTACTCTTAAGGATGGCGATACGGTAATTGCGGTTATTGCCTTTGAGGCGGTTTTCCGTTACGATGGCTCCACAGTTTCTGTGGTTTCCAAGACTGTTACACAGACCGATACCTATAATGGTTGGAGTTATAAACAAAAGTCGTTTACCTCCAGCGGCGGCACAGTCACTCTGGATGCCAAACTGACAAAACTTTTGATTTTCAACAATTCCTTCACCATGACCCTCAGCTGCGATAAGAACGGCAACATCTCCTACACCTGACCCAACTCGTAAAAAGTAGCTGTACCACAAAACAGTGTTGCTATATTTACACGACAGCAAAACCCTATAACAACTACATACACCGAGCTACATAAGCACCGGAAACAATAAGAGTACAGTTATAGCAACTGTACTCTTATCTCTTGATTATTGGGTCTTTTTGTTAGATAATGTTGGTGAGTGAATCAATATGGAGGAGAGCTAAATGTCGCGTTCAAAGTATAAAAATCTTGTAATTATCGGAAATGGTTTTGACCGCTGGCAAAATCTCCCTACTTCCTATGATCAGTTCCGCCAGTATTATTTTGCCAATGTAGACAAAGTGATATCAGAGCTGGGCTTCTCAAAGCATACTGTATCGGATGATGCAGGCAATGAAAGGGTTGTAACTGCGGTTGAAATGATATATGGGGACCCCTTTGATCCGAATAAGTTGCCGGATGAATTTTTCTGGAATTTTGAAACCGCACTTGATAAATTGGATGATCAGGAGTTGAACTCGTATTTTGGACGCAGCAAGCAAGGCCTTTCTAATCTTAAAAATTTGGTGAAAGAAGCGCAGAAAATCCTTCGCACGCTGTTTTGCGATTGGGTCGCAGCTCTAGATATCAGTAAAATGGATTCTGGAATTCATTTCCCGGACAACTGTTATTTTATCAACTTCAATTATACCGATACTTTGGAGAAGAGATTTGGAGTTGATAGAAGGGATGACTATCATATTCATGGCAGTGCAGAATGTTCCGATTCTATCATAGTGGGGCATTCAACTCACCCGGAAACAGCCTTTCGTGAATTAATTGAGCATCATCTTATGAGACCCCTGCAAACGGATGGGTTACCGCGATTGGAAGGACTTTATGCGATTGAAGATGCACTTTACCAAACGGATAAGCATGTCGAGGATAATATAGACCAGTTATGCAAGGCAATGCTGCAGCGAGGGGTACATATTGAGGATTTTGAAAATATTTATGTTTTAGGGCATTCGTTTGGCGATCCGGATCTCGGGTATTTTGCATATTTGGATAATGTAACACGGTGCGGCTGCGATTATGACAGCCTTTCAGCGGCACAGCGATTGGATGTGGACCTTCTGGCGCTTATGTCTTACGGCAATGAGGAAGTGGCGGAGCATATACTGATGAAGCTAATCCAACTGAACATCGAGTATGCGACCCATCGTCGGAATAGGGTATTCCCCGATAAGCCCAGTCTATATCCTGAATTAGATAAAATGGATGAGGAAAACGGAATAACGTATTCTGAGGCAGATACGGCTGAGGCGGTGAGGCAGCGCTTTTTATTTGAACAGGCAGGAAGATCGCACGAAGTCTTGGAGGAGTTGGCGAAGGCAAGCGGTTTGGAGGATGTTCCGGAGGGATGCCACAGCGTTTTGGGGTTTGCAGACTTTGTTGATATGGGGCATGATCAAAGACGGAAGAATGCAATCTGGCACATATCTTACTTCTCGCCGGAAGATAAGAAAAGAATAAAGAAGGTAATGAAGATGCTTGGCCAAAAACGATTTGTTCTCTATCCAAGCATTGATGCGTGTATAGCGAATATAAAGTAATTACGCGACAATTCTGCTTATGGTCAATTTCTAAAAAACAATAACCCCTGAGGTTTTTAAGCCTCAGGGGTTATTGTTACTTCTAGCGCAAATACATTCCTCACGATGTGCAGGGTTCGTATTTGCGTCCTTTGGTGACCCGCTGGAGATTCGAACTCCAGACCCATTGCTTAAAAGGCAATTGCTCTGCCAACTGAGCTAGCGGGTCATATGCTGAGGGTTCAAAGACCGCGCCCTCAGCGATTGGCTGGGATGGCAGGATTTGAACCTACGAATGCCAGAGTCAAAGTCTGGTGCCTTACCGCTTGGCGACATCCCAATGCAGCGTGCCCAGCGGCGGACACACGGCGTATTATAACACGCTGATTCTTATTTTGCAACAACTTTTTCCGAAATATGTATATGAAATTTGGAGCATGGATAACAAAAAGCAAACAGCGCTACACTCAATGATTTTCCAATCCCACCAAACGACAACCAACCGCAGCAGCTTACACACAACCTCCTCCTGTAAAAAAACACTTGTAAAATTCTTCCCTTTGGCATATACTTATTAAATACTATATCTCCAAAGCAAGAGAGGGAGCATTTATGGAACTCATTTCAGTCCGCGAGCTATTCAAGAACACCGGTGCCTATGCAGGCAAGGAAGTCGCTGTAGGTGGCTGGGTCCGCAACCGCCGCCCCAGCAAGCAGTTCGGCTTTATCGTTCTCAACGACGGCACTTACTTTACCCCCGTACAGGTGGTTTATAATGACACCATCGAAAATTTCCAGGAGATCTCCAAGATCAATATCGGCGCTGCCCTCATCGTCCGGGGCACTGTTGTGGAAACCCCCGACAGCAAGCAGCCCTTTGAGATCCAGGCAAGTGAAGTCACTGTAGAGGGTGCCTCCACCGGCGACTACCCCCTGCAGCCCAAGCGCCACACCATGGAATTCCTGCGTACCATTACCCATCTGCGTCCCAGAACCAACACCTTCCAGGCAGTGTTCCGTGTCCGCAGCCTGGCAGCCATGGCCATCCATGAATTCTTCCAGGAGCGGGACTTTGTATACGTCCACACACCCCTGATTACCGGCTCCGACTGTGAGGGCGCAGGCGAAATGTTCCAGGTCACCACACTGGACCTGAACAATGTTCCCAAAACCGAAGACGGCAAGGTAGACTTCTCCCAGGACTTCTACGGCAAGCCCACCAACCTGACCGTCTCCGGTCAGCTCAACGGCGAGACCTTTGCCATGGCCTTTAAGAACATCTACACCTTCGGCCCCACCTTCCGGGCAGAAAATTCCAACACCACCCGCCACGCCTCTGAGTTCTGGATGATCGAGCCGGAGATCGCTTTCGCGGACCTGTCCGACGACATGCGCCTGGCAGAGGATATGATCAAGTATATCATCAGCTATGTGCTGGAGCGAGCTCCCGAGGAAATGAACTTCTTCAACCAGTTTGTGGACAAGGGCCTGCTGGACCGGCTGAACCATGTGCTGAATTCCGAGTTCGGCCACGTAACCTATACAGAAGCCATCGAGATTCTGGAAAAGTGCAACGACAAGTTCCAGTACCCTGTTTCCTGGGGCTGCGACCTACAGACAGAGCACGAGCGTTACCTCACCGAGGAAGTGTTCAAGAAGCCTGTTTTCGTCACCGATTATCCCAAGGAAATCAAGGCTTTCTATATGAAGCTGAACCCCGACGGCAAGACCGTTGCCGCTATGGACTGCCTGGTCCCCGGCATCGGCGAGATCATTGGCGGCTCCCAGCGTGAGGACGACTACGAGACTCTGAAAAACCGCATTGAGGAGCTGGGTATGAATCCGGAGGATTACGGCTTCTACATGGACCTGCGGAAATACGGCTCTGCCCGCCACGCCGGTTTCGGTCTGGGCTTTGAGCGCTGCGTCATGTACCTGACCGGCATCACCAACATCCGTGATGTTCTCCCCTTCCCCAGAACCGTCGGCAACTGCGAACTGTAATAAAGCAAAAACAAAGGCTGTCCTGTTGTTAACAGGACAGCCTTTCTTTATTATTTGTCTAATTATTTAGGAAATACAGTGTCGGCGTTGTCTGCCAACCACTTTTCAATGACCTCTTCCATCAGCACATGACCTTCCTCAGTGGGATGGATCTTATCGGGCATGTACTTTTCCACATTGGCTTCTGTAAACACATCCGCCATCTCAGCGTACAGATCGATCACCGGCACCTGATGGGCCTGGGCGATCTCCTTGACGGCATCCACATAAACATCCAGAGTCAGACCCAGCTTATTTTCTGTCAGGCTGTAGCGCTGAACGGGTGTAATCAGGATGATCTTGGACTCTGGGTACTTGGTCTGCAACCGGTCCAGCACGAAATTATAAGCGCCGTAGAAGGAAATATCCGTCTTGTCCTCCATCTTACCCAGAGGAACACTACCTCCAAAGTCATTGGTGCCCATGAAAATGAATATCATATCCTGCTTGGGAATGGCATCCACACGGATTGCAAGGGGTGTCTTCTCCAAGCCTTTGGTGCCCTTGGTGCTGACACTGGAACCGTTAATGCCGTAATTGTTTACCATACCCAGGTTGATCTTATTCTTCAAAAGGATCCAGTACACAGATGCCTGACTCTCCAGGCCTACGCCGTTTGTAATGCTGTCGCCCACAAAGGCAGCAGACTTGCCTTCGTAGACCTCCAGCTTCTTTTCCTGGCTTTGGCAGGCGCACAGCAGAAGCACTGCCATCACAACAGCTAAAAATAACGCGATTTTCTTTTTCATTATAATACCCCCAAGGTAAGTTTCTTGTACTATTTTATGCTACCATAAAATAGCAAAAAACACAAGAAGAAAAAAGCTGGACTTTCCCAACGAAAAATCGTTTATTGCCTGCGTTTCTGCATTTTTCCGCCCATATTCTACATGGCACCGCACAAGCTATCATTGCAAAAAATATAAAAGGAGCTGGGGTCATGAAAAAATTTACCGGGCTTTTTTTGTTATTTTGTTTTATAGCTCTCACCTTTTCCGGGTGTGGCAGAAACAAAACTGCCGATCCCCTGTGCCGGGTGGTTACGGGGGTGGATATATTCTGTCAGCATGAGAATGTGCAGATCCGCCGCCATTATACCGACACGCAAAAAATGGAATGGGTGCTGATCTATCTGCGGCTTCTTAAGCCCCGGAGTAATCCCAAAACCGATCCGGAAAGCATAGATGCGGATGTTTACAACATTACCCTCCACTTTTCCGACAGCACCAAAAAAACTTACCGGCAAAAAGATCACCGGTATCTATCTAAGGATGCCGGCCCCTGGCAGACCATCGATCCAGGGAAGGCTGCGGGGCTATACGCCCTGATGCGGTACGTTCCCAGTGACCCCGCCACCTCTACAACCACCGGCTGACCCTACAGAAAGCAGCTCTTTGAATGTGTTTGTACAAAACAGTCGGGCTGTTTTTATCCATATTTTGTAAGAACTGCGAAAAATGTCAAATATGCCCAGAAACACTTGCTTTTTTTTAATATATCAGTATAATAGATAATGATAAACTAGCGTTGGTATGCTCATATGTATCTTTATGGATCCCGACGCTTCCCCATACCACAACACCATTAAACCGGAAAGGATCGTGTAACAATGAAATTCAGTTACTATCCCGGGTGTACCCTCCGCAACAAAGCCAAGGAGCTGGACGCTTATGCAAGAGCCTCCGCTCTAAAGCTGGGTTTTGAGCTGGAGGAGCTGCAGGACTGGCAGTGCTGCGGCGGTGTCTACCCTTTGGGCACTGACGAGATCGCCTCTAAGCTGGCCTCCGTCCGGGCCCTGGCACAGGCAAGAGACAAGGGCCAGGAACTGGTGACCCTGTGCTCTGCCTGCCATCATGTTCTTAAGCGTGTCAACGACGATATGCAGAATGTGGAGGACATCTGCACCAGAGCCAACAACTACATGAAGCTGGACACTCCCTACACCGGGCAGACCAAGGTTCTGCATTTCCTGGAAGTTCTGCGGGACCGGATCGGCTTCGACGAGCTGAAAAAGCAGGTTGTGAACCCTCTTACCGGCAAGAAGATCGGCGCCTACTACGGCTGCCTTCTGCTGCGCCCCGGCAAGATCATGGCCTTCGACGATCCGGAGAATCCCCAACTGCTGGAGGACTTTATCCGGGCGCTGGGCGCTGAGCCTGTGGTATATCCCTACCGCAATGAGTGCTGCGGCGGCTACATAAGTCTGAAAGAGCCTCA
>JAZSDS010000039.1:0-2317 GCA_045531275.1 Faecousia sp.
GGGAGGGTCTTGACCCTCCCCTACAATAGATTGTACTGTAAACACCAATTTGCCATTTTTCTCAATGGGAAAGCAGATCAGGTGCCGTCCTCAAACTTTTGCCGAAGAAAGACTTTCCAATCGGCCACCAACTCATCATAGGTGTATTCCCCAAAGTCATGGGTCCGGCAGACGATGTCGATGACATTTTCTTCCCCAAACCGGGAAACTAGGTAGGCAATAAACGCATCACTGCCGCCGGCGTTGGGATCATCAAAGCCTTTCCGGTAGGCATAGAAATGTGCAAACTCTCCAAAGTCAACGGCCATGTCCACATCCCTACCGATATAGTCCCGGTAGGCCCGATAATAACGCAGGGATTCATACTCTTCATCCAAATTCGCTATATAGGTCCGCGCAGCATTGCCGTAGTGATTGTAATAAAAAGAGAAATAGGAAGGCATCCCGTTGAGCGCCCATTCTTCCTGAATGCTGGGTACATGGTTCAAGGAAGCCACATAGAGCATAGAAAGGCCGCTTACATTGGGAAGCGCTATGTAATGGCTAGAATTGTTATAGCCCATTCTGCCATTGTAGTAGTGCTGGGTAAAATAGATAGTCAGATCGTTGTTGTAACTGTCCAGGCCAAACAGGGCTTGATACTGCCCCATCTCCTGCACAACGGTAGTAAAATACTCCTTGGTTTCGCTGTAATTCTGATGCAAAAAACCGTCGTAAAACAAAGGGACGATGCCCGTATTGGTATCCGTCCAATCCTGTTCCATATACATAACGGCGTATTTGGATTTTACGATGTAATCGTAACCCTTGCCGCCTGAACGATACAACAGACCGGAAGGCGTATAGTCGATATTCCACGATGCGTAAAAGTCGGATAGCACATCCACAAATTCATCGACACCCTCCACGCTGCCGCTCTGCACAAGCAATGCTTGAAATGCCGCCTCACCGTTCTCACGGATATAGTCATCTGCAAAGGTATTCGCGATCCGTTTCGCCGCTTTCACATCTTTACCGGCACTAAAGCGGATATGGAAGCAGAGGATATTCAGATCCAAAACATCCTGCGCCCCATCAAACGTCCAATTGGCTTCACACCGCTTCAGAGGGAGACCAAATACCGCATTACCCAAATAACTACCGTAGCCGTATGCTGCACCGTAATTGCAGTACGCACCGAACAATCCCTGCAATAAGGCAGCGATATACTCCGGCGATTGCCAGTCCTGCAGATAGGTAAAGACCATACCTTCCTGAATAAAGGTCATGTCATAGGTGGCAGCAGCGTAGATGTTGATCTGAAGCTCTTTTTCCGCACCAGTTCGGTTCAGCACCATGTCTGTTGCGCAAATGCAAGCTTCTCTGTCCTCCAGTGAGATGCTGGGCTCAAATGCATAGGTCACGCCGTTCCACTGGGCGATTTCCATATCTTTATTAATACCATACACAGCGCCTACCGAATCATCCGCCTCACTCAACTTGACCTGCTGACGGGTAAAGGTCAGCTTTGGAACCGTCGGTGAAGTTGGTGCCGCTGGCTCTGTACCAGAAGGTATAATATCATCGCCGCAGCCAGCAAACACAAGAATCACACACAGCAACAATATAGGCAGTAATTTTCTCATGCGACCACTCCTTATGAAACACATATTAACACGCTACAGATTGATAGTCAAGAATACCCACTGGCCTCAGCATATATTTCTCATGCTGTAGAGTTCCATATTTGTGCTCATAGTACAAGATTGCAACTCAAAATCTGCACAGTATTCTTCGCTAATCACTCATAACTACTACATTCCATAAATCCCAAATGCGTCCCTTGCTGAAGAGTAACCGCCAAAGAAAAAAACCACACCAGATGGTGTGGTTTCTTTGGCTCCCCCTGTTGGACTCGAACCAACGACCTGCGGATTAACAGTCCGTCGCTCTACCGACTGAGCTAAGGGGGAATATTTGTGTTGGCATTACCTATTTTCACGGCCAGTCGCCCGGCAACTATCGTCGGCGTACATGTGCTTAACTTCTGTGTTCGGGATGGGAACAGGTGGACCCACATGACAATCAATACCAACTCAGTATGGATGGGGTTTACCCCATCTTTTATATGTCAAAAGCCGGATGGCTTCTAACAGCTTTTGCATTATAGCACCATATGCTATAAATGTCAAGAAAAATTTTGGTGACCCATACCGGATTCGAACCGATGTTAACGGCGTGAGAGGCCGCTGTCTTAACCACTTGACCAATGGGCCATTGGTGCACCTTCACGGACTCGAACCGGGGACCCACTGATTAAGAGTCAGTTGCTCTACCA
>JAZSDS010000063.1:0-13004 GCA_045531275.1 Faecousia sp.
AGCAACAGGAATAGTTAGACGGGTAGACGATTTGGGAAGAATCGTGATTCCCAAGGAGATTCGGCGCACACTTAAGATTCGTGAAGGTGACCCCTTGCTGACAACATTGACACCAATCGACAGATTTTGCTGGGCAATGAATAGTCTAATACATAGGATAACAGCGGAGTGAAAATTCACTCCGCTGTTGTGAATATAAGTTGTTTCTTATATTCAATATAAAACCAATAAAATATACCAGCAATTGCAACAACAACTGCGGCAAGAACATCAAGACGGCCAAAACAATAAGTGTTCTTAAAATAATAATATTGATATCTTCCTGCTATATCAAAGGTAGTAGCCAGCCATTCTAAGACCAAGATTAAGCGTGCAATAATTGCAGCGGGCAATATAGAAAAACCAAATGCTGCAATGTACGGCTTCCAATGTTTTGGTGGAAGAATACATCCTTTCCAAAACATATCTGGACGGTCAAAAGTTATTTGAGACCAGTATCTGGTATATGTTGTTTCGTTAGTAAAAACAGTTTTGTACTTGAAATAATTATAATAGGCGGTTGTAAAGTATAAAGCAAAGACAGCAATATTTGCTATTGCGAGCGCACCCCAGCCAAGCCCTAATTTGGCAACCAACGGATTTCCTTCAAAAGAAAGGTCGGGTGTATTAATATAAGTCAAGGCACCATCTGCAAAAGAAAGGCATAGATCAACAGAAATTAATATCCAAAATTTTGTCTTTTTCATAGGAACACCTCCTATATATTTAAGATAGCACAGGAATAATAAAAAGTCAATCTTGCGGTATAATCGACCTCTGTTTGCAGATACTAACAGCGTAATTTGTAAAATAAGGAGATAGATATATATGAAAGCCACAGGTATTGTACGCCGTGTTGACGACCTCGGGCGTATTGTAATTCCCAAAGAAATCAGACGCACCCTCAAGATTAGGGAGGGTGACCCTCTGGAGATCTACACAGAAAAGGACGGGGGCGTGATCTTCCGGAAGTACTCCCCCATGAGCGACCTGCAGGATTTTGCAGCCCAGATCTGCGAATCCATCGGCGCCAACACCGGCCATGTGGCGGCGGTTTCCGACCGGGACGGCATTATCGCCCTGTCCGGCGCTCCCAAGCGGGAGCTGATGGACAAGCCCAACTCCCAGGAGCTGGACAAGCTCATGGAGCAGCGGAAGAACTACCGCTATGAGGCGGGGGACACCCTGATCCGGGCCTCCGACGGGTCCGACAAGTACCACCTTGGGGTAGCGGCGCCTATCCTGAGCCAGGGTGATCTGATGGGCTGTGTGATGCTTTTGCTTGGTGAAAATGACGATCCCCTGGCAGAAGCGGATCAAAAACTGGCCCAAACCGTGGCAGGATTTCTGGGTAAGCAAATGGAAAGCTGATATTTTTAATGGGGGCAGTTGTAGACTGCCCCCACTTTTTGCCCGAAAACCCCGGCGAAGCCCTCCACATGCTCTGAGATTTATGGGGAAAACAGCGAAATTATAGGGAATTTGGTTATTTTCACGATATTTTTGGGGTTGACAGCCGGTTACGACCATGCTATAATTCGTAACTGATTGTAACCAAACGGAAACAAAGCTGCAACCATGAAAGGAAATGTGTTTATGCTCAAATCCCGAAGCCTGGGAATGCGATTGCTCAGTTTGGCACTTTGTCTGGTGAGTGTGCTGGCGCTGATCCAGCCTGCCAAGGCAACTCCTGCCGAGGAAAACCAGACCACCCTCACCACCGTTGTCCGCAACAGCGCCTACTACAGCGCCACTGTCATCGGCCAGATGGAGGATGGCACTGCAGTTAAGGTTCTGGAGGAACGGAAAGAGTTCTTCAAGGTCGATTGCTACGACATGGTGGGCTACATCGCAAGATCCCAGATCGTACATACAGACGATGGAAAATATTATGTAAACTGCAAGGCGGAGTCCTCCGAGACCCGTTCCATGGCCTATACCGACCACACCCAGGCCCTGGAGCTGCGCCACAGCTTGCTGTCTCTTGCAAAGGAACAGCTGGGCGAGCCCTACATCTACGGCAGCACCGGCCCCTACGGCTTCGACTGCTCCGGCCTGATGTACTTCCTCTACGGCCAGCACGGCATCCAGCTGAACCGCACCGCCAGCCAGCAACTGCAGAACGGCATCGTGGTGGCAAAGGAGGGCCTGCAGGTAGGGGACCTGATCTTCTTCCACGAGTCCTGGGACAGCTATCCTGCATCCCATGTGGGCATCTATGCAGGCAACAACCAGATCATCCACGCAGGCAGCAAGGGCATTGTCTACGCGAATCTGGATTTTGACTACTTCGCCGATAATTACCTTTGCGCCCGGCGGGTCATCAACACCAATACTGTCCAGCCTGAGGAGCTGGCGGCTGTTGTGGCCAATGTGACCACTGCCGTATCTCCCACCGGCAGACGGGCAAGCTGATATAAGAAAAATAAAAAACTGTCATTGCGAACCAGCGGTGGATGTCACTGGCTCGGAATGACAGTTTCTTTTTTTAAGCAGTGGGGCTATTGGGGGTAAATTCCCCAGAGCCTACCCAAAATGTTCTTCCGACAGCCGCCTGTACAGCTCTGCGTCGTCGTAGATGTCCTGGATCTGTTCCGGGGTAAGGGTCTTGACCACCTTTGCGGGGCTGCCCAGCAGCAGGGAACCGGCAGGGGCAACGGTCCTGGCGGTAACCAGCGCTCCGGCACCCACCAGGCAATGCTCTCCCAGCACAGCGTCGTTGAGAACGATGGCCCCCATGCCGATGAGGCAGTTGTCTCCCACAGTGCAGCCGTGGAGGATGGCGCTGTGTCCCACAGTGCAGCCCTTGCCTACGGTGGTGTGCTCATGGATTACGCAGTTGTCCTGAATGTTGCTGCCCCGGCCAATGGCGATAGCGCCTCTGTCCCCCCGGAGCACTGCGCCGTACCAGATGCTGGCGTCCTTTTCAATGGTCACATCTCCCACCACCGTGGCGTTTTGGGCAATGTAGGAGCTGTGGATCTCGGGCTTTTTCATAGGCTCACCTCTCAGTCTATGCCGGATTCCAGGATCTCGCCGCCGTTTGCTGCGATGAGATAGCTGTAGGTAACATCCCCCACGGTGATGTGGATGTTGTAGCAGGGGATACCCTTATCCTCTACGATGTGGGTGTGGACATCCGAAACCTCCTTTGCGGACAGGCCGGCGTCCTTCAAGGCAACAGCCTGAGCCTCCTCCTGGGTTAGCACCTTGGCCGAATTGCCACAGCCTGCCAGCAGTCCGGTCACCAACAGGGCGCAAAGCGTGATTGCAATAAAACGGGTTTTCATGAGAAGCCCCTCCTAAAATATTTTTGCTTATTATAGCACACAGCCCGGCATAAAACAAGAGGACACGGCTCTACCCGTGCCCTCAGAAGGAAAGCTATATTTTTGTTTATCTGAGCAGATGATTAGGCGAGAGACTGTCCCAAACCACTGGCATTGCGAGGAACCCTGAGCGAAGCAAAGGGGACGTGGCAATCCGCATCTCAAAAGCGTTGCGGTTAGGCAGGTTTCACAATAGGAGAACGGATTGCCACAACCAGTCTGCGGACTGGTTTCGCAATGACACGGAGGGCCAGTAGTTCGTACGTTAAACAGAAATTTACGGCAAGGGTGACGATACCGGTTACACCCAATGGTGTAACGATTATTCCCGGTTTTCCCTGCGCGTTTGTCAGCGGAGACGCGCCGCTAAACAGAAACATACAGGGCTCAGTCTCTCTCTTTTTCGGATTTCAGGATCTGGCCGGTCTGGGCGTGGATCTCGTAGTCGTATTCATACTGACCCTGGTGAAATTCCACATCGTAGTGGACGATGCCGTCGTCCCGATCCAATTCGGTGCGTAGACCCATTACCTGATCGGCAGTAAAGCCCGCATGGTCCAGAGCGATCTGCTGGGCCTGCTCCGGGGTAACAGCGGCAGTAGTAGCCTGGACCGCCGCCCCGGCATCTCTGCTGGGTTCTGTGGTGTTGTTTGGAGTTGTACCGGTGGGGGTGGGGACGATAGCCCCGGTGGTGGCCTGGGGATCTTTCTGTCCTCCGGCAGAGTTAGCAGAGTTGGCACTTTGGCAGCCGGCAAATACCGGCAGGAGCAGCGCCAGGATCAAAAGGACGGATAAATTCTTTTTCATAGCGTGTTTCTCCTTTCAGTCTTGTCGGTTTGTAAAAAGGCGGGGAAGTTTCCTTCCCCGCCTGCAGTTTTGCGTTTCTTACTTGAAGTATCTCTCCAGCAAGCCCTTCAGAGCCACGCCGTGGCGGGCTTCGTCGCGGGCCATCTCGTGGACGGTGTCGTGGATAGCATCCAGGCCGTTTTTCTTAGCGCAGGAGGCCAGGTCGAACTTGCCCTGGGTTGCGCCAAACTCGCAGTCCACACGCCATGCCAGATTGTCGCGGGTGGTAGCCTTCATGTTGGGCTCCAGGTCCTCACCCAGCAGCTCCGCAAACTTGGCTGCATGCTCAGCCTCCTCGTAGGCTGCCTTCTCCCAGTACAGGCCAATCTCGGGGTAGCCCTCGCGATGGGCGATGCGGGCCATGCACAGGTACATGCCAACCTCGGAGCACTCGCCGTTAAAGTTGGCCATCAGCTGATCGAAGATGTACTTCTTGTCTTCCTCGCTGATGTCGGGGTTGTTCTTCACAGTCTGGGCATAAACGCCGTACTCATGGACAGCGGCCAGCTTCTGCTCGCCCTTCTGCTCCACAAACTTGGAAGCGGGGACCTTGCAAACGGGGCAGGTAAAATCCGCTGCCAGTTCCTCGGCGGTGTGAACGTAACCGCAAACGCTGCATACAAACTTCTTCATAATTATTTCCTCCAAAATATTATTTTATAAGTGTGTTAAAAATTGACCGAAATCAAATTATTCTTCTTCCTCAAACTGCTCGGGTCCAACGCTGCAAAGGGGGCATTCGTAGTTTTCCGGAAGCTCCTCGCCCTCGTAAACATAGCCGCAAACAGTGCAAACAAATTTTTTCATAGTGTAACAGTCCTTTCTTGGTTGGTACATTCCCGGCACAGGCCGGTAAAGCTAAGCTGGCAGGCAGCCACCTGACCGCCGCAGCACTGGGCTGCCCTCCGGCCCAGGGTCTCAGGCACCTGCATTTCTTCCAGGTCGATGACAGCGTCGCAGCCGCTGCATATAAAGTGGACATGGGGCGCTGTATTTGCGTCGAACCGCTCCACACCCTTTACAGTGGCAACGCTGCTGACCAGTCCCTTTTCCTTAAAGAGGGTCAGGTTGCGGTACACTGTGCCCATAGCCAGATCCGGGATCATAGCTTTCAGGTCGGTGTAGACCGTTTCGGCAGAGGGGTGGGCCTTGGACTGCCGCAGGTAGTCCAGAATGGCGTCCCGCTTGCGAAAGTGTTTCTCTCTGGGTGGCATGGTGTCACCTCATCTCTATTTAGGAATAATTCTTATTTACATCTAGAGTATAACACGCCCTTTTTCGCTTGTCAATAGGGAAAATAAAAAATTTTATCTTAATTTATTTGGCTGCTTCCCTTTACCGCTGTCATTGCGAGGAGCGCAGCGACGTGGCAATCTCATGCCTACAAATAACCTGAAATGACACGGCAGATCGCCACGACTGGAAACACAGCCTGGCGATGATACCCGTTGTACGATGGCTGTTGGGAAGAACGCCAATTCGGAATTTGACACGCTACACGAAATCTGTTACCATATCCACCAGGAGGAGATCCTATGAAAACCAGAAAGCTTACTACTATGGCGCTGCTGACCGCCATAGCCCTTACTATATTTATTGTAGAAGCCCAGATCCCCGCCTTGGTTCCCATTCCGGGCATCAAGCTGGGGCTCAGCAACATCGTTACGGTGTATGCCGTATTCGCCCTGGGGGCAAAGGAGGGAGCGGCGATCCTCTTTGCCCGGATTTTCCTGGGGGCGATCTTTTCCGGAAATTTCGGGACCATCCTGTATTCCGCCGGCGGTGGCGCTTTGGCCATCCTTGCCACCATCGCTTTGCGGTATGTCCTCAGTGAGAGCCAGCTTTGGGTGGCGGGCTGTCTGGGCGCCATTGCCCATTCTCTGGGCCAGATGGCGGTGGCGGTGTGGGCCACCGGCACACCCAGCCTGCTGCTGTATCTGCCTGTTATGATGGTATGCAGCATCATTACCGGTTTGTTCACCGGGCTTTGCGCCCAGATCCTTGTAAAGCGGGGAAAAGATCTATGGAAAACTATTTTCAAATGAATTTCACACCGGACCGGGTGAATGAGATCACCAACCTGGGTCTTGCCCATGTGGGAGACGGGGTCTATGAGCTGCTGTGCCGGTCCTACCTGTGCGCCAGAGGGGACAAAACGGTGCTGAAGCTCCACCGGGAGACGGTGGAGCTGGTGAAAGCCCCCGCCCAGGCCAGATTTGCCGACAAGCTGAAGCCCCACCTGACAGAGGAGGAGCTTGCCTATTACCGCCGGGGCAAAAACGCCCATACCCACGCAGCCCCCAAGGCGGCTACCCGGCAGGAGTATGCTAAGGCCACCGGCCTGGAGACCCTTTTCGGGGCTCTGTACCTTTTGGGCAGAACAGATCGCCTCAACCAGCTGTTTCATATCATAATGGAAGAATAAAGGGCTGTTTGACAACAGCCCAGTGCACTATGCTACTTGGCTACTTGGCACTTCGGGCGTTAGCCCGATAAACTGAAATTGGAGCATGATTTATGGCCTTTGATGCGTTTTTTCTTACTGCGGTGCTTTCAGAGCTCCGCCAAAAGGTTATAGGCGGCAGAGTGGAGAAGATCCATCAGCCCAGCCGTGACACGGTAATATTGCAGCTGCGCTGCGAAGGGGGCAGGGAAAAGCTGCTGCTGGCAGCCAACCCCGCCGCCCCCAGGCTGCACCTGACTGCCGCCAGCCCGGAAAATCCCGACCAGCCCCCTATGTTCTGTATGCTTCTTAGGAAGCACCTGTCCGGCGCAAGACTGGCGCAGATCGAACAGCTGCCTATGGAGCGGATGGCCCGGTTTACCTTTGATTGCATTGACGAAATGGGCGACCCGGTGCAAAAGCACCTTGTGGTGGAGCTGATGGGTAGGACCTGCAATCTGTACTTGCTGGACCCGGAGGACCGGATCCTGGACTGCCTCCGGCGGATCGGCCTGGACGAAAGCGCAAAGCGGGCGGCTTTGCCGGGACTCCACTACCAGCTTCCCGAGCCCATCACGAAAGAAAACCCGGCAGAGCTTGAAGATTATGTAAACCTATTGTCTGCCCCCGGGGCAGATATTCTGGCGGACCGGCTGATGGACACCCTGGGGGGCTTGTCTCCCCTGGTTTGCCGGGAGGCAGCCCTTTATGCCGCAGGGGACACCGATGCCCGGATGGAGCATATGGACATCCCGGCAGTGGCGGAGAAGCTGGGGCTGTTTTTCCGGGAGCATCTTACCTATCCCGGCCCATACTATTACACTGCCCCGGACGGCACCCCCAAGCAGTTTGCCTTTTGTCCCATCCGTCAGTACGGCGGCTGCCGGGAGGCAGACTCCTTTGCTGCCCTGATGGACGGGTTCTACACAGTACGGGACCGAAAGGATGCCATGCGGCAGAAAAGCCAGGCGGTGCGCAAGACCGTCACCAACCTGTGCCAGCGGCTTCGGCGGAAGCTGGCAGTCCAGGAAAAGGAGCTCCTTGCCACCTACGACCGGGAGCGGCAGCGGCAGCTGGGAGACATCGTCACTGCCAATCTCCACCGGATCACCAAGGGCCAGACCCTTTTGCAGGCGGAGGATTTTTACCACGAGGAAATGAAAACCGTCGAGATTTCTTTGTCCCCCTTGCTGTCACCCCAGCAGAATGCGGCAAAGTTCTATAAGGATTACGCTCGGATGAAAACCGCGGAAAAGGAGCTGACCCGGCAGATAGAGCTGGGGCAGCAGGAGCTTTCCTACCTCCAAAGCGTGCTGGAGGAGCTGAACCGGGCAGAGACCGAGGCAGAGCTGGAGGAGATCCGTCAGGAGCTCCAGTCTGGGGGCTATATCCGCCCGGACACAGGTAAAAAGCGGATGCGCTCCGCTAAGAGCCAGCCTATGCGGTTCGAGTCCACCGACGGTTATCCCATTTATGTAGGCAGAAACAACCGCCAGAACGACGAGCTTACCTTTAAGCTGGCCCGGAAGGATGATATTTGGCTCCATGCCCAGAAGGTCCACGGCAGCCATGTAATCATCTCCTGCGGCGGCACTACCCCTCCGGACGACACCGTCACCCAGGCGGCCCAGCTGGCGGCCTTTTATGCGGAAAGCACCGGGGGCCAGAACATCCCGGTGGATGTGACCCCGGTGAAGCAGGTGAAAAAGACCCCCGGCGGCAAGCCCGGCATGGTGATCTACCACACCTATCGCACTGTCATCGTCAACCCCTATAAGGACATTGTGGTAGACGCGCTGAACGCAGAGAACAAGCCGGAAGAGGGTCCATAAAGCTTATCAAAGGGTGCACCTCATTAAGGCCCCCCTTGTTAAAGGGGGCTGTCACGCCAACGGCATGAATGGGGGATTGTACAGAAATCTGCTCCAATGAAAAAGCACGACTACAAATTTTCTGTGGCATGTGATATAATTAGCTGCATCTGGCAAAATGGAGGATACACAAATGATAGGAAAAAGTCTGAAAGAGCTGGCAGCCCAGTATGGCATGACCCTGGGCAAGGGCGTTGCCTACGGCAGTGTGGGCGGCTTTGCCGCCACCCTTTCTCAGGGCATGGGCTATAAGCGCCTGGATATTACCACCTATTTCCCTGGGCTGGAAGCCAGAGACCGGCTTCAAAAAACAGTGAGCGAGGCGGATCTGACAGGGCTTTACGGCATCCGGAATATGGACCTGGGCCAGAAATACATTTCCGTATTTTTTGCCGAGAATCCCCAGATTATTGAAAAAATCAAGGCCTTTATAGAGTGGTTTTGCCCCCTGTTGACAGAAAGCAACGCAGAGACGGCCAACATCTGCACCCAGTGCGGAGAAGAGCTCACTGAGGGAGACTGGTATCTGGTAAACGGCATGGCTTACCATTTTCACCGGGACTGCGCGGCAGAGGTGTCCGACGGGCTGGACCATGAGGAGCATCTTCGCAGACGCCGGGATCCCGGCTCCTATGTCCAGGGCTTTGTGGGCGCTGTTTTGGGCGCTACTCTGGGAGGCATCCTCTGGGGGGCGGTACTGTGGCTGGGCTATATTACATCCTTCATCGGTCTGCTCATTGGCTGGCTGGCAGAAAAGGGATACTGCCTTCTCCGGGGCAGAAAGGGCAGAGGCAAGATCGCCATTTTAGTCATTGCAATCATATGGGGCGTGGTGCTGGGAACGCTGCTTCCTGATGGAGTTACCCTGTGGCAAATGATCTCCGTGGGAGATTTTCCCGGCTATCACCACGACGATATTCCCCGATTGCTTGTAAGCATTCTTTTTCAGGACCCGGATTACCTGCGGCAGATCATTACCAGTGTGCTCTGGGGCCTTTTCTATGCCGGTCTGAGCATAGCAGCACTGCTTGTCAGGAGCAAGGACCGACTGACAGCACAAAAAATGAAAAAGCTGAGCTAAGCTACATACGATAAGAGGCGGCTTTGCCTTTTGCCATAACCGTGTCATTCTGAGCCTGCGTTAGCAGGCGTGAGAATCCGTTTTCCAAAGGGTCTTACGGATTGCCACGCACCTTCGGTGCTGGCAATGACATCCGAAACTGGGTGGCATTGGGCAGAGCCGCTCCTTTTTTATTTATAATGTATAGATCTTTTCTTTTGTTCAAAAATATTTTATAAAAGGAGCCCTTGACTTTTTTAGCACTCTCTAGTATAGTGTGCTTAGCACTCAGAGATATGGAGTGCTAAACTGAAGGGAGGATGCTTATGGAGCTGACGGAACGGAAAAAGAAGGTGCTGCGGTCTGTCGTGGACCTGTATATCCGCACAGCGGAGCCTGTAGGCTCAAAGGCCATTACAGAGCTGCCGGACATGAAGTATTCCTCCGCAACCATCCGCAACGAAATGGCAGACCTGACTGCCATGGGTTATCTGGAGCAGCCCCACACCAGTGCCGGGCGGATCCCCTCCGCTGCAGGCTACCGGCTGTATGTGGATGAGCTGATGCTGGACTATCGCCTGAGCATGGACGAGACGAAATCCATCAACTCCGCCATCGAGGAAAAAATGCAGCGGGTGGACAAAATGGTGGAAAAGGTTGCCAAGCTTGTGTCTCAGGCCACCGACCTGCCGGCCATTTCCGTGGCATCCCGCTTTGGCGGCGCCACAGTGAAGCGGTTTGAGCTGATCTTGGCAGGCCAGGGCAGTGTGATCTTGGTTATTATGTTAACCAACGAGGAAGTGGTCAACAAGCTCATCAAGCTTCCGGTGAATGTAACCGAGGCGGACCTGAAGATCCTTGGGGCAGTCCTCAACGCCACCATGACCAACCTCAGCGCCGAGGAATTTTCCCAGGAGCTGCTGGAGCGGGTCATGGGCAGCGCCGGAGAGGCAGCCTGCCTGGTGCCCATCATCATGGAGTTCACCGCCGAGACCCTGAGCCGTCAGGGCAGCACCAATATGGCGGTGGCCGGCCAGATGCGGCTGCTGGGACAGCCGGAGTACCGGGATGTGGATAAGGCTCAGCGGGTGCTGACCACCCTGGACGAGGACGCTCTGGCAAACCTGCCTGCAGTGATGCAGAACCAGAATGGTACCAAGGTCCTGGTAGGACCGGAGCATGTGGCCCAGGAGCTGAAGGATACTTCTGTGGTCATGACCAAATTTGACATAGGCGACGGCATGCAGGGCATGATCGGTGTGGTAGGCCCCACCCGAATGGACTACGCCAAGGTCACGGCAAGGCTTTCCTACTTTGCCGAGAGCCTGTCCAAGATGTTCGCCAAGCCGGAACAGAAGCAGCTGCCGGAATCTGCGGCAGAAACCCATGAGGAGGCATAACCGTGGCAAAGAAGAAAAAGGAAGAGGCAATGGAGACCCCGGTGGAGGAAACAGTAGAAACTGAGACAGTGGAAACACCCCAGGCTGACCCCTGGGAGGAAAAATACAACGCTGAGCACGACAGCTACCTGCGCCTTGCGGCAGACTATGACAATTTCCGCAAGCGCACCGTCAAGGAAAAGGAAGCATCCTACGGCAACGGCAAAGCCGACGCTATTGAAAAGCTTTTGCCGGTGTACGACAATCTGGAGCGGGCGCTGAATCAGCCCACAGAGGATGCCGCCTATAAAAAGGGCGTGGAGATGACCATGACCCAGCTGGTAACCATTCTCAACGGCCTGGGTGTGGAGATCTACGGTGAGCATGGCGACACCTTCGACCCCAACCTTCATAACGCGGTGATGCACACCGAGGAAGAGGGCGTGGCGGAAAACACCATAACCCAGGTGTTCCAGAAGGGCTTCAAAATGGGCGAAAAGATTATCCGCTTCGCCATGGTCCAGGTAGCCAACTGACATGTAGCGTACAGTGAATAATGAACAGTGTACAGTTAAGGTGTGCGCAAGGCGCACATATTTAGATCATCCCCAAAGGGGATACATTAACTGTGCATTATGCACTGTGCACTGAAAAGACATCCTGATACGGATGCAGTAAACTGTTAAACAATTATGATGAATATATAGGAGGAACAAAATTATGGGTAAGATTATCGGTATCGATTTGGGTACAACCAATTCCTGCGTGGCAGTTCTGGAAGGCGGCGAGGCAGTTGTCATCGCCAACGCCGAGGGCGCCCGCACCACCCCCTCTGTGGTGGCATTTTCCAAGACCGGCGAGCGTATGGTGGGCCAGGTGGCAAAGCGCCAGGCCGTTACCAACGCCGACCGCACTGTGGCTTCCATCAAGCGCCACATGGGTGAGAACTACCATGTAGACATCGACGGCAAGGGCTACACTCCCCAGGAGATCAGCGCCATGGTGCTGCAGAAGCTGAAGGCAGATGCCGAGGCATACCTGGGCCAGCCTGTTACCGAGGCTGTCATCACTGTTCCCGCTTACTTCTCTGACGCCCAGCGTCAGGCAACCAAGGACGCAGGCAAGATCGCCGGTCTGGAAGTAAAGCGTATCATCAACGAGCCCACCGCCGCTGCTCTGGCTTACGGCCTGGATAAAGAAAACGAGCAGAAGATCATGGTCTACGACCTGGGCGGCGGTACCTTCGACGTTTCCATTCTGGAGATCGGCGACGGCATCGTTGAGGTTCTGGCCACCGCCGGCGACACCCGCCTGGGCGGCGACGACTTCGACCAGAGAGTTATGGACTACCTGGTTGCTGAGTTCAAGAAGGCAGAGGGCATCGACCTGACAAACGACAAGGTTGCCATGCAGCGTCTGAAGGAGGCTGCTGAGAAGGCCAAGATCGAGCTTTCCGGCATGACCACCACCGCTGTGAACCTGCCCTATATCACCGCTGACGCCACCGGCCCCAAGCATCTGGATGTGACCCTGAGCCGCGCCAAGTTCGACGAGCTGACTGCTGACCTGGTGGAGCGCACCATGAAGCCTGTCCGTCAGGCAATGTCTGACGCCGGCCTGAAGCCCAGCGACCTGCACAAGGTGCTGCTGGTTGGCGGTTCTACCCGTATCCCCGCAGTCCAGGAGGCCGTTAAGGGCATTACCGGCTCCGAGGGCTTCAAGGGCATTAACCCCGACGAGTGCGTTGCCGTAGGCGCAGCCATCCAGGGCGGCGTTCTCACCGGCGATGTGAAGGATGTTGTGCTGCTGGACGTTACCCCCCTGTCCCTGGGCATTGAGACCATGGGCGGCGTGTTCACCAGACTTATCGACCGCAACACCACCATCCCCACCCGCAAGAGCCAGATCTTCTCCACCGCCGCTGACGGCCAGACCTCCGTTGAGGTCCATGTCCTCCAGGGTGAGCGTGAGATGGCTGCTTACAATAAGACCCTGGGCCGCTTCCAGCTCACCGGCATTGCCCCCGCTCCCCGTGGC
>JAZSDS010000020.1:0-4913 GCA_045531275.1 Faecousia sp.
AACATGGATGTTGAAACCAGCCGCCATGAATACATCTACAGCCACGAAGAAACCTATTCCTACAATAATTACGACACTGACTATATCAGGGAAGGCGCCTATCTGTATTTTGGAAGGACCTGGACATACCGTACCAGTGAAGAAGCAACTGCAGGAAAACCCAAGTTCTAATATTTGATAGTAATTTAAAGAAATACCACAAAAGCCCGCGATGCATTACGCATTGCGGGCTTTCTACCTTCCCCCAGGGGAAGATGGCCGAGCGCAGCGAGGTCGGATGAGGGAAAAATAATCCGATTTGCGCCTGTCTAAGGCTCCCTTGTCAAAGGAAGCTGGCATATTGCCGATTTCAGGCAATATGACTGAGGGATTGTAGTGTACCGGAAACAACAATCCCCCAGTCTTTTTGCTATGCAAAAATCCGGCCCCCTTTGACAGCAATGTCATTAAGTTTAGAAAAGTTGTCATTCTGAGCGGAGCATAGCATGGCTATGCGAAGTCGAAGAATCTTCGTATTATCAGTGCTTATTAGCGGTATTGCGGTGCGAAGATCCCTCGACTACGCTCGGGATGACAGCTAACTTAATGATATTGCCTTTGACAAGGGGGCCTTTATCGCCGTAGGGCAATCCCAGAATTTGGCGTATTCCGTCGAATGGGCATCTGTGTTATAATCCTTGGGCATATATGCAGAATTTAACACAAGAGGTGACCTATGAAAAAAAGAATCTCTTTCCTATTGGCGGTGGTTGCTCTTTTGGGCAGTTTTCTCGTTCCCATTCGGGCAGAGGCGGCAACTCTCAGCTCCAAAGCGGGAGCGGTTACCATTTCCGAGGGGTATCTGAATGTCCGGGCGAAAGCCTCCACCGGTTCGGCGGTGGTTTCCACATTGCGGAAGGGCAGCTATATTACGCTGATCTCCAAATCCGGTTCCTGGTGGCAGGTGGAGTACGGCAAAGGCCAGTACGGCTACTGCCATGGGGACTACATCACTGTGGTCCAGGGAACGCCTGTAACCGTAGCCACCCAGTCCGGACCGCTGAATGTGCGGTCCGGGGCAGGTACATCCTACACCAGGGTGGCAAGCCTTGCCAAGGGCGAGGCGGTCCTTAAGCTGACAACATCGGGGGGCTGGACACGGGTGCTGTACCACGGAACAAAGACCGGCTATGTCAGCAGTCAGTACCTGTCCGCGGGCAGTACATCCGGCGGCTATGGAGCAATATCCCTGAGGGTCCCCAGCTTTAAGCAAACAGATAGCCGGTGGGCAAATGTAAAGATCGGCGCATCCGGAAAGACCATTGCCCAGATCGGCTGCGCCACCACTGCCATTGCCATGATGGAATCCCACCGTACAGGCACTACCATCTATCCCGACGCCATGTCCAAGCGACTGAGCTACACTGCATCCGGCAGCGTCTACTGGCCCAGCAATTTTGTGCCGGTGACAAGCAGTGCCGGATATTTAGAGGTTGTTTACAAGCAACTGAAGCAGGGTAAGCCTGTTTTGTTCGGCGCGAAGAATGTAAATGGTGGCCAGCACTGGGTGGTTATCACCGGCTTCGCCGGGGGGAATCTCACTCCAGCCAATTTCATTATCCACGACCCCGGCTCCAATTCCAGGACCACACTGCAGCAGTTCCTTAACGCCTACCCCAATTTCTATAAGTATTTCTATTATAAATGATGCTCAAAGTCCCTTTTTTACAACGATGTCATTAAGTTAGCTGTCATCCCGAGCGTAGTCGAGGGATCTTCGCACCGAAATGCCACTAATAAGCACTGATAATGCAAAGATTCTTCGACTTCGCATAGCTATACTATGCTCTGCTCAGAATGACAAGATTTTCTTGTCTTAATAACATTGCTTTTCATAAGGGGCTCTTTTTTTTGCCATTGCGAACCAGTCCGCAGACTGGTGTGGCAATCCGTAATACTCATTGGAGAACGGATTCTCACGCCTGCTGCGGCAGGCTCAGAATGACAAGTTTTTAATTACATTGCTGTAGGGAGGGGCTTGCTCCTGTTGCTGCAGTAACGCAACTACTTAACGGCGGGACCAAGGCCCCGCCCTGCCACAATGTGTACCGGAGTTTGTTGACAACAACATACTTATGGCTTAAAATAATGAAAACACCGTAAGGGGGAGCCTGTGTATGAATTTTATGGAGATTGCCCGGACAAGACAGTCCTGCCGCAGTTATGACGGGACAAAATCTGTGGAGCGGGAGAAATTGGAGGCAGTATTGGAGGCGGCTCGTCTTGCGCCCTCTGCCTGTAACGGTCAGCCCTACCACCTGACAGTGTGCCACGGCCAGACGGCCAAGGAGGTAGCAGCCGCAACCATAGGTCTGGGCATGAATAAATTTGCCGCCCAGGCGCCTGTGCTGATCGTCATATCGCAAGCACCCTATGTTAAATCAGCCGCCCTGGGATCTAAGCTTAAGGGGCTGGATTACCGCAGCATGGACATTGGTATCCTGGCGGCTTATCTGACAGCGGAAGCTGCTGTCCAGGGTCTGGGGACGTGTATTCTTGGCTGGATCGACGATGCGAAAATTCGCAAGATCTGTGGTCTTTTTGAGCCTGTTCACATGGTCATCACCCTGGGTTATGCCAAGGAAGGCGATAAGCTGCGCCCAAAAAAGCGCAAGGACCTTTCTGAACTTGTGACGGAGCTGGGGTAAGGTATGTACACAAAGGAACAGTTGAAAGAGCAAATACAGGCCATGGGTATCCAGCATGCAGACACGGTGGTGCTCCACACCTCCATGAAGGCCATCGGCCCGGTAGAGGGCGGCCCGGAGGGAGTTCTGGACGCCTTTTGTGAATATTTGAAGGATGGTCTGCTGATCGTCCCTACCCATACCTGGGATGTGGTAACACCGGATAACCCATGCTATGATGTCCGCAGCACTGTGCCTAACATCGGGCTGATCCCCAGGGTGGCAGCCTTTCGGAAGGATGGTATACGTTCTCTGCATCCGACCCATTCCCTTTGGGCTTGTGGGGTAGGAGCAAAAGCGTTTGTTGCCGGAGAAGAAAATGCCCCGACACCCACCTCTGTGGGCTTTTGCTGGGATAAGCTGGGTGACCGGCAGGCAAAAATACTGCTGATCGGTGTGGATAATGATAAAAATACATTTATCCATGCCATTGACGAGCGGGCAAAGCTGCCGGACCGAATTGCCAAAAACAGCTATGGCATTACTATTATCGATTATGATGGGAATAGGACAGTAAAGCCCCAACATCCCCTGGAATGTTCCAAAACAGAGGATATTTCCCTGTTTTACGGCAATTTTGAAAAACCCATGATGGAAATGGGGGTCCAGACCTTTGGCAGCTTTGGCAATGCCCGGGTGGGTATCGTAGATGCTAAGGGCTGTCGGGAGCTGATCCTGCGGATCTACGAAAGAGCCGAGGAAGATATTTTCGCTCAGCACATAGAATTGCCGGAAAGTCTGTATAAATAAACACTGCGGATTGACAAAAAACCCCCGTGGTATTACAATAACTCTGTTGATTTTTTACCGAGGTGAATTTTTATGGATAAGAAGCTACGCACAGAAACATTGTGCATCCAGGCAGGCTACAGCCCCGCAAGCGGCGAGCCCCGCCAGATCCCTATCGTCCAGAGCACGACCTTTAAGTATGCTACATCCGAGGATATGGGAAAGCTTTTTGATCTGGAAGCGGAAGGCTATTTTTACTCCCGGCTGCAGAATCCCACCTGCGATATGGTGGCGGCAAAGATCGCAGCTCTGGAGGGCGGCACCGCCGCTATGCTCACCGGTTCCGGTCAGGCAGCTAACTTTTACGCACTGTTTAATATCGCTTCCTGCGGCGACCATATCGTCTCCAGCTCCACCATTTACGGTGGCAGCTTCAATCTGCTGAGTGTGACTATGAAGCGCATGGGCATTGAGGTGACCTTTGTGGATCCTGACTGCACAGAGGAAGAGCTGAATGCGGCATTCCGTCCCAACACCAAGGCGCTCTTTGGTGAGACCATTGCTAACCCTGCCCTGACTGTGCTGGATATTGAAAAGTTTGCCAAGGTTGCCCATGCCAACGGCGTGCCCCTGATTGTGGACAACACCTTTGCCACTCCTGTGAATTGCCGACCCTTTGAGTGGGGTGCGGATATTGTGACCCATTCCACCACCAAGTATATGGACGGCCACGGCGTAGCGGTAGGCGGATGCATTGTGGACAGCGGTAAATTTGATTGGACCAAGTATCCGGACAAATTCCCTGGTCTGTGCACCCCTGACGAAAGCTATCACGGCGTCACATACACCGAGCGTTTCGGTCTCGGCGGCGCCTTTATTACCAAGTGTACCGCCCAGCTGATGCGTGACCTGGGCTCCGTCCAGTCTCCCCAGAGCGCATTCTACCTAAATTTGGGTCTGGAAAGCCTGCCTTTCCGTATGCGTCAGCACTGCGCCAACGGCCAGGCCGTTGCGGAGTATCTGAGCAGCAATGAAAAGGTTGCCTGGGTCAAGTATTGCGGACTTAAGGGCGATAAATATTACGATCTGGCCCAGAAGTATCTGCCCAACGGATCCTGCGGCGTTATCTCCTTCGGCCTGAAGGGTGGCCGCAAGGCTGCTGAGACCTTTATGAAGCACCTGCAGCTTGGTTCCATTGAGACCCATGTGGCAGATTCCCGTACCTGCTGCCTCCATCCTGCCAGTGCTACTCATCGCCAGATGACAGACGAACAGCTGGATGCTGCCGGCGTGGGCGCAGATCTGATCCGGCTGTCCTGCGGCCTGGAAAATGCCCAGGATCTCATTGCCGATCTGGAACAAGCAATCGAAAAAGTCTGATAAGTTAATATAAAATAAAGAGGTACCGCTCCCTTCTCAGCAGGGCCTCTCCTATTTGTTTTTTTATAAGGGGTTAAA
>JAZSDS010000024.1:0-2303 GCA_045531275.1 Faecousia sp.
ATTAAAACACAAATCCAATTCTCTTAGAGCCGCAACGACTTTTCGGTTTAGCATCCTTCGGTTTACACCACTTTTACACCATTTGTATTTTCGGGGTCTGAATTGACAGTTCATTTCACAGTGAAATATAGAATCTGCGCCTGCATTTTGAAAGAAGTGCAGGCGCAGTTTTTTGCATTTTTACAAGTTCGACAAACAAAATGCAGAGCGGTAAAATCATGGTACAACACAAGCAAAGGAGGCTTGATCATGAATATCAGATACATCCGGGCCGGGGACTTCTTTCTCCCGGATCAAAAGTTACAGGAAGAAACCCGGCCCATCGGCAAATGGGGACGCACGAACAACAGTCGTTACTCAGGCTCCTGAACAAATCATAGAGTAAGAAATTCCGCCCTGAAGCAGTTCCCTGCTTCGGGGCGGTGTTATTTTAGACAATATGTAATGTCCTCGCATTTGTTGAAACCTGGATTTACCTGTATACTATAAGTGCCAGCAAATAGAAACAGGGATTACCGCATACAAATGGAGGTCATTATATGTATTATAACACACTTTTCGTCGGAATGGATGTCCATAAAGAAAATTTTACACTTTGCTGCTACGATATGATGCAGGATAAAATTTTCTATACGCAGAAACTGGAACCGGATTATATCCAGATTCTCAAATATCTGACTTTTGTACGGAAAGCACTCCGAAAGGAAGTTGACTTTGTATGCGGTTATGAGGCAGGCTGCCTCGGATTTACTTTGTATCATCAGCTGACCCAGCACGGTGTGAACTGCGTTATCCTTGCGCCTACCACTATGATGAAGCCCGCGGGCAAGAAAAAGATCAAGACGGATAAGCGGGATGCTGCGCTTATTGCCCGGTGTCTGGCATCCAATAACTTCAGCCCTGTCCATGTTCCGACCACGCAGGACGAAGAAGTAAAAGAGTTCCTCAGGATGCGCGACGACCACAAACTGGCACTGAAAAAAGTGAAGCAGCAGATTCTGGCATTCTGTCTGCGCCATGGTTACAGCTATACCGCAACCAAGAATCACTGGACGGCCGCCCATATCGCATGGCTCAGGTCACTGAAACCGGAAGGACTCTATGCCGAGATCCTGTCTGAGTATTTGTTGACATTCCAAACTCTGTCTGACAAACTGGAACGACTGGATCAGCGTATTGAGGAACTGGCAGCAATGGAATCTTACCGTGAGGGCGTGAAGAAGCTGTCCTGCTTCCTTGGTATCAAAACCCATACCGCTTTGGCAACCATGGTCGAAGTGGGCGATTTTCAGCGCTTTGCTTCCGCAAATCAGTTTGCATCCTACATTGGCTTGGTTCCAGGTGAGGATTCCAGCAGCGAGTCGGTGAATCGGCTCGGAATTACAAAAGCAGGCAATACCCATGTCAGAAGACTTCTCGTGGAAGCAGCACAGAGCTACACCAGAGGACAGGTAGGTTACAAATCCGCTGCGTTAAAGAAACGGCAGGCAGGTAACACTCCGGAAGTCATCGCCTATGCAGACAGGGCAAATGAGCGGCTCCGCCGGAAATACTACAAAATGGTTCTGTCCAAGAGCAAACGTACCAATGTTGCAAAAACTGCTGTTGCCCGTGAACTGTCCTGTTTTATCTGGGGCATGATGACAAATCGTATTGCCTAAAACAACCACAGAAGTATAACAGTGTGCCGGCAATGTCAAGGCTGCTGACGCACCGCTTCGCGGCTACGGCCTTGACATTCCCGTCCCCCTGTTATGTTTAGAAAACACGGGCTGCGCGGCAGCCAAAGTATTTTACCGGAAGGTATCTTGAAGGAGTCCTGACTCTTCAAGGTTCGAGTGATTTACGAACTAACTATGTTGGCACTTTTCTGTGATCCACGCTTTTAGACGGTAACACTCCCGGCGGACCATTGACCTGCGGTACCCAACCCGCGTATATCAGAGTGGCCAATGCCGAGAACTGATACCAGGACTCTTTCCAGATGCCTTCTGGACAATTCAATACCGTGGTGATCTCTGTTTCAGACATTTTGCCTCTTGACAAAGGTCATTACATATCAGTTAGCACAAAGGAGGCCGTTGCCTCAAGCAATGCAGATTAACATTGCAAATTACTTACCTATCTTAGTCCTCTACCTTTAAGAATGCCGTTTTGAGCGAATCAACCGGGTGGAAAATACCAAGGCTGCAACAAGGAAACCTTCCCGGACAGCGCCAAACACAGAGGAAATCAGGCTAAAGGTTCTAACCATTTCCACATCCACTTCCGGGTCGTACATGGGTAGTGCCAGGAAGACCCAA
>JAZSDS010000067.1:0-3382 GCA_045531275.1 Faecousia sp.
AGTTGTCTTCCTAAGCCCGCTTGCCCTCCGACTTGCGAATTCGCCACATTCTACCGCCGGGAGCACACAAGGTGCTCCCCTACGGTTTCAAATTAAACTGTACGACAAATCGGAATTTGAACGGCATCTCCCATTTCGTCATCAGAAAGGTGTGTGATTATGAAAAAAATAATGGTACTTTTACTGGCTATGGTGCTGATGGTGGGTATGCTCCCGGTCGGAACGCAGGCCTATGTGGGCGATATCCCCGGGGTGGACTACACCCGTATTGAATACAACACCATCCTGGATCAGGAAGTGAAATTCAAGATCGGCAGCCATGAATTCACCGGCAGGCTCTCCAACGGCAACCGGCTGGAGGATGAAGAGGTGGACGGCATCATCCGGGAATTCATGAACAGCTACAATATCACCTCGGAGGACCTTCAGGCCCTCCATGCCATTGCGGACAAGGGCCTGAAGTATGACGAGAGCCGGGAAGTGCCGCCCCGGGTGCTGGTGGAGCTGATGCTGGCGGCCTGCGGTGTGGACAACGCCGAGGACTTAAGCAAGATCCTCTCCGGCGATGCCACCTTCGATCTTTCCAAGCTCACCGGCGAAAGTGTACTGAAAAAGCTGAAGGACATGGCCATCGACAAGCTCATCGACTTTGCCCTGGGCAAGGTAGTGGGCGAGACCTACAAAGAGCTGTTCGGTCTGGTGAAGAATGTGGGCACCGTTGCCACCCGGGAGTATATGGAGTATGTGGCCAGCGACGAAAATGCCCAGCGCAGCTTTGCCGCTGCCCTGGCGCTGGAGAAGTTCTACTCCCTGTGCAATGCCCGGATCAAAGCCCGGGAGCGGGAGCTGGGGCAGGCCCAGTGGCGCTTGACCTGCAACGAAACGGTCATCACCACCAAGACCCTGTTCGGTTCCATCAACGTGCCCCAGATCTGGAAGCTGGCGGTGGATCTGACCCAGACCACCCCGGACCCCATCGATCCCAACGGCTGGGGCGGCATCTACACCGGTGTGGTGCAGATCAATGTGAACCACGATATGAAGCCCTTCGACCAGCAGTTTATGAACAGCATCGCGCTGAAGTCCAGTTCCGTCTTCTCTGCCCTGTCTGCATACTTTAAGTTTTCCGATCAGTATACAACGGGCAGCACCATGAAGCGGCAGCTGCGAAACGGTAATTTCTCCATCCAACTTGGCTATGGCGATGCCAAAAACGGCCAGGTGGAGAAGGAATTCAGCCTGGCAGGCTTTGAGGACCTGTCCTATATCTGGATCAGCCATCCCATCTATGGCGGTTTGGAAGGCCCTTACTGGTCCAACGGCCATGCGCATGTCAGTCAGGGCGGAGTAACCGTCTCCGGCGACTGCAATATTACCTTCTGGTTCCACGGAGAACCCACCGGGGGCAACGAGGGCCTGATGATCGATATGTACAACTATACCAACACGGTGATCGTCAGTGTGAACGGCCCGTTCATTTCTGAGACCATAGACAACAGCGGAGGCGGCATGGTCAGCTCCACCGTGGCGGTGGACAATACGGTTTACGAGGAACTGAAGGGCGGCTGCACCATCACCATCACCGGTGTGGATTAAGGAGGTACGGATTATGAAAAAGTATATTGCCGTGTTTCTGACCCTTATTCTGCTTTTGACCCTTGCCGCCTGCGGTGAGGATACCACCCCCGGCAGTACGGACCCCCAGACGGGAAACGCCGCCCCGGAACAGCCCTCCGGCGGCGAGGACCAGACCCAGATCCAGGATGTACCCTTCGGCGATTACCACTCTGAGGAAGAGCTGCTGGCCATGCTGGAAAGCGGCGACTTCTCCGAATATCTCTCCGTTGACCCCGAAGCTCCGGCAGACCCGGTGGACACCGGCGGCGACGAGCCTTATGCCGGCTTCTCCAATTCCATCATCTTCACCAACGGCGGAGATGCCGAGGGAGTGGAGTTCACAGACTTCCTGGATGAGCTCCCCCCGGATGTCCAGGCAGAATTTGAGGAAATGCAGGAAGCTATGACCGACCCGGAAATGATGGAAATGTTTGAGGGTATGGAAGACTCCGACCAGCCCTGAGCAGGAGGCAAACTATGAAACGAATCGCATTTGCGCTGGCAGCCATTCTGCTTGCCATGTCTTTGAGCGCCTGTGACGGCATCACCATCAACATCAACCTGAACGGCAAGGAGACCACCGCCACGGAAGGAACCACCCTCCCGGCGGAGCAGACACCCACGGAAACCACCGGCTCCACGGAAGCCCCCGGAGAAGCTGTCACGGCGGATGCCCTGTGGGACAAACTGGCCGGATGCTATACCTGCGGCTCTGACCGGTTCGTCTACTTTACCTACAACGACGAAGGTCCCGCGTTTTTATGCGGTTTTTGGGACAATCCTGTGCCCTATAACCGGGCCCCCGCTTCCGTCACCAATGTGGAAGATCTTGGCGGGGACCGCTATGTACTGACACTGGTGTATCCGCCCAATGAGGAAAACGCGGCGGACGAGCAGGATCTGCGTCCTCTGGAGTATACCATCGCCTTGCAAACCGATGAACTTCACAAGGGCATCGTCTACATGGAAACTCCGGAAAGCAGTGATTTTGAATACTATACCTTTTCCGGCTACAGCTACGACGATGCCTATGACGCCACCAATCAGGTCATCTATGCCAGCTTTGCCGAGATGCAGGAATTCTGGAGTTGGCTGAGGGGCTACTGGAACAGCGAGGATGGAAGATTTGTCTGCTTCGACCAGAAGGACAGCAATTCTCTGATCTTCATGGAAGGCATCTGGGATTCCGGCACCCGGGGCTGGGCGGATTTTGAGAAGGCCATGTCCGGCTATATGGATCTGCCCATGGAATTTGTGGTCTATTACCCACCGATTTCCAACGAGCTGGACGGCGACCTGCCCGGGGAATATGTGCGGGTGATCGTAGACTGGATGGAAGTGGAGACCCACGGGCATATCTTTGTCAAGATGAACGAAAACGGCGAATGGATCAAGTACACCTTCGCCGGATACACCGAAGCAGAGGCCTATCCCAATTCTTGAATGATCTGTACAAGCTGTGCGGCCCCATATTCCGAACAGAAACATCCCCGGCCAGAAGTGGCCGGGGATGAACTCCTTTTCAGGCAATCAAGCTTATCTGCCCTGCTTCCTTTTAGCGCGGTTCAAAACCTTCACTGAGGTGACATCACCCTTAGGTTCCACTGCGAGAGCGTGCAGGTTCGAGTCCTGTCATCCGCACCAAATATTTAAGGGAGGCAAATGCCTCCCTTAAATTTTTATGTAGGATAAAACAAGACCCGAACATATCTAAATGCGGCACGGATGAGTGCCGCCGGCGAGGGCTTGACCGAGCCGCTCTGTT
>JAZSDS010000065.1:0-21060 GCA_045531275.1 Faecousia sp.
ATCGTTGCCACCCTGGTCGCCACCTTCGCCGCTGCCGCCACTATTGGTGGTGACGGTTGCGGTGAGAGCATTGGTAGTAGTGTTAACAGAAACGGTGATGGTGGAGCCAGTGACAGTTGCGCCCTTCACATAGTTCAGGACATTGGCTGCCAGAGTTGCATCCATAGCTGTGGTAAAGTCTGCGCCGTCGTTAGCGGTAACGAAGATCTCAGCGTTCTGAGTCAGACCGTTGACATCGATAATTGCGCCGCTGGTCAGATCCAGACCGCCGTTGACATCAGCGATCTTAGTGTCGCCGGACAGAGTAATCTCTGCCCTCTGGTTCGCGACTGCGCCGCCGGACAGCTGACCGCCGAACATCTTGAACAGAGTCCGACCGTTGGCACCTGCATTGAGGGAAACCAGACCCTGGACATTGGTGCCATTGTAGATGTTCACCTTGCCGGTAGGACCGTTGCTGCCATTGTATGTGCAACGGGTGTTGATTGCAGGGGTGGTACCGGTGCTGGTGTAGTTACCACCAAACAGGTTCAGTGTACCGCTGTTGATATCGAAGGCAGCGCCTCTGTAGTTTGCAGTGGAAGTACCTCTGCCATTGCCGCTGACGGTGCCATTGCCCATGACGGTCATCGCGCCTCCAACATCCAACCAGAAGGTACGGACAGTGGTATCGGTAGCTGCAGGAGCAATTGTCTTACCGTTCAGATGCAGGCAGACACTCATGCCACCTGCTACCTTGTAGCCGTTGCCGGTGCACTGAGTGTAATCGGTATCGGCATCCAGGTAGTAGTGTCCGGATGCAAGGGCTGTAAAACCACTAGAATCTACCAGTTCTGCAGTATCCATAACAGGCAGGGGCTTCCAGGTGACAAACTCGTTGCAATAAGGACATGCAGCGTTCACATTGCCGTCTGCGTCTGCCTGGTTCTCGAAGATACCGTCGGTGGTCATCTGGACTGCAGTGCTGTAGATCTGCTCCAGAGGTACAGCAGCAGCTTTTTCCACTTGTGCATACAGGGCCATAGATGCCTTGTTCAGCTTAACCTCAACAGAGATAGTAGTGTTCTTTACGCCCTTCACATAGTTCAGGACCTTAGTTGCCAGTTTGGCATCGATAGCTGTGGTGAAGTCAACACCGTTGTTGGGAGTGACATAGATCTCAGCGCCGTCGGTCAGAGTATCCAGAGTGATCTTAGCACCGCTGGTCAGGTCCAGACCGCCCTTGAAGTTGGAGACCTTTGCCTTGTACATCAGGGTCACTTCCGCAAACTCACCAACATACACGCCGCCGTTCAGCTCGCCGCCAAACATATTGAATTTGGTAACGCCCTGCTCCTCGGCCTTACTGTTATAGACAGGATTCAAGGAAACAGCGCCGTTAACAACAGTGCCGGTGTAGATATTAATCACACCGCTGGAACCGCCTACGCCGCCGTAGGTACAGCGGGAGTTGATAGCGGGAGTAGTACGGGTGCTGGTGTAGACGCCACCAAACAGATTTACGGTGCCGCTGTCCACATCGAATGCAGCGCCTCTGTATTTTGCCGTCTCAGTACCTCTGCCGTTACCGCTGACATTGCCGTCACCCATAACAGACAAACTACCACCGCCGTTCACCCAGAAGGTGCGTACATCAGTAGAGTTAGCTGCGGGAGCAATATCCTGACCGTTCAGATGCAGGCAGACAGCGTTCTTAGAGGTTACCTTGTAGCCGTATTCAAGGTTCTGCGTGTAATCGGTATCGGCATCCAGATAGTAGTGACCGGATGCAAGGGCTGTGAAGCCGTTAGAATCCACCAAGCCCTCAGTACCCATAACAGGCAGAGGCTTCCAGGTGACTTCAATGCCACAGGCGGGACACTTGGCAACTACATTGCCGTTGGCATCCGCCTTGGTCTCGAAGACCTTGTCGGTGGTCATCTGAACAGCCTTATCGTAGACTGCGTTCATAGGATCGTCAGTCTGCTCGGCAATAGTTGCAGTCAGAGCCTTGGTGGACTTATTCTGCTTGATAGTGATGTTGGCAGTTGCGCCCTTAATGCTCTTGAGAGCGATCTTAGCCTGTGCATCGGACAGAGCGTTGGTGAAGTCGCCGCTCTTACCCAGTTTTACAGTAACATCAGCGCCGGATGCCAGCGCATCAATGGTGATCTTAGCGCCACTGGTCAGGTCCAGACCGCCAGCTCTGTTTTCGATCTTTACAGCGCCGGACAGGGTGACCTTGGCCTTCTCGCCGGCATAAACAGCGCCGTCAATGGTGCCGCCGGCCAGCAGGACATTACCGGCATCGATGCGGATATTGCCACCATTGGTAGCTCTGCCGCCGATGACGGAACCACCGAACATATTAAAGTTGTGATCCGCGCTCAGGATGTATACACAGCCAGTGAATTCCTTAACAGGAGAATCCGCATTGCCCTTAATGGTAGTGCCTGCATACACATTGATGGTAGCGTTCTTATTGTAGAAGGTGCTGACAGCGGGCATATCTCTGCCGGTTGCAGTCATATAGGTGCCGCCGAACAGGTTGACATTGCCTCTGACCTGGAGAGCGCCGCCGGCCTTCCAGTTGATATTATCTTTGTCTTTATAGCCCATGCCACGGCCGGAAACCTTACCGTTGCCCATGATGTTCAGGTCTGCGCCGGAGTTAATGCAGATAGCAGACTTGTTGATGAGGGCCGCAGTGGAATCGCTGGGCTTACCGGTCTGGGTAATGCTGTGACCGTTCAGGTTCAGGCAGTACTGACCGCTGGCAGCCAGAATCTGGCCATCGCCGTCCAGAACGATGTCCTCTGCCAGATAGAAGTGGGTGCAGCCCTTATAGCTTGCATCAGCCAGCTGCTGTGCAGTCTTATTGGTAATGGGGGTCCACTGGACCTTCTCATTACATACAGGACAGGTCAGGGTGTCCACCTTGCCGGTGAAGGTCATCTTCACAGCCTTAGCGTAGACGCCGTTACCGATGGTTGCTTCCAGACTCACCACCGCCAGAGCGCCGTCCTTAACAACAATGCTCTTGCCGCTAATGGCGGGAGCGAAGTAAGGCAGGTAGCTTTCTGCATTCTTGGTGGAAGTGGTGAAGATACCGTCAGCACTGACATGGAGCTTAGCGCCCTTAGTCATCTTGCCCAGGGTTGCCAAAGTGCCGATCCTCAGACCGCCGGCATTCTTGCTGATCTGGGGATTGCCGGAGATGGTGAAGCTCTTAGCGCCGCCGATGGAGGAATCGCCATCGATGATACCACCGGAAATGGTGACATCAATGTAATCCCTGGATCTTACGCACAGGTTGCCGTAGCTCTTTGCAGAGCCGCCGGAGATCTCACCGCCGGAGATGGTGAGACTTGTATCGTAAATACCGATCTCATTTTTCTTGTCGTCCAGGATGACTTCGCCGTTGCCGTAGATGTTACCGCCGATACTGCCATTGGCAATCTCGGTGTTACACTTACCGCCAACGATCTTACCGCCGGAGACATTCAGGTGACCGGTGTACAGATAGATGTTACCGCCGTAAGCGTCTTCATTCTTGGTGGAGCCGTCGACATAGCCGTTGGCGATCTCACCGCCGGAAACATTCAGGTGAGCACCCTCAGAGAAGATACCCACATTGCCGCCAAAGCGAGTGGCAACGCCGTCGACGATCTTGCCGCTCTTCAGGTTGGCCTCGGCATTACCCGAAACGAAGAGGTTGCCGCCGCGCTCAGCATTACCGCCGGTGACAGTGGACTTCTCCATGTCCAGGACAGTGGAGCCAGCCACATACAGGTTGCCGCCGCGGGTACCGGTGCCATCTGCAACAGTGGAGTTGGTCAGGGTCAGAGTAAGACCGTTAAAATCATCGTTCTTTTTACCAACAGAGTAGATGTTACCTGCGTACTTAGCAGCAGAGCCGCCAGAGATCTTAGAATCGGTAATGTTGACAGTGCCTGCATACAGGTACATGTTACCGCCGTAGTACTCGGACTTGCCGTTCAGGACCTCGGCCTTGTTAATATTCAGCTCGCCGGTATACAGGTAGATGTTACCGCCGTAGGCGTCCTGATTCTTCTCGTTGAGCTTTGCAACACCGTCGGTGATCTTAACGCCGGTAATATTCACCTTAGCGTTGCTGTAGATACCGATGTTACCGCCGTATCTGCCTGCAGTACCCTTGGTGATAGTGCCGCCGGTAATGTTGGCAACACAGTTAGAACCGAAGTAAATGTTACCTGCGCGGTCCTCAACAGTACCGCCGGTGATGGTACCGCCGGTCATCGTAAAGGTAGCCCCGGTGGAGTTGTAAATATTACCGCCACGGTTTGCAGTACCACCAGAGATGGTACCGCCATACATATTAAATGTACCCTTATAGTTCCAGACATTGCCGCCAGCGGAGTTGGGATACTTTTCAGAACCCTTGGCAATACCGCCGGTGATGGTGCCGCCATACATATTAAATACGGACTCAGAACCGGACAGCATAACCACGCCGCCACGGGGGTTGCACTGCTGGCTGTCCACCATGGTGACCTCGCCGCCCAGCAGGTTGATGGTGCCGTTATTGGCCAGCAGGACAGTACCGCTAAGATCGGTCTTACCGGTGCCCTTGATCTTGCCGCCGCCCTTGCTGTCCATGATGGTCAGGGTGTCGCCCTTATAGGCAACTGCCACACGACCAGCCTCGTCGGTTCTGGACAGGGTGTAGCCGTTCAGGTCAAGAACGACTTCGTAATCCAGATCATCACTACCGACAACGACCTGGGAGCCCTGGTTCACATTGCCTGCCAGGTAGTAGTGACCGTCATTATAAGCAATGCTGCCGCCGTTGTAGGACTGCCACTTCACATTCTGCTTACAGTGAGAGCAGTAGGCTTCCTTGGTGCGGGAGGTAACGTAAACACGCATAACCTCGCCTGCCACATTACGGGGAGCGATGATCTTATCGCCCAGCTGCAGCTTGGTCTCGGTGCCGATGGGGCCGCTAACGCCACTGACATCGTAAACCTTGCATTCAGGGTTCATGATGCCGTTGACCACCTTGGAGCCGTCAGCGTTCTCGGCAGAGAACACGATGCCGGTGACAGTGGAAACAGTGTAGCCGTTACACAGGTAGGAGTTGCCGTAAGCACACTCGTAGATGTAGACATACTCAATGATGTCGTTTTCTGTCTTAGCTGTGAACAGCTTGTAGGAGTAGCTGTCCAGATAGTCAACAACTTCCTTCTTGTTACACTTCAGAGTCTTGAGCTCGCCCTCCACCATAACATCGATCTCGTAGTAGCCCTGTGCGTTGGGGGTACGGGTAGTACTGCCGCTGGCGTACATACGGTTGATATTATAGTAGATGGGGCTGTCGACCAGGCTCATAGCTATGTAGATAACCTTGGCATTGCCGTCAGCGTCTGTCCATACATTAATACGGTCGCCGATATTGAGGGTGTCGGTAGGCTTACCCTGTCCGCCCTCGCCCTTTGCCTTCAAGCTGGCGTCGTAGATGACGCAGTCTTCCGGCAGAGTAAAGGTGTAGGAAGCAACGCCGCCGTCGAAGTTGCCCAGGTTTTCAGCTGTAATAACATTGCCGTCGATAGAGGTAATATCTACACGGCGGGCAGCTCTGACCATCCGCTGGCCTTCAGCAGGAGGAATGCTGGCAACGATGTAGCCTTCTTCATCGAAACGGAAGCCAAAGTCGGGACACCAACGGCTTCTGTAGTCGATCTCAGTGACGATATCCTTATCCTTACACTTGAGTTCGATCTGCTCGCCCTCACAGAAGAAGGGAATTGTGTAAACACCGTTCTCGTCGGGTGTACGGCCGGTGCACTTGTTTGCAGAGTCATAGCTCTGGGTGGCTCTCCAGTAGAGCTTTGTGGGCTCAGGCTGGGAGATAATGTAGACGTGGGTCTCCTCTTCCTTATCGTTGGCATACACAGTGATGCCATCGAAGGGAACAAGCTCCGCGGGATCCACAAGCTCACCCACGATCTCAGCAGTATCAGAGACATTGTAGATCTGCAGAAGGTCGGAGATCTCGATCTCGATCCGCATACCGTTCATACCGATGGAGGAGTTGGCGATGATCTTATCGCCCTCTACCTTCTGGATGAAGATGCTCTTGCCTACTTCGACTGCAACCTCAGTAGGATCCACAGCATTGATGACAACGCCGTCAGCATCCATCTGAAGACCCATCAGGTCCATGCTGTCGATGAAGTTGACCAGTCTCTTATCTGCGATCTGCAGATCGACCTGCTGGCCATTGTGAGCAAAGCGGATGTAATAGTTTCCATCCTCTGCGGGCTGGCGAGTGGAAATACCTTCTGTTGTAGAGTTCTCCATATAGGTCTCTCTGTCAACATTCCAGTACAGGTCAGGACGGCCGCCTACAGGACCGGTGGGATCCTGGTTGCCGCCTGCGCCACCGCCCAGGACGATTGCCAGCACAACGCCGGCAACTGCCAGGACAGCAGCTGCACCAATCACAAGCCATAACCACAGTTTGCTTTTCTTGGTTCGTTCTTGCTTCATAGTTTAACCCCTTTCTTTATAACACGTATAAGCATTCCGACAGCGGCTACCCGTCACCACTGCATAGAAACCCTTATCATAGTCTGTTTCATTTTAACATGGGCTTGTCAAATTTGCAATGCACAACATTTCCAAAAAAGAGGAAACATTTTGTTCACATTGACGAAAGAATTTTGTAACGGGTTCTGCGATATAAAAAAGGGATGTTTTGTGGGTAACAAAGCACCCAATACTCACCTCCCCATACAGGCCTGCCGCGCGGCAAATTATATAGTAAAAACAGCCAACCATTTTGGTTGGCTGCTTTTATTGTTTGTGTTCAATTAGTCCTTCTGTGCCAGGTAAGCAGCACGGCCGGTTTCATAGAGGTTGTTGCCCTCGCTGTCGATGACAACGATGACAGGGAAATCCTCAACTTCCAGGCGACGGATGGCTTCCGCGCCCAGGTCATCATAGGCAATGACCTCTGCCTTCTTGATGCACTTAGAAAGCAGCGCGCCGCAGCCGCCGATGGCACCGAAATAAACTGCGCCGTACTCCTTCATAGCGGCAATGACCTCAGGGCTGCGCTTGCCCTTACCGATCATGCCGGTCTGACCCTGGGCGATCATGGTAGGGCTGTAGGCATCCATACGGTAGGAGGTGGTGGGACCGGCAGAGCCAATGGCCTCACCGGGACGGGCGGGGGTGGGACCCACAAAGTAGATGATGCTGTCCTTGGCATCCAGGGGTAACTCCTTGCCCTGCTCCACCAGCTCGCAAAGGCGCTTGTGGGCAGCGTCACGGGCGGTATAGATCACGCCGGACAGCAGCACGCTGTCGCCGGATTTCAGCTGACGGGCCTGCTCCCGGGTCAGGGGAGTTTTAATAGAAATAGCCATATTAAAGCACCTCCGTCTTATGTCTGGTAACGTGGCAGTTGATGTTTACCGCAATGGGCAGACCGGCAATGTGGGTGGGGCACTTTTCAATGTTGACACACAGTGCGGTGGTCTTGCCGCCAAAGCCCTGAGGTCCAATGCCCAGAGCGTTGATCTTCTCAAGCATCTCCGCTTCCAGTTCCGCCCAGAAGGGTTCGGGATGACGCTCCTCAGCGGAACGCATCAGGGCCTTCTTTGCCATATAAGCTGCCTTATCGAAGGTGCCACCTACGCCTACGCCTACCACGATGGGAGGACAGGGGTTGGGACCGGCATCCTCAACAACCTTGAGGATAAAATCCTTTACGCCCTGCAGTCCGTCGGAGGGCTTGAGCATCTTGATCTGGCTCATGTTCTCACTGCCAAAGCCCTTGGGGGCAACAGTGATCTCCAGACCATCACCGGGAACGATGTCATAGTAGATCATAGCGGGAGTATTGTCGCCGGTGTTGACCCGGTCCAGAGGATCCCGGACAACGCTCTTACGCAGGTAGCCCTCGCTGTAGCCTTGGCGGACACCCTCGTGGATAGCCTCTGCCAGATCGCCGTCCACATGGACCTCCTGACCGATCTTTACAAACACGCAGGCAACGCCGGTATCCTGACAAATAGGCTGAGCCTTTTCATCAGCGATCTTATAGTTTTCGATGATCCGCTCCAGGATCTCCTTTGCCTGGGGCCAGGATTCCATCTCATAGCTTGCTTCAATGCGGTTCTTCATATCCTGGGGCAGATAGCAGTTTGCCTCAATGCACATTCTCTTCACCGCATCGGTAATTTTCTGTGCTGCGATTTCTCTCATTGTCTTTCCTCCTCTTTTGGGACTGATTACTTCTGGGGCACGTTGTAGATCCGATCCAGCAGGTTGCCGTCACGGCCAATGACCTCTGCCACCACGCGGTCACCCTTAGGCAGCTTTCTGGGCTTGCCGGTGATCCGCTCGGTCTTTTCCTTCAGCTCATGGATATCGATGACAGGCAGACCGGCAGCAGTCAGCTTCTGGGTCAGCTCCACATTCTTGGGATTAACGGCAATACCGCCCTGGGTCACCAGCACATCAATATCTCTGCCGGGAGTGGACACGCAGGTTACCTGGTCGGTGACGATGGGCAGTCTGGCCCGGAACATAGGGGCGATAATCATGGAAAGCTTGGAACCGGCTGCGGTATCGCTGTGGCCGCCGGAGCCGCCCATGATATAGCCGTTGGAATCGGTATGGACATTGACATTGAAATCGGTGTCGATCTCCGTAGCGCCCAGGATCACCACATCCAGGCTGTCCACTGCCGCGCTGCGGCTGGTGGGGCTGGCGTACTGCATGGCGCTGATCTCAATATGGCGGGGGTCGGTGCGGATAGATTCCACAGCTTTCAGATCAAAGCACTGGACATCCATTAAGTTACGGAAGCAGCCGGCCTGGAGCATATCCACCATATAGCCGGTGATGCCACCCATGCCAAAGCTGCCCTGGATCCCCTTTTCCAGCATTATGTCTTTCAGGAACTTTGCTGCTGCCAGAGAAGCGCCGCCGGCGCCGGTCTGGAAAGAAAAGCCATCCTTTAAAAGACCAGAATGAGCAATGACCTGGGCCGCATGGGATGCCATAACAAGGCCCACAGGGTCACGGGTGATTTGGGTAGTGCCGGATACGATACCCTTGGGGTTGCCGATGGCATCGACAGTAACCACATAGTCCACCCAGTCTTCGGAAATAGAGAAGTCCTGGAGAGGATAGGGCACCAGATTGTCGGTGATAACAACGACCTTTTTGGCATACATAGCATCGGAAAAAGCATAGCCCAGACTGCCGCAGGCAGACTTGCCGTACTTACCGGAGCAGTTGCCCATGGTATCGGAAGTAGGGGCAGCGATAAATGCCACATCGATGGGGGTCTTGCCCTGGGCAATGTCACTGGGACGGCCGCCGTGGGTGCGGAACTGGACAGGCTTCTGCAGCACGCCCTGAGAGAAAGCCCGGCCCATGCCGGCGGAGATATAGTTAGCAGCGATGCCGGTAACGACACCGTTTTTGATATGCTCCAAAAGGGGCAGGTGAACATCGAACAAAGAGGACGCGTTCACATTGATGTCCTTATAGCCCTGGGCGGCAATTTCCTCCATAACCATATTCAGGACAAAGTCGCCGTTACGCAGATGGTGGTGGAAGGAAACGGTCATGCCGTCCTTCAGCCCGGCCAGCGCCACAGCTTCCCTGATGGAATTAACAACCTTGCTCATGTTACATCCCCCTTCCCATACCCAGCGCTTCCGCCATGGAAATGGTACGCTGGGCTCTTGCCACGATGGGCGCATCGATCATCTTGCCATGCAGCGCAATGGCGCCCTTACCCTGCTCCTTTGCAAGGGCAATGGCCTCCATGACCTCATAAGCATAGTCCACATCCTTCTGAGTGGGACTGAACACTTCGTTGATGACCTCCACATGGCGGGGAGAAATAGATGCCTTGCCGGTGAAGCCCAGGTCCTTGGCATACTGGGCATCCTGAACGATGCCCTCATCGTCATTTACATCGGTAAAGGGTGTGTCGTATACATCCACACCGGCTGCACGGGCAGCCACGATCAGGCGGGTACGGGCATACTGGATCTCCTTGCCCTCCTTGGTGCGCTTACACTGCAGGTCCGCAGTCAAGTCCTCCGCGCCCAGGAACAAAGCCTTCACACGCTTGGTAGCGGAGGCAATAGCGAAGGCGTTTTCCACGCCGATAGCTGTCTCGATCAGGGGCATCAGGCCCACGGTATTTCTGGGCATGCCCAGCTTTTCTTCCAGTTCGGTTATGTAAGCGTCTGCCTCCAGGGCATCCTGGGCGCTGCCGGTTTTTGGCAGCAGGATCAGGCCGGGCTTCTGGGGCAGGATCTCGTCGATGTCCTTTTTCCAGAATTCGGTATCGATAGAGTTGATACGGACAATAATCTCACAGCCACCAAAGTCCATGTACCGCATGGTGTTACGGACCAGAATCCGGGCTGCGTCCTTCTCTGCAGGAGAGACAGCGTCCTCCAGGTCGAAGATAATAGCATCTGCACCCAGGCAATTACCGTTAATGAGCATGTTGGGATTATTACCGGGCAGGAACAGCATACTGCGGCGCATTACGCATCCCCCTTTCCGCGGAGAATCGCAGTCTCCACTCTGGCACGGATGACGCACTCCAGCGCCCCCCGATCGATAACACGGACATTGGCCTTTTCCACGCCGCTGTCACGCAAAACCTCTGACACAACATTACGGATATCCTCGCCAAACTGCTCCTGGACAACAGATTCCAGCCGGATGTTCAGCTCAGATGCCGGTTCGATCTCTACATACGCATCGCTGGACTCCATGGTGCCGGCAGAGGCGTTCTTAATGATCTCCATTCTACATGACCCCTTTCCTGACTCAGCGCTTCCGGTCCGTGGACCGGATATGCACTATAACAATCACACACATTGTATCCCAAAATTCCCCAGATTGCAATTCTTTTTTAAGATTTTGTTTGCAAGTTTTCCCATATGCTGTATAATAGTATCAGCAGAAGAAAAACGAGGTATGTATATGGACATTGAGTTGACCCGCCCACCGGTTGGCAGTAAGGCGGAAGAATGGAAAGCCTTCCTGTCCCGGGCCGGTCTTGAGGCGGATGAACAGCTGGAATCCACAGTGCTGATCTGGGAGAACGAAGAGCTGATCGCCACTGCCTCCCGCCAGGGAAACCTTCTCAAATGCATCGCTGTAGATGATATGCACCAGGGAGAAGGCCTCACCGCCACATTGCTGACCCAGCTGCGGCAGGACGCTTTTAACCACGGCCACAGCCATCTGTTTTTATACACCAAGCCCAAGAACGAATTTATGTTCTCTTCCCTGTTCTTCTATCCCATCGCCAAGACAGATCAGGTGCTATTGATGGAGAACAAAAAAGACGGTATCCGGGAGTTTTTGGACACCCTGCCAGCCCCCAAAAGCCAAGGAACTGTAGGCGCTGTTGTAATGAACTGCAATCCCTTTACCAAGGGCCACCGCTATCTGGTTGAGACAGCCGCCGCAGAATGCGACCACCTGTATATCTTCGTGCTGTCGGAGGACAAAAGTCATTTTTCTGCTCATGACAGAATGGAGATGGTAAAGCTGGGCACCCGGGACCTTGTCAATGTAACGGTGCTGCCCACCGGACCTTACCTGATCTCCTCCGCCACCTTCCCTACTTATTTTTTGAAGGACCGGGAAAAGGCATCCCAGGTCCACTGTCAGCTGGATATTGAGATCTTCCGGAAATATTTCGTCCCAAAATTCGGCATCACCCGGCGCTATGCCGGTACCGAGCCTTTATCCCCTATGACCAACCGTTACAACGCCGTTATGGCCGCTCAGCTGCCTGATGCCGGCATCCAGTTCCGGGAAATTGCCCGGCTGGAGCAAGGAGGTATACCGGTCAGTGCCAGCGCGGTCCGGGACCTGATGGATGTCGGCGATACCAAAACCCTGCGTGATCTGGTTCCGGAAACCACCTACAACTATCTACAGACCCACGGTCTGTGCAAATAAGGAGGAAACCCTATGGTAGAAAGCAAGCCCACCCATTTGCTCAGCAGCTACTACGCCCCCCGTGGCGCCCACCGCATGTACGCCCTGGGACAGCAGATCGCCCAGATCTACCTGAACCCCACAGACAAGCTCATCGGCATCATTGGCGAGGCGGGCTCCGGCAAAAGCGCCTTGATCCGGGGCATGTTCCCCGGTCTGGAGCTGACCAACGACGACAACGGCGTATATGTCCGCCCCCTGCCCATTCTGGAGCAGGACCGGAGCTTCGCCTTCTTCTCCCCCCATACTTACCACCTGGATATCCGCTTCGAAAACGGCTTCACCCAGATGAACGAACTGGCAGAGGCCATTTCCGAAGCCCTGGACAAGGGCCGCCGGGTCATTGTGGAGCATTTCGACCTGATCTATCCCATTCTGGGCGCTAACGCCAATCTGCTGATCGGCGTTGGCGAGCAGGTATTGGTAGCCCGTCCCAACATATTCGGACCGGAGCCTGACGAGATCAAGGAGGCTGTATATCCCTCCCTGCCCTACCGTCTTATGGCCCACACCGCAGAGGATATTTGCGGCATGTTCATTGATGATGCGGACAACGAGCGCTGCGGCCACGCCGACCTGCGCCACGGCTTTGCTATCACCTTCCCGGAGACGGAGCCTAATATCAACATTGCGGAACTGGAAAAGAAGGTAAACGAGATCATTGCCCAGGACCTTCCCGTCACCTATGTGGACGAGCACCATATCAGCATCGGCGACTGTGTCCAGCTGTGTGACGGACCCCGTGTCCATGTTCACCGCACAGGACAGATCGAGAATTTCCGGCTTATGCACCACTTCATCTACGACAGATTCAAGCGCTGCTATCTCCTTGTAGGCTGCGTAGGCGAAAAGTCCGACGAGCTGCTGGAGAAGCTGGATAACCGCCGTCTGCGTCCGGGTTGGGACTAAGGATGGAAACAACACTTTCACAAATTTTGGACGCCAGGGAGCAGCGGGTACAGCGGCAGCGTCAGCTGCTTGACCGGTACCAAAAGCCCTTGCTGTGCTTTACTATGAACATCCCCGGTCCTGAGAAACTGGACCGGGATGTTGTCATTGGCTTTTTTGTAGGAAACCGGCTGCTGCAAGACAGCCTTCCCAGAGGCAGCATCCTCCACAAAGAAGAACATCTGAAGCCCACCGGCTGCGAAGCCTTTTATGTGGTGGATATGGACCCTGTGGAATTGAAGAGACTGGCGGTGGACCTGGAGGAAACAGACCCTATTGGCCGCCTTTTCGATATGGATGTTATAGACCCGGAGGGCAATAAAACCGACCGGGAAAAGCTGGGTCTTCCCCGAAGAAAATGTCTGCTGTGTGATAAAGATGCGGTGCTCTGTGCCAGCCGTCGGGCCCACTCTCTGGAGGAACTGCGGGACCGGACAGGCTTTTTGCTGTACCTGACAGCGCGGCAATATCTGTGTGAATTTATTGCCGCCCAGGCCTACCTTGCCCTGCATCAGGAGGTGGCCACCACCCCCAAGCCAGGCCTTGTGGACCGGCACAACCGGGGCGCTCATCAGGATATGGACATCCGCCATTTTTTCGCCAGCGCCGCTGCTCTGCGGCCCTACTTCTGCCGCTTCGCCGAAGAGGGCTTTCTTACAAGGGATCTTGACCCGGAAGAAGCCTTCCGGCGTATCCGTCCCATAGGCGTAGAAGCGGAATCTGCCATGAGAAAAGCCACCCACGGAGTCAACACCCACAAAGGAGCGATCTTCAGCCTGGGGCTTCTCTGCGCCGCCACAGGACGACTTCCCCCAGACTGTTGGCAAAGCAGCCGTCTCCTTGCAGAATGCGCCGCTATGACCCGGGGGCTGGTTGCCCGGGATTTTGCAGGCATTACAAAGGATACGGCAAAAACCACCGGAGAGCGCCTTTTTGCGGAATATGGCATAACCGGCGTACGAGGCCAGGCAGAGGCAGGCTTCCCTGCCCTCCGGGATGTGGGAATTCCCATAATGGACAAAGCACTGGACAAAGGCCTTAGCCTTAACGATGCAGGCTGTGTCACCCTGCTGCACCTGATAACCGCAGCCGACGACACCAACCTGATCCATCGCAGCAACAGACAAACCCAACTGGAGATAAAGGCAATGCTTTCTGCCCTTTTGGAAAAAGACCCCTTCCCCTCTTTGGGAACCATTGATACCCTTGACAGGGAATTTATCGAAAAGAACCTTTCTCCCGGCGGCAGCGCAGACCTGCTGGCACTGACCTATTTTTTACATTTTCTCAAATAGAACCGGCAATGCAAACAGAAAGAGCAAGAGCAGAAGGACAAACTTCTACTCTTGCTCTCGTTTTTTGTCGATATGTCGGCTTTACCGACTCGATATATTTTCGCCATGCTCAAACTTGATATATTGTCGCTGCGCTCCAATTCGATATGAGATAAAACCCTCGTTTGTCAGGCAAACATATCGAGTACGTCAGCACATATCGAACGCCATGGCATATATCGAAAATTCCTCTGGGGATTTCTCTCGATGCGTGTTCTCTGTAACGGAGAACACACCACCCGTGGGCTTTTGTTTATTATTCGGTTCGCAATGCCACTACAGGGTCTTTCTTGGCTGCGCTGCGGGCAGGAATGAAGCCTGCAAACACAGACAGGAAGATGCTGATGCCCACCAGGATCAGGGCCGTCTGCCAAGGCAGATAAGCATCCAGATTGGCGATACCCGTAAGGGAATTGATAACAGCATTGATAGGAATGATCAGCAGGTAGGTAACCCCAACGCCGATGCCACCGGAGGCTGCGCCGATCATTATCGTCTCTGCATTGAACATATTGGAAACATTCCGCTTGGATGCGCCGATGGCCCGGAGAATGCCGATCTCCTTGGTGCGCTCCTGGACAGAGATCAGGGTAATGACACCGATCATAATGGAGGACACCACCAGAGAAATTGCCACAAAGGCGATGAGCACATAGGTAATGGCGTTGATAATGGTGGTCACAGAGGACATCATCAGTCCCACATAGTCGGTGTAGGTGATCTGCTGCAGTTCGTCTACACCCTCGTTATAGGCCGTAATAGCGTCCTCGATCACATCCTTGTTCTCAAAGGTGGAGGCGTAGATATTTACCGACGCAGGGTCATCCAGATCCAGACAGCCCAGGGTCACCAGGTTGTCCTCATAGGTAGCTTCAGAGAACTTCAGCACCTCGTCATAATACTGGGCGCACTGCTCTGTGGTGTAGCTCTCCATAGCGCCGGTCAACGCCATGGCAAGCTGGCTGTCGCTCATGGCGGCAAGCTGGGCTTCGGTCTGGGCGGCGTACTGCTGTTTCACCTGCTCCGTCACCATTTCCGTAAAGATCTCCAGGACCTCTCCCTCTTCCATTTCCATCACATAATCGGAGATCTCGTCAGCGTTCATGCCCGTCTGGGCAGTCAGGGCCTCCACCAGGGTGGTCCGCATCTGCTCTACTGTCATAGGCGCCATAGTCTGCTCCACCATAGCGTCCAGGGTTTCCTCATCGGGGATGGACATAATGGCAATATAAGCATCTGCCAGCGCCGCTTCCTCAAGACCTGCGATGTGATCCCGGAATTCGTTTTCCTTTTCCTCTGCAGTCATGGAGCCGGTGTTGCTGTGGAAGGGCAGCCCGGTGATCACATCGATCTGGGGATTGGCAAGCTGCACCTTCACCGCCGGGGAAGCCTTTGCCTTTTCAATGACATGCTCCGTCAGGGCAGCGGTGTAGCCGATGGATCCGCTAAGCATCCTGGAAACAGACTCCTCATTGGGGCGGATAATACCTGTGACCTTCAGCACTGTACCGTTGTCGTACAGATACCGCAGGCCTGCGTCGCTTTCCCGAATATCGGTGTACAGACCGGTAGATTCGTCCAGGGTGTAGCAGTCGCCGGGAAGGATCACATGGAACTCCATGTCACAAAGCTCTTCATAGGTCCAGCGGTTGTTTTTTGCCTCCACCGCCGTGCCGTTTACCGCCGCATCCATCAATGCGTCCATATCCTCAGCGGAGGTCAGACCCAGAGCATACAGGGTCATATCATCCAGCTCGTTGTTCTCATCCACCACCAGAACGATCTCGTTATACTCCGTGGGCCATGTTCCGTAGATCACATCATACTGCTTCTCCAACAGGGGGCTGATGGGCTTGCCGTTGTCCCCGGACAGCATCTCCTGCCATACCCGGAAACCGGGCGTGGACATGCTCATCATGGAAGCCATAGGACTGCTGCCGCCTACATTCATCATAGCAGACATATCTACGCCCATGTGCTTGCTCATAAGTTCCCGCATTAGCTCCTGGGCGTCGGATTCAATGATACTGCCGTCGATATTCTTGGTGTAGACCAACAAGTCCAGATCATAGGTGTACTGAATGCCGCTGACTGCCGCCTTCAGGGAGCCCTCCGGCCTGTCAAGCTCCTTTTCCAGGTGCTCTTTAAAAGCCATCAGATCGTTCTCTGTGGTCTTTGTATTATTCAGGGCATTTACCAGGTCATAGACCATACCCTTGCTGTACACCGCGTCATTTTCGTGCTGCTCTGCCGAGGCGGCGCTTTCCAGAAACGCGGACATCAGGCCGCCCAGATCCATGGTGCTTGCCTCGATGGTCAAGGGATAAGAGGACAGGGTATCCTCCTGGACTGTATTGATATAAGTGGTCATACCCTGGGACACCGCATAGATCAGCGCAATGCCGATAATACCGATAGATCCGGCAAAGCTGGTGAGGGTGGTGCGTCCCCGCTTGGCAACAAGGTTTTTCAGACTCAAGCCAAAGGAGGTGCTCCACTTCATGGCGGGCTTTTTCTCCTTCTTTCCCTGAGACAGCCTTTCTGCATCGGAAGCCCGGTGCTCCTCCAGTTCCTGCTGGGTCAGGGGCGCGGTATCGGAAAGGAGCTGGCCGTCCAGCATCCGGATAATGCGGGTGGAATACGCCTCCGCCAGCTCCGGGTTGTGAGTGACCATTACCACCAGCCGCTTCTGGGCGATCTGTTTGAGAATATTCATGATCTGGACACTGGTTTCCGAGTCCAGCGCGCCGGTGGGCTCGTCAGCCAGAATAATGTCCGGGTCGTTACCAAAGCCCGGGCAATGGCCACACGCTGCATCTGCCCGCCGGACATCTGACTTGGGCGCTTGCGAAGCTGATCCCCAAGTCCAACCTCCTCCAGCGCCCGGATCGCCCGTTTGCGGCGCTGCTGCCTGCTGACGCCGGATAGAGTCAGGGCGATCTCCACATTCTGCAGAACCGTCTGGTGGGGGATCAGGTTATAGCTCTGGAACACAAAACCCACAGAGTGATTGCGGTAGCTGTCCCAATCCCGGTCCTTAAAATCCTTGGTAGATCTGCCGTTGATCACAAGGTCGCCCTTGGTGTACTGATCCAGACCGCCAATGATGTTCAGAAGCGTGGTCTTTCCGCAGCCGGAAGGGCCCAGAATCGACACAAATTCGCTTTCCCGAAACTGCAGATCGACCCCCCGCAGCGCATGGACAATGCCGCTGCCTGCAGGATAGTCCTTGTGAATATTTTTAAGTTCCAACATATTACATCCACCCTTTCCCGGTGTGCAGGTCATTTTACCCATTATTGCAGGAAAAATATGTCGCTTCCAAATAGGTTCTGTAAATTTTTCGTAAACAAGCTATTGCAGCAGTTCCAGAAGATAACCGATGGTCTGCTCGAAGTTTACGCCGTATTCACTGCCCCTAGGGTCGTCCATGGTGACACGGATACACTGGGCTGTATAGTCTGCGGCGATCTTCACCGCGTCCTTCCAGTTTTTTCCCCGGAGGATTGCGCCTGCGCAGGTGCTTGAGAAAATATCCCCGGTGCCGTGGTAGCTTTTGGGAAGCTTTTCATGGGCGTAATAAAAATACTCCCCGGTGGCTTTTTCGTAGCCCATAACGCCGGTTGCGCCCTCCACAAAGGACACGCCGGTGAGAATGGAAATACCGGCGCCCAACCCGGTAAGCTTAGCAAGCAGGTCCTTGATGTAGACCTTGTCGTATTCCTGACGGTAAGGAGTGTCGGTCATAAGGCAGGCCTCGGTGATATTGGGCACGATGATATCCGCCTTACCGCAGAGCACCGCCATCTTCTCTGGGAAATCCCTGTCAAAACCGGCATAAAGCCTGCCGTTGTCTCCCATTACAGGATCTACAAACAAGAAGTTGGAAGGTGTCCGGAACTGGGCAAACAGCCGGGTCATCAGCTCTACCTGCTCCCCAGAGCCTAAGTAGCCTGAATAAACGCCGTCAAAGCCGATGCCTTCCTGCTGCCAGTGACGGGTAATAGGCAGGATCTGGTCCGTCAGGTCCAGAAAGGTGCAGTTCTGAAATTTTGTGTGGGTGGACAGCAGGGCTGTGGGAAGAACAGCCGTTTCCACGCCCATGGCGGAAATGACGGGCAAAGCCACCGTCAGAGAGCATTTTCCCACGCAGGAAATATCCTGGATCGTCAGTATTCGTTTCACGGTTCCGCCTCCTTTTCATGGTGTATATAGAAAATTATACCACAAAGAGCAAGGACTTTCTACCGTTATTGGAATTTTTTTGCACTGCCGCCAAAGCTACCGGGAATGATAAAGTAAGTACCCGACCCTTTGACTATGTACAACACTCCCCCAATGGCAAATAATCCATCGGGGGAGTGTTGTATTGGACCACTATATGTGCAAAAGCTCACTGTCTTTTTATCTGCCGCAGGAACAGCAACACCGCTAATACCAGCAGCCCGGCGGCATAGCCAAGGACCCACCACAAATGTGGGAACACACCGGAAAGCTCCCCAGCCAAAACCGCCCGTTCCAAATCTACGGCATGGACAAAGGGGAGCATGTAGGAAATCTTTTTGAATACGCCACCCACAAGGTCAAGGTCAAACCAAATGCCGGATAGCCATGCCGAAAGATTGGTAAGCAGCGCACCGCAGACGCCCCCGACCTGCTTGTCGGTAAACACGCTTCCGCAGAGAAGTCCCAGGGCAATGTAGAGAACAGAAACAGGAATGATAAGCACCACCGCATACAGGATATTAACCGTAATATCAAGTCCCAGAACCACTGCGGCAATGTAGCAGATAATACACTGGACCACAGAAATAGGAACCATAGGCAAGGTATAACCCAGAATAAAATCCGTTGGCGTAAGGGGCGTAGTATACAAGCGTTGGAGCAGTGAACTGCCCCTGTCCTTTGCGATAATGGTTGCGGAAAACAACGTCATAAAGGCCAAGCCGAAAACCGTGATCCCCGGGGTTAAGTGCTTTATTTCAAACATATCTGCCGGAATATTGGCTTGTATTGCGGTTAGCAACGAAATGAGGACCAACGGAAATCCCAGACCGAAAAAAAGGTTCAGCGGGTCCCGTAATATCTCTCTTGCGTTCCTGTTTGCAAATGTGAGCATTTTCATTTTGCCACCCCCTTCACAATGCGGACAAAGGCCTGTTCAAAGCTGTCCGTTCCCGCCGCCTCTTTGATCTTATCGGCAGTATCGCAAATAAGCAGCCTGCCGTCTTTCATAATTCCGATCCGATCAGACAAAGCCTCGGCTTCCTCCATATAGTGGGTGGTCAAAATCACCGTGACCTTTCCTTTGAGACTGCGGATCAGATCCCACAGGTCACTGCGGGCAAGCACATCCAATCCCAGTGTGGGCTCATCAAGAAACAGGATCTCCGGCTGGCTGATGAGCGCCATAGCAATGCTGAGCCTGCGCTGCCAGCCACCGGATAGTTTGCCTGCTTTTTTCTTCAGTACTGCTTCCAGTCCCAACAGGCGGGTCAGCTCCGTGATTTTCTCCTTACGCCGGGCCTTTGTAAAACCGTAAACACCGCCCATCAACTCCAGATTCTCAGCAACAGACAACCCCGGTGCAACTGCAGTTTCCTGGGGCGAAACGGCGATCACCGACTTTACGGCGGCAGCATCTCTCCGAATGCTTTTTCCCATCAGAAAAGCGTCGCCGTCTGTGGGCTGTGTCAGGCAGGACAGCAGCTTAATGGCGGTTGTTTTTCCTGCGCCGTTTACACCCAGCAGCGAGAACAACTCCCCTTGCCTGACCTGCAAATTCAGCTTTTCCACCGCCGTTGTGTCCTTATACTTTTTTGTCAGTTCCACAGTACGAATAGCATCCATAGAACATAGCCTCCTACAACCGATTTTTACTCAAATTATAGCACCTCTTTTTCCAAAAATCTTACATTTTGCCTTATCGGTCGTATTTCGCAGCCAAACGGCAATCCCGGAACAAAAAGCAAGGCCCTGACCGGTTGCGGTCAGGGCCTTACAGTAATATGCTATTATTCTCACTCAGAGAGAGGCTTCATGGTGGGGAGTGTGAAAGGGTTATAAAATCAAAAGTAAAATATCTTACCCTATTTTGCTTTTTAATGATTTTTCCTGCCCGTTTCAACTACTGAATTTCCGCCATAAAATAATTATCTTGCCTCAAATTACCTTTTCGGGACATATCATACCTCTGAAATGGTCTAAAAAATGGCCTAAAACTTAATCTTGATAACTCTCAATTACTCTATGTTTAAGATAAAGACTCATAATGCTTATATAATCATGAAGATTCCTAAAGAGTCTTATATAAAAGAAAAAGAGTTATAAAGATTCTACAAGAATCGTTATAACTCATGAAGATTGTGGAAACATTGAAATTTTGAACATTTTATGGTATAATGATAAAACAAATGGGGGTGAGTATATGGAACTGTATGCAAGTGATATGTTTTTTCGTGGCGATAACGAAAAAGAACAAGCATATGATTGTTGTATTCACGGAAGTATTATTTTTAAAATCGGAGATAATTTACTATCTGATAACACAGAGTGGTGTGTAAGCGCTTCGGCATATAGATTTTTGCATACTCTCTTTGAAAATCATTTTATGGGTGCAGAAGACTTTTTGATTCCTTGTTGCGGACATTTCATGATTCCGTCGGAAGATAAAACATCTGTAACCATTAGCGGTTGCAACAATGGTATTGATTTCAACATTATTCACGAAGACGAAAACATCGCTATTATAACGGCA
>JAZSDS010000077.1:0-15254 GCA_045531275.1 Faecousia sp.
GAACCCAAGGAAACAGCGGTAAATTTCAAACCCAAGCCGCTGCCCCTATTGAGAAAACTCCTTGCCGGTGTATCCCTGGCGATTTCGATATTGGTGTTCTTCTATGCCACCAGTATCACAGACCTTTCTGCGCTCATTGGCAAAGAAGGTATCAGCGCAACCGGCGAGAATCAACTTATGCTGTATTTGGTACTCATTGCTGCTTTGGGAGTATTTATTGCCGCCATTGGTCGCAGAAGCGCTCCATCTGCTATGCTGCAGATTCCGGCCAAGCAGAGAAAACTGAGCAAACGAACCTTGGTAGCTGCGGTGCTGATCGTGCTTTGTATTCCGTTGACCATCTTCGCCGGTGTGATGTACCTGGGCAATCAACATTACAATGTGACCGCTATGCTGGTACTGATCGAGTGCATAGTGCCTTTCTTCCTGGTGTTTGAAAGCCGCAAACCCAAGGCAAGAGAGCTGGTGACCATCGCTGTGCTGTGTGCCATCGCAATCGCCGGTCGGTCTGCATTCTTCATGCTGCCCCAGTTCAAGCCGGTGCTGGCGCTGGTCATTATCTCCGGTGTAGCCTTCGGCGGTGAGACCGGATTTCTGGTGGGCGCTGTGACCATGATGGTATCCAATGTCTTGTTCTCCCAAGGCCCCTGGATGCCCTGGCAGATGTTCAGCATGGGCATTATCGGTTTCCTGGCAGGTGTGCTGTTCCGTAAAGGACTACTCCGACGCAGCCGTGGCAGTTTGGCCACCTTTGGAGCGTTCTCGGCAGTTATCATCTACGGCGGCATTATGAATCCCGCCGCTGCGCTGATGTACAATTCCCAGACTATCAACTGGGAAATGCTGAAAGCCTACTATGTGTCCGGCCTGCCCATGGACTTAATCCATGCTGCAGCAACGGTGATCTTCATTCTCATCGCCGCCGAACCGATGCTGGAAAAACTCGACCGCATTAAGGTCAAATACGGTTTAGTTGAATGATTCTATTATATGTACCTGCTATGGGGCGATATTTTCCCTTATTTTTTCCCTTACGGGGATAGTAAACGATGGTTAAAGGCGGTTGAAAATGGTAGTTGAATGTTCGGAATTGACTGGTGTTTGGTAGTAAACAGTTAACTTTGGTTAAAGAAAGTAAATATCCAGCCAAATTCAAATCCCTCTCACTCCGCCACGAAAATCCTCACCCATTCGGGTGGGGATTTTTGTGCTGTGAGGGGATTTGAAAGATTAAATGCAACGCGGGCGAGCGTTGCCGGCGACAGCTGGATGTCGTCGATCCTTAGTTCTCAATCTGCACACTTGCAGATTGAAAATGTAACCCAATCCTTTTCACTCCGCCAAAAACATCCATACTATCCGGTGAGGACTTTTCCATTCGTTATTCTACATATTGTGGTATTGGTTGACTTTACTACACAAAATGGGTATAATACAATCGTTATATTATGGATAAGTCTGGCAGGTAATGTATATGGCAAAAGCAAAACAGGAACAATATGGAAATTCCAGCATTTCCATGCTGAAAGGGGAGGACCGGGTGCGGAAACGCCCGGCGGTCATTTTCGGCTCCGATGATCTGGAAGGCTGTAAGCATGCGGTATTTGAGATCCTTTCCAATGCGATCGACGAAGCCCGTGAGGGTCACGGCGACACCATCATCGTCACCCGGTACGAAGATCTGTCTGTGGAAGTAGAGGACTTTGGCCGTGGTTGCCCGGTGGATTATAACGAGAAGGAAAAGCGTTATAACTGGGAGCTTGTTTTCTGCGAAATGTATGCAGGCGGCAAGTACGGCGAAAACGGGGAGAACTACGAATACTCCCTGGGCCTTAACGGCCTGGGCTCCTGTGCTACCCAGTATGCTTCTGAATTTTTCGATGCAACCATCCGCAGAGACGGATTCCGTTATGATCTGCACTTTGAAAAGGGCAGAAATAAAGGCGGCCTGAAAAAAGAACCTGCAGACCGCAAGAAGACAGGCTCGGTATTCCACTGGCGTCCTGACCGGCAAGTCTTTACAGATATTAACATTCCCGTGGAATATTATCGGGATGTGATGCGCCGTCAGGCAGTGGTAAATAAGGGCATTACCTTTAAGTTCCGCAATCAGGTTGGCAGCAAGTTTGAAACAGAGGAATACTGCTATAACGACGGCATTAAGCAGTATATCGAGGAAATGGTAGGGGACAATGCCTTTACCATGCCTACTTTCTGGGAAGCGGAGCGCCGTGGTCGGGATGCAGAAAACCGCCCGGAAATGAAGTTGAAGATCACAGCGTCCTTCTGCTTCTCCAAACAACTCAGCCATGTTGAGTATTACCACAATTCCTCTTGGTTGGAGTACGGCGGCAGCCCGGACAGGGCAGTCCGTTCCGGCTTTGTGGCTGCCTTCGACAAGTATCTGAAGGATAATAATAAGTACAATAAAAACGAAAGCAAAATCATTTTCCAGGATGTGCAGGACAGCCTGGTTATCGTCACCAACTGTTTCTCAACTATTGGCTGCTTTGAGAACCAGACCAAAAAGTCTGTAAACTCTAAGTTTACACAGGAAGCCATGACAGCCTTTTTTAAAGAAAAACTGCAGGTATGGTTCCTGGAGAATAAGCAGGAGGCAGACCGGGCTGCGGAGCAGATTCTCATCAATAAGCGGGCCCGTGAGAGCGCGGAAAAGACCAGAAGCAGTGTTAAGAAAAACTTGATCGCCAAGGTGGATATTGCCAACCGGGTGCAAAAGTTTGTTGACTGCCGTAGCCGCGATACAGCGATCCGTGAGCTTTATATCGTTGAGGGTGATTCTGCGTTGGGAAGTGTCAAGCTTAGCCGCGATGCGGAATTCCAGGGCATCATGCCGGTCCGTGGTAAGATTCTGAACTGTCTGAAGGCTGACTATAACCGAATTTTTGCATCCCCCATCATTACAGACCTGATGAAGGTTCTAGGATGTGGCGTGGAAATCCAGGGCAAGAAAGCAAAGGAGCTTTCCTCCTTTGATATTGAAAATTTGCGCTGGAACAAGGTGGTCATCTGTACGGATGCGGATGTGGACGGCTTCCAGATCCGCACCTTGATCCTCACCATGCTCTATCGACTTTGCCCTACATTGATCCGGGATGGTTATGTTTATATCGCGGAGTCGCCTCTATTTGAGATCACCTGTAAGGACAAGACATGGTTTGCTTATAATGAGCAGGAGAAGATTAAGATCCTGAAGGAACTGGAAGGAAAGAAGGTTACCATCCAGCGTTCCAAAGGTCTTGGTGAAAACGATCCCGAGATGATGTGGATGACCACCATGAATCCGGAGACCCGTCGGCTGATCAAGGTCATGCCGGAGGACGCAGAGCGTACTGCCCATTATTTTGATGTCCTGTTAGGTGACAATCTGGCAGAGAGAAAGAATTTTATTGCGGACAATGGCGCCAGATATTTGGAACTGGCGGACATTTCTTAAGAGAGGTTCACAATGGCACGAAAGAAGAAAGAACCGGAACAGAATAAAAAGAAGATAAACACCGATAACATTGTAGGGTTGGTGGGTTCCACCACAGAGCAGGCAATCTCCGAAACTCTGGAGATCAACTACATGCCCTACGCGATGTCTGTTATCGTACCCCGCGCCATCCCTGAGATCGACGGCTTTAAGCCCAGCCACCGCAAGCTGCTGTACACCATGTACAAAATGGGGCTTCTCAATGGCGGCCGCACAAAATCAGCCAATATTGTCGGACAAACCATGCGTCTGAACCCCCACGGCGATGCGGCCATTTATGAGACCATGGAGCGTCTTGCCCGGGGTAATGAGACGCTGCTGCATCCTTTTGTGGATTCTAAGGGTAACTTCGGTAAGGTCTACTCCCGCGACATGGCTTATGCTGCTGCCCGTTATACTGAGGCGAAGCTGGATTCCATTTGCGGCGAGCTGTTCCGTGACATTGATTTTGATACAGTGGACATGGTGGATAACTATGACGCCACTATGAAGGAGCCGTCATTGCTTCCTACAACATTCCCCAATGTGTTGGTGTCTGCCAATCAGGGCATTGCAGTTGGCATGGCAAGCAATATCTGCTCTTTTAACCTGGCAGAAGTGTGCAATACTGCCATTGCACTTATGAACAATCCGGACCACGATATTCTGGAGACACTGCCTGGACCGGATTTTTCAACAGGTGGTGAGCTTTTGTTTGACGAGGCTGCCACCCGGGAGATCTATACCACCGGACGGGGTAGCTTTAAACTCAGAGCCAAGTGGCGCTATGTTAAGGAAGGCAATCTGATCGAGATTACCGAGATTCCGTATTCCACCACCAGTGAAGTTATCATGGATAAGGTGGCGGAACTGATAAAGGCCGGTAAGATCAAAGAGATCAACGATATGCGGGATGAGACCGATCTGGGCGGTCTGAAGCTTACCATCGATCTGAAGCGGGGCGCTGACCCGGACAAGCTGATGCAGAAGCTGATGCGTCTGACCCCCCTGCAAGACAGCTTCCCTTGCAATTTCAATATTTTGATCGCAGGTATGCCTAGGGTCCTGGGCGTTGGTGAGATACTGGAGGAGTGGACTGCCTGGCGTACAGATTGCGTCAAGCGCCGCATATTCTACCAGATCCAAAAAAAGGAAGACAGACTGCATCTCCTGAAGGGCCTGGAGCGGATCTTGTTGGATATTGATAAGGCAATCGCGATCATCCGTGAGACCGAGTTGGAAAATGAGGTCGTACCCAATTTGATGATCGGCTTTGGCATCGATGAGATCCAGGCAAACTATGTGGCCGAGATCAAGCTGCGCAATATCAATAAGGAATACATCCTGAAGCAAACCAAGGCTATCGATGACCTTGAGCGTGAAATTGCGGACCTGCAGGATACGCTGAAGAACAGCCGCAGGCTGAAGAATGTCATTATTTCTGAATTGAAGCAGGTTGCGGAAAAATACGGACAGCCCCGCAAGACTGAGATCCTCTATGAATCTCAGCAGATCGAGCCTGAGGAAGAGGAAGAGGATATTCCTGACTATCCTGTGACACTGTTTGTCTCCAGGGAGGGCTATTTGAAGAAGATAACCCAGGCCAGCCTCCGTATGTCCGGCGAACAGAAATTCAAGGAAGGGGATAGTCTTGCGTTTTCGAGGGAAACTACAAACAGGGCAGAGATCCTTGTGTTTACCGACCGGTGCCAGTGCTACAAATCAAGACTTAGTGATTTTGATGACGGCAAGGCATCCCAGCTTGGTGATTACTTGCCCCAAAAGCTGGGCATGGATGCCGGAGAAAATGTGCTCTATGTGATTTTGCCCGGAGATTACAAGGGATTCCTTTTGTTCTTCTTTGAAAATGGCAAGGCTGCCAAGGTGCCGCTAAGCGCATATGAGACAAAAACAAACCGCCGCAGACTGACAGGTGCCTTCTCGGATAAGAGTCCTCTGAAGGCTGCTATTGCCTTGGAAACCGATGCTCAGGTAGTTGTGTATTCTACCGATGGGCGGGCTGCGATTATTTCCAGTGCCCAGCTACTGCCTAAGGCCAGCCGGAATACCATTGGTGTGTCTGCTATGAGCCTTAAGAAGAAGGCTGTCTTAGACCGTGCTGTATTGCTGGAAAGCAGCGGTATTGTAAATGCCAGTCGCTATCGCTGCAGGACTATTCCTACAGCCGGCGCACTTTTAAAGGAAGAGGATTCCCCGGAAAAACAAATCAGTTTTGATATGTAAACAGGGGAATTGAAGCAGTATTCCCTTGAATACGGGAGGATACTATGGGCGCTTTGCGCAGACCGGTAAAAACATTAGGTAAGATCCTGATAGGGTGTATACTGTTCAGCTTGGGCTTTAACCTTTTTCTGGAGCCTAACGGGCTGAACGCCGGAGGCATTTCCGGCTTGTCCATGGTAATTGTACGCTTACTGGGTGTTGGTACCATCGGTTCATTGACAGCCATAATGAACCTTCCTTTATTTGCATTGGGCGGAATGAAGATCGGCAGAAAGTTTCTTCTTTCCTCACTTCTGGGGATGTTTTTTAGTGCGGTTTTTATCGATGCTTTTTCTGCGCTGCCACGGCCTGAAACAGAGCCTCTTGTTGGTGCGCTTTATGGGGGAGTTTCCTGCGGCCTGGGCCTGGGCTTGGTTTTTTCCACCGGCGGTTCTACAGGTGGATCTGATATTATCGTGCGGCTTCTGAAGCTGAAATGGCCCAACGCATCTATTGGAGTCATCAACATTTGCTTTGACCTGGTGGTTTCTGTGCTGACAGGTTTGTCCTTTGGGGATATAAGCCGTACGCTTTACAGCGCTGTGGCAATATTTGTTGCTGGTCAGGTAGTGGATGCGGTTGTGTATCGCTTCGACTTTTCCAGAGTCGCGCTGATCATTACCGGGGAATACGAAGCGGTAGTCAGCCGAATTGCCGCAGAGCTGGGCAGAGGAGCTACCTTTCTACATGGAGAGGGCTCATACAGCCACAGGGACACAAAGGTAATTTTGACAGCGGTGAAAAGACAGCAGCTGGCTGAGCTGAAGAGACTGGTCGTTGAAATCGACCCCAATGCATTTATCATAGTGCAGGAAGCCCATCAGGTCCTTGGAGACGGCTTTTTGCGGTATTCCAGGGATTCTTTGTAGGAGGATATATGAAACGGCATATAGCAATGTTTTCTTTAGCAGTGGCTTTGTGTGTGCTGCTTTGTGGTTGTGGCCTGTGGATGGACGGCGAGTATGTATCGGTGAAGCCCCACCAGGAGCAGGATATCAATATGGGGAAAGAAACCATCACCGTCTCCTCGTACCGGCAGCTTCGCAATGCACTTGTAACTCTTGTGGAAAGCGGCGCAGAGGGCGGCATTCTGGATATTTCCGGTTTTAATAATGCGACAGTCCATTTTTATATGGACTCCGCTATTCAGTATGTCACCCACAGCACACCTGTGGGAGCCTATGCGGTGGATAATATCGACTATGAGATCGGTACAAGTACAGGCACAGAAGCCATCGGCATAAGCATACAATATCGCCGGGATCGGGTGGAGATTTTGGGCATGCAGCAGATCGAGGCTATGACAGATGCCAGGGACGTGATTTCTGAGGCGCTGAGCAACTGCGAATCCTCAGTGGTGCTTCAGACTATGCAATATGAGGATATGGATTTCGTCCAGTTGGTGCGGGACTATGCCAGCGAAAATCCTCATTTAATTATGGAAACACCTGCTGTTGAGGTTATGGTTTATCCGGAGAGAGGAACCGCAAGGATCGTTGAACTGATCTTTACATATCAGAACAGTCGGGAAACATTGCAAAATATGCAGCAGGTGGTAGAGCCTGTTTTCACAGCAGCCAAGCTTTATGTGCAGGGCAACGAACAGGTGCGGGATAAATATGCCCAGCTGTATTCTTTCTTGATGGAGCGTTCTGAGTACACGCTGGATACATCTATTACCCCGGCGTATTCGCTTCTGCACCATGGAGTAGGTGACTGCAAGGCGTTTGCCAATGTATACGCTGCCATGTGTAAGCAGGCAGGACTAGAGTGCTATGTGGTGTCCGGGACCCGTGATGGTTTGCCCTGGACCTGGAATTTAATTCATTTCCGTGGTGCTTATTATCATCTGGATCTTCTGCGCAGCAATCAGAACGGTAGCTTTGCACCCCTTAGAAAATCGGCTATGGAAGGCTATGTGTGGGACTATTCAAACTATCCCGGATAGGACGAAAAAAATTACGGCAAGGGTATTGACATATTTTGAAAATCTGCTATAATACCTCTTGTTCCGCGGGTGTAGCTCATCTGGTAGAGCGCCACCTTGCCAAGGTGGAGGTAGCGAGTTCGAGCCTCGTCACCCGCTCCATAAAAAGACCACCATATGGTGGTCTTTTCTTTTTGAAGGTATAACTAAGAATCCCTCCTCATTTTTTGAGGAGGGATTCTGTTTATAGAACCTTAGACAGGAATTCTTGCAGTCTGGGGTTTTGGGGATTATTAAAGATCTCGTCAGGCGTGCCTTGCTCCACCAGTTTTCCTTCATCCATAAACAGGATTCGGTTACCGACTTCCTTGGCAAAGCCCATTTCGTGGGTAACTACCACCATGGTCATACCTTCATCGGCCAATTCCTTCATAACTTCCAGAACCTCGCCCACCATCTCGGGATCAAGGGCGGAGGTGGGCTCGTCAAAAAGCATGACCTTGGGCTCCATTGCAAGGGCGCGAACAATGGCGATACGCTGTTTCTGTCCGCCGGAGAGTTGACTTGGGTATGCGTTTGCACGATCGGCAAGTCCAACCCGCTCCAGAAGCGCCATTGCTTTTTTTTCGGCTTCTTCCTTACTTTTTTTCAGAAGCTTGACGGGGGCAAGGGTCATGTTCTTCAGGATGGTCATATTGGGGAACAAGTTGAAATGCTGGAACACCATACCCATTTCCTGTCGGTGGATATTGATGTTTACATTCTTGTCGGTAATATTTGTGCCGTTGAAGAGGATTGCGCCGCCGGTGGGCATTTCCAGAAGGTTGAGGCAGCGCAGGAAGGTGGACTTGCCGGAGCCGGAGGGTCCGATGACTACAACCACTTCGCCTTTGTGAATGTCTGCGCTGACACCATCCAGGGCCTTGATAGCGCCACCGGAAAAGTGCTTCTTTACATCCTGAGCGGAAATAATTACATTATCGTTCACTGCGTCTGAGCCTCCTTTCCAGCTTTCCAACGAGGGAAGTAAAGAATATAACCATAATAAGGTAGATAAGAGCAACGGCGATCAAGGGCATGAATGCGGAGAATGTACGGCCACGGATCAAATCGCCTGCCTTTGTAAGGTCAACAATACCCACATAGCCTGCAACTGAGGTTTCCTTCAAAAGTACAATAAATTCATTGCATAATGTAGGCAGGACATTTTTAAAGACCTGGGGAATAATGATATGTGTCATAGTTTGCACATAGTTGAAACCCAGAGAGCGGCCGGCTTCAAACTGGCCGTTATCTATGGACATAATGCCGCCACGAAGTATTTCCGCGACATAGGCGCCTGAGTTAATGCCAAAGGCAATCATTGCAACCATCAGACTGTTGCGGGAACTGGCAAATACAATAAAATACATAATCAGCAGCTGAACCACCACAGGTGTTCCACGGATGACAGTCAGATATATGTTACAGACAGAGTTAGAAATTCTTAACAGCCAGTAGCCAAGACCTTTCTTAACCTCCATTGTCTCGCGGTTCTTGTCAAAAGTGGATCGGACAGCTGCAATTACAATACCAATGGCAAGACCCATCAGCAGGGCGTAGAAGGTTATTAAAAGGGTATTTCCCAAACCCTCCAGAAGCCATTTCCAGCGGCCGCCGTCTATAAAGTTCAGAACAAAGTCATCTTTCAGGTCGATGATCCATTTTGGAGCAGCTTCCCAAAAACCATCATTTGTTGGCATACAGATTTATCCTTTCATAAACAGTTACACAAATAGAGAGGAGCCAGGTGTGAAGCCAAGCTCCTCTCGTAGATTTGTTGGAAATTTTCGGATTATTCAGCGGGGATGTACTTGTTAATGATCTTATCAACAGTACCGTCTGCCTTAAGCTCTGCCAGAGCGGTGTTGATCTTGTTCAGCAGCTCAGTGTTGCCCTTGTCTACGCAGATAGCGTAATCCTCAACGGCGTACTCGTTGTCGCCTTCCAGAATGTGGATGCCGTCGTTAGCCTCTACAAAGGACTTTGCAGGCTCGTTGTCGATGATAACGCAGTCAACCTTCTCACTTTTCAGAGCAGAAACAGCTTCAGCGCCGGTCTTGTAACGAACAACGCGGTCGGTCTTGATGGACTCGTCCTCGTTCAGGTCGTTAAAGCCCCAGCCTTCAACAGCACTGGAAGAGTAGATGTCACCGGTGGTGTTTTCCTGAACGCCAACCTTGATGTCAGGGTTCTTCAAAGCAACGGGATCGCCGTCAGCGTTGAACTCAAACAGATCGTCCAGGCTCTTGATCTCGGAACCGTCCTTAACGATAATGACCTGAATACCGGTAGCGTAGGTATCGGAGAAGTCCATAGTCTCTTTACGCTCGTCAGTAACAGTGATACCGGCCATACCCATGTCGTACTTGCCTTCGGCTACACCGGTCAAAACAGCGCCAAAGTCGACGTCTTCAATAACCAGCTCCATACCCAGCTTCTCAGCAATTGCAGCGGCAATCTCGGCATCGATACCGACAATCTTGTCACCGTCCTTGAATTCGTAGGGAGGGAACGCTGCATTGGTTGCCATAACCAGCTGATTTTCTTCCTTCTGACCGCAAGCGGCGAAGATGCCCAGTGCCATAATAAGCACAAGAGTCAATGCAATAATCTTTTTCATAGTTTATACACTCCTTAAAATTGTCGTTGGGGAACGCTACCAATGTATGTATTATAACGCGAATATTATTCATCGTCAACCAGTAAAAAGCACAAGAATACCATAAAATTTTAGTTAGTTTATACATAGCAGCACAAAAATATTCATTACTGAATGCATAAATGTATATTTTGTCTGCATATCCTACCGAGACGCTAAAAAGCAGTTGTAAATTCAGTTGAATTATTATATAATAAAATAGCTTTGATATGACTTTTCGGGAGTATAAGTCTATGATGAATAAATGTGAAGAATTAAAGAATTATCTTACACCGGGCAAGCATGTGCATTTGGTGGGTATTGGCGGTGTTTCCATGCGTCCTTTGGGTCTTGTGCTCAAGGGTATGGGAATGGTGGTCACCGGCTCCGATATGAATTCCTCCGTATCTACGGATGAATTGATTTCCAAGGGGATCCATGTTGCCATCGGTCACCAGGCAGCCAATATCCAGGATGCTGACTGTGTGATTCGTACTGCCGCTGCCCATAACGACAACCCTGAAATCGCCGCAGCCCGTACCAAAGGGGTACCTGTTTTTGAGCGGGCACAAGCTTGGGGTGTGATTATGCAGGCATATAAAAACGCTGTCTGTATTTCCGGCACCCACGGAAAGACCACCACCACATCTATGGTGACCCATATTCTCATGGAAGCAGATGTGGATCCTACGGTGATGATCGGCGGTTACCTGCCTCTGCTGGGCGCAGGTCATCGTGTGGGAACAGGGGATACCATTGTAATGGAAAGCTGTGAGTACTGCGATTCTTTTTTGAATTTTTATCCCACGCTGGCGGTTATTCTGAATATCGAGGCTGATCATCTGGATTACTTTAAGGACCTGGAGGATGTGCAGAAGTCCTTCCGTTGTTTTGCAAGGCTGTCCACAAACGGAATTCTGGCAAATGGAGACGATCCTCATGTTATAAAGACCCTGGAGGGTATGGAATACATTTCATTTGGTCTAGACCCGGAGAACTGTATAACGGCAAAAAATATTTCTTCCGATTGGCGGCATTTTGATGTGTTCTGCGACGGAAGCCTTTACTGCCATCTGGATCTGAGAGTTGTGGGCAGACACAATGCACTGAATGCGTTGGCAGCAGCCGGCACCGCATGGATGCTTGGTATTTCCGGGGAGGCTGTTTCAAAAGGACTGTCTACCTTTACCGGCGCTGAGCGGCGCATGCAATTCAAGGGCAATTTCAATGGTGCAGACATTTACGATGACTATGCGCATCATCCAGACGAACTGGCAGCAACCATTGAAGCAGTGCGCACTATGGGGTATAAGCGTATGGTTGTAGCCTTCCAGCCCCATACTTATACAAGAACAAAGGCGTTGTTTCGGGAATTTGTCCGGGAATTAAAAATGGCGGATATGGTGGTGCTTGCTGAGATCTACGCGGCAAGAGAACGCAATACCACAGGTATTTCCTCTGCGGATCTGGCGCAGCAGATACCGGGTAGTGTGTACTGTGAAACATTGCCGGAAGTCACAGCTTTCTTAAAGGAGATAGCTGGGGAGGGTGATGTGATCCTGACGGTAGGCGCTGGTGATATTTATACAGCCGGCGAAGCGTTGTTTAACAAATGATTTGTTTTTGCATATACTATATGTAATGCAAGTGAAAAAGAGGGATAATTGTGAAAAAATTAAATGTTTGCGTTTTGTTTGGTGGCATTAGCCCGGAGCATGAAGTATCGCTGCGGTCTGCAGAGTCGGTTCTGAATAACATAGACCCTGATAAGTATAATATCTTCCCTATAGGTATCACAAAGGGTGGGCAGTGGATCCTGTACGGGGGAGGCGATTATGCTGAGCTTCCTTCCGGCAAGTGGCAGGAGAACCCGTCAAATTGCATTGCCTGTATTTCCCCGGTCCGGGGGGAGGGAATCCTTAAATTTGATGGTGACAGCATCAGTCGCCAGTCCATCGATGTGGTGTTCCCTGTGCTCCACGGAGAGAACGGCGAGGACGGAGCTATGCAGGGTCTGCTGCAAATGGCAGGGATCCCCTATGTAGGTTCTCATGTGTCCGAATCTGCCGTGGCTATGGATAAAACCCTGACAAAGCTGGTTATGGATAATGCAGGTATCCCCCAGGCAGCTTGGCAGCTTGTAAGAAACAGTGAACTTGATACCCGGATGGACAGTATCCTGGAAACGCTGGAGAATCGTTTTGCTTATCCCATGTTTGTCAAACCTGCAGGCACAGGATCTTCGGTGGGTGTTTCCAAGGTGGCAGATCGTTCTGCGCTTCAGAAGGCGCTGGTGGAGGCGGGTGCTTTTGACGAAAAGATCCTGGTAGAGGAATTTATTGACGGAAAAGAAGTCGAGGTTGCGGTCATGGGCAATGACAGTCCGGTAGCTTCTGTATGCGGAGAAATCGACTCCGGCGCCGAGTTCTATGATTATGATGCCAAATATGTCACCGATACCTCTGTAGCCTATATCCCTGCCCGTATTTCCGAGTCTGTAGCCGAGCAGGTCCGTGAAGTGGCAATTGGTGTCTATAAAGCTATTGGAGCAAAGGGTCTGAGTCGGGTGGATTTCTTTGTTACCCACAAGAACGAGCGGATTGTGTTCAACGAAATCAACACCTTGCCCGGATTTACCTCCATCTCCATGTATCCTAAGCTTTTTACTGCCAGTGGCATTCCCTACAGTGAGCAAATCGATGCGCTCCTTCGGTTTGCACTGGAGTCCTGAGATGAAAAAACAGGTTATATTATCTATTTGCGGACGTCAGACCTATCTGGATCAGGAGCCGGATGTGATTGAGTTGGTCACAGAGGGTACCCTTCAGTATCATGACGGCGGTTGGGATCTCCAGTACCAGGAAAGCCAACTGACTGGGTTGGAGGGTGTAACCACCACATTTCGCATTGAGCAGGACAGGATCATCCTTACCAGAACAGGAAAGCTCCACTCCCAAATGATTTTTCAGGAGGGTGTGCGTCACGACTCTCTATATCAAATGGAGTTTGGCGCACTGATGGTCACTGTGTGCGCCAAACGAATTATGGTGCAGTTAAGCAGTGATGGGGGTATGGTTGATCTTATCTATGGGATCGAGATAGAGCGAAGCACTGCCGGTGAAGTGGACTATCATTTGGATATCCGCCCTAAATAAATAAGTAAGAGCGTGATGCTGAATTTCAGCATCACGCTCTTTTGCTTGCTGGGGAAGTTCCCTTAGGGCAATTCGGGAGGAAGCTCTCCGCTGTCTGTGACGCCACCGTTACCGATTCCTTGGGAGGGAGGTTGTTCTGGAGCTTGAGTAGAACTACCCTCGACGGAGCAGATCACGCCGTCACGCTTTCTGTATTTTGAGGTGGCTTCCAGGTCCTTGGAGATCAGCTCGTCTGTCTCCTTGTTGTATTTGCAGCGATATGTTTCAATGTCGTAACCGGTATAGGGTTCTGTAATGTAATCGCCGTTACGGTAGCCCTGGGGATTATCGGCTGGCATGGTTTTATAAGTAGTGTCGTAGTTGTAGGTTGCCAGGACTTCGTATTCCATGACCACATAGTAGTCCTTTTCGTCGGTGCCTACCAGGGTAACTGTTGTTTCGCCGCCGGAAGCGGAGGCTTCAATGCGGATGGGATACTCAGTGTTGTTGCGGAACCGGAAATCCAGGGAACCCCAGCTGACGGTAGCATCCATTCCAAGGGGCATATAGGATGTGGCGAAGCCGTGGTTGTCCCGCGCCAGAATTTCCAGATCAGCCACCATAGCGCAGTAGTAAAGCGCGGAGGAGACCTGACAGATACCACCTCCAACTGTTTCCACAGTTTCATTACCGGAATAGGAAGGTCCGGGCTTATAACCACGGGAGACAGTTCTTTCGCCAAGAGCGCTGTTGTAGGAGAAAACATCACCGGGGTAGAGAATCATTCCGTTGATGGCTTCGCAGGCCAGCCGTAGGTTGGTGGCTCGGTTTTCGTCGCTTTCTCTTGTTGCGGTGTAGGTAGCAAGCTTGTCCCTGTACAGGATCTTGGATAGTTCTTTTCCTGTTACTTCCGGAGGGATTGCGGTAAAGGGAATCTTAACTGTGGTTCCATAAGGCGCTTGCTCTAGCTTTTTCTTTGCGCCTTCCAGGTCAAAGCCATAACCGTCTACACCCTCAGTAACTTCGTATGTTTCAGGATCCAGTGTGGCGTCCACCGGCGCGATATAGTGCTCGTTCAGGATTGCTTCCAGGTCAATGGGCTCCGGCTGGATCATACCGCATTCGCCTTCCACGGAAAAGGTGTTGCTGCAGTAGGCCGCCAGAACTTTTTCATACAGGGCGTTCAGGTCAAGACCGTATTCAGGCATACCCAGATTAATGACCAGGGTTTGGTCTGGCGCAGTGCCGGTTACTTCATAGGTGGATTGGGACAGGGTGCTGCTGTAGTCTGCTCCCAATTCTTGTAATGATGCCTTCACTGCCTCGGAGTTCAGTTGAAGATAAGGCGTAATGTCCACAGCGTAGCCGTTATTCATAGCGTTTTCCTGCTCAGCCTTTTGCTGGCTGGATGGACCGCTGCGCCCATACTTATAGGCAGCTTTTACTGCGGCTTTAACATTCAGGCGCACATCTGCAGTGTCCGGACTGATCTGTACATGACTGTCAAGAACCTTAACGGTCATAGCCTGGGTGGAGTAGGTGGTTGTCGCAGCTTCTACAATGGTGATCGCTTCGGTCTGGGTCATTCCGCCAACATCTACTCCGGCTACAGTTATATTTTCCAGGATAGGCTCGTTTTGGCCCATGTTTGAAAAGTGGATACACCCTGCTGTTATAGCGATAGCTACAGCAATTACAGTAATACAGATGGCTGTGATAGCGCCACGGTTGCCCCGCTTTGCTTTTTTACCGCCC
>JAZSDS010000029.1:0-14555 GCA_045531275.1 Faecousia sp.
CCTGGCGTGAGCCAGGGGTTAGTTTCGTTTATACATCACTTGTTATAGCTCGGTAAATTCGTAGATATAGGTCACAGTGCCGTTGTCGTAGGTGTACACGATCCTACCATTGTCCAAAGTCTCTTTGATGAATTTATCAAAATCCTTGCCGTGTTTGGTGCGCACAAAAGCATCAGTGCTTTCCAGTTCAGCTTCCTCAAAAAAAGTTTGGGGATGGGCAGCGCCGGCGCAGCCGTTCAAAAACTTGGCAACGATCTCATATTCTGCCATAAAAAGTCCTCCTATGTATACTCGTAAATATATGCAATTTGTTTAGTCTGCGCATAGTTTACAATATTTTTTCCGGATTTTCAAGCAAAACTGCTTTTGAAATCTTGAAAAATTAAAGCTATAATATATATAAAGATAACCAGTATTGTGGGGAGGATAGCGGCTATGTTTCAGGTAAATGATGTGATCATCTACGGCGCCCAGGGTGTGTGCAAAATCACAGACACGGAAGAGAAAACTGTTAGCGGAAAGAAAAAGACCTATTTTGTTTTGAAGCCTGTCGGTGATCAGGGCTCCACGATTTTTGCCCCTACAGACAACGAGCTTGTTCTCCGGAAAATGCGCCGGCTGCTGACCAGAGACGAGATCCATAAGCTGATCGATTCCATGCAGTCGGAATGTGCGATATGGGTGGAAAACGAAAATGAGCGTAAGGAGCTTTACAAAAGCATTCTGGCAAAGGGCGATCATCTGGATCTGATCAAAATGATCAAGGCCATCTATGCGCACAAGAAGGAACGGGAAGCCGAGGGTAAACGCCTGCATATGTTAGACGAGCGGTTTTTCAAGGATGCGGAGCAGATCCTGTACAATGAATTTCAGTATGTGTTGGACATAAAGGGTAAGGATGATCTGACGACATACATTTTTGAGCGAATAGAAAAGCAAAAAGCATAAGATTACGGCGGCAGAGAGGTGAAAATCTTCCTGCCGCCGGTTTATTATCTTCCCCGATATTCCATTTTCAGCACTTCTGCCATTTCCTCCGGGGATTCCTTACACCCGCCTGCAAGCCAAAGCTTGATGATGGCGTTCAGACCGTTTCTGAAAAATTCAATATGATATTTCAGGTTTTCGGAGACATGCTCCATCTCTGCCCGTTTTGGGTCGCAGATGGAAATAAGGTGTCTGTCGTCATAGCACAGCTTGAAGTAGGTCTGATAAAAAAGCTGGTTCTCCTTAATGTGCCGGAACATTTTTAGCGCACCGCTGCGCTCGTTGAAGTAATCGTAATCGGCAAACAAATTGCTGAAATCCCGTTCCAGCTTTTCTCTTGTCTTGTCGGCAAGGTCGAATATATCTAAGTAATTGGCATAGAAGGTGCTGCGATTTAACCCTGTGATCTTGATAAGATCAGAAACCGTAATATCCTTGATCCGGCGGGTTTGCAGCAATTCTATAAAGGCTTTTTCAAGTTTCTCCTGGGATTCTCTGCGTCGCTTGTTGTTTGTTACATTCATATCCTCGCCCCATTATTCCAACATTCTTCCAGATTTTGATGATTGTTTTGCTAACTACAAAATATTATACTTAGCTTGTAATAAAAATACAAGTGTTGGTTTAATAGGAGGATTCAAAATGAAAAAAAGCAGTTTTGTTGCGTTAATTCTGGGAACGGTCAGTGGGGTGCTGTTTGCGCTGGGTATGTGCATGGCGCTTTTGCCGGAGTGGAACGCCTTTTGGGAGGGTGTGACCTTCGGCGGTATCGGTTTGGTGCTTGCCGTAATTACACTGCTGGTGTGGTGCAGAATGGAAAACAAGAAGCTGCCTAAGATGAATGGCAAAAACGTGTTTCGTATCATTTACGCCGTTGTTGCTGTGCTGACCTTGGGCGCAGGTATGTGTCTGTGTCTTGTTTGGCAGCAGTTCGTGTGGGGGACTTTGGTGGGTCTGCTTGGCATCGTGATGCTCATTGCCCTCATTCCCATGATCAAAGGTATTAAATGAAAGCACTACAGGTTGTAAAAAGCCCCTATACAAGTCTCACTATCAACTTTGTTTACGCCCTGGGTAACAGCGCGGTAGGATTTTTGTCCCATTCCTGGTGGTTTATCACCGTGGGAGCCTATTATGCCGTTCTTGCTATGGCACGGTTTTCTGTGCTGCAGGTAAAGAGAAAGGCAAGAGGGGATTACGATACCGAGCTTTTTGCAAGGCGTATTACGGGGATTCTGTTGGTGGTGCTTTCCTTCTGTATCGTGGGAGTCAACATTTTGTCTGCTCTCAGGGAGCGGGGAACTGCCTTCCACGAGATTATTATGATCGCTATTGCAACCTACACATTTACGAAAATCACCCTCGCGATTATCGGAATGGTGAAAGCAAAGCATACGGCGTCACCGGTGTTAAAGACACTACGCAATATAGTTTTGGCAGATGCCTTTGTATCTATCTACACAATGCAGAGGTCTATGCTACAGTCTTTTCCGGGACTGACACCGGCGGAAATTCAGTTATTCAATATTTTAACAGGAACGGCAGTGTGGCTCATCGTGCTGTTTCTGGGAATCAACCTGATTGGAGGAAAAAGGATCGATATGGCAAAGTCTAAAATTGTAAGAGCAAATGAAAAAATTGCTGAGGCAGTGACAGTTGGCTACAAGAAAATGGAAAAGGGTGTTGTTGACGGCTATAAGAAGGTCGAGCAGGGCGTTGTCAGTGGTTACAGCAAAATCGAGGATAAGTTCGTGGAAGCATACCTGACCAAAGACGGCGAAACCGTGGGAGAAGCCAAAGCGAGACTGAAAAAAGAGAATAAGTAAGCTGACAGTGGCAGGGAGAAAAATCTCCCTGCCACTGTCATTATACAAGACAACTTGTGCTGCATAGACCTGCATTGCAATTAGTTAAACAGCGTGATATAATAGCAAAACAGAGAATTGGGAAGAAGAAATGAATGCCTATGGATAATTACGACCTTCAGGTGGATATTGGAAAGCGGATTTTTCTGGAGTACGACCAGGAATGGATGATCCGGAAATTCTGTTTGCCTGCGGACGAGCAGTATATCTACCTGACCTATCTGAATACTCCTTGCCGCATCAGTAGAGAAAGCGGCGGCATCGAGGAATACATCTGCGACATATGGCAGGAATGCCGGGATTTCAGCACGGTGATGACCGTCTATGACCTGCTGTGCTATCACAGGGGCGAAACTGTCCCAGCATTATTTGGACAGTGGTGTGCCGTGGGAACATTTGTGGTCACCGGTGTAACGCAGACGGATACCTTCACCAAGAAATACGCCAAGCTGTTTGATGGATGTTTGGAGGAATTGAAAGCAGCTTGCGAAAAGCTGGGCGGTGTTTTGCAGCCGCCTATGGCAGGGGCGGATTTGACTTGCAAGTTTCAGGTGATGCCTTTCTTTCCAGTACTGCTGCAATTCTGGGAAGGGGACGAGGAATTTCCCCCAAAACTGCTGATCCTGTGGGATCGGAATGCCGACAGCTTCCTGCACTTTGAAACCACCTTCTACCTGCAGGGCGACCTGCTCAGCCGCCTGCAAAAGGCCGCAGAGTTTCCTGCCAGATAAATAGTTGACCCGGAATTGGTTCGTGCATTCCACGTTTCCAATCCCGGGTCTTGTTTCTGTTTTAGGCTTTGTTTACAAGATGCCGCAAGGCAAATGCTGCCATATAAACAGATTCAGCTACAGATTACCACAAGGGTATTCTGTAGCTGAATGGTCCGGACGACAGGATTCGATTTGCATATGTGCCGTGTGGTGCAGATACAGATTTGCCGCCGGTTTGCGGTGCCCGAAAAAATCATCGGGCTTACGCTTCTCCTCGATTTTTTTCGACCGCTGCACACAAAACCCGCTGCTGTATCTGCCACAGGCAGCGCAGCGTGTTTTGACCCAAAGCAAGTACCCTGCTTTGTTCGCAAGATGCCGCAAGGCAAATGCTGCCATATGAACAGATTCAGCTACAGATTACCACAAGGGTAATCTGTAGCTGAATGGTCCGGACGACAGGATTCGAACCTGCGGCATCTTGCTCCCAAAGCAAGCGCTCTACCAAACTGAGCCACGTCCGGGGATATAAAACTGTGGTGCAGAAGCAATTATACACGAACTGGATGGAAAAAGCAATCATAAAATATGTGATTGTTGGAATGAATTGGCTCTCCCGCCGTTCTTGACTATTTGGCAGGGGCGGCTATAATAAACAGTAGAGAACGATAACACATAGGAGGTAATTTTATGCGAGGAATACCGTCCTTGATTACCGATATTCGCAAGAATGTATTTACTGAGGTGGCAAGGCTGGCCTATTCCGGCCGGGGCTATGAGGGAGTAGATGAGCTGCCGTATGTTATTGTGCCGGGAGATCAGCCGCTGCACCGGGAATCTGTCTTTTTGGAGCGGGCTATTGCCAGTGAGCGTGTGCGGCTTGCTATGGGGTTGAATATCCGCCCTGTGCAGACCCGCCACCTGATGACCGAGGGCATGGACCAGGCGGCCATTGCGGAGCAGTATTACGAACCGCCGCTGATCAACATTATTCCTTACGCCTGCCACGCATGCCCCACCAATCAGTACCGGGTCACAGAAAGCTGCCAGAATTGTCTTGCAGCATCCTGCCAAAAGGTTTGTCCCAAGGGTGCAGTGTCCTTTGTGAACGGAAAAAGTTATATTGACCCTGAAAAGTGTATCAAATGCGGCAAGTGCGCCAAGGCATGCCCCTATCATGCCATTATTCATTTGGAGCGGCCTTGTCAAGTGGCTTGCGGTATGGATGCTATTGTATCTGACGAGCATGGCCGGGCAACAATCAATCAAGATAAGTGTGTAGCTTGCGGCCAGTGCCTGGTCAGCTGTCCCTTTGGCGCTATTGTAGACAAGGGCCAAATATTTCAGGTGATCCAGTCCATACTCCGGGGAGATAAGGTGGTCGCCATTGTGGCCCCCGCCTTTATCGGTCAGTTTGGAAAGCATTCCACGCCGGGTAAGTTCATTGCTGCTATGAAGAAGCTGGGTTTTGAGCGGATTGTGGAGGTGGCGGTGGGCGCCGACATGTGCACCATTGAGGAAGCTAAGGACTTTTTGGAAAAGGTTCCTGCAAAGCAGAAGTATATGGCAACCTCTTGCTGCCCAGCGTGGCATTCTATGATCCACAAGCTGTATCCGGAGCAGTCCGATAACATTTCCATGACCCTGACACCTATGGTCTTCACAGCCCGGCTGATGAAGAAAAAGTATCCCGGCTGCAAGGTGGTCTTTGTAGGCCCCTGTGCGGCGAAAAAGCTGGAGGCGATCCGGGAGGACATTCGCTCCGATGTGGATTTTGTCCTGACCTTTGAGGAACTGCAGGGAATGTTCCAGGCTAAGGAGATCGATTTTCAGACCATTGAGGAAATGGAAGACCTGAATGAAGGCACTGCAGCGGGCCGTGGCTTTGCGGTTTCCGGCGGTGTTGCCAAGGCTGTGGAGAATATGATCCATAAAATAGCCCCGGACCAGGAGGTCAAAACAGTCCGGGCGGAAGGGCTGCGTGAGTGCCGTAAGCTTATGGCTATGGCAAAAGCAGGAAAGTATGACGGCTACCTCCTGGAGGGAATGGCCTGTCCCGGCGGCTGTGTTGCCGGTGCGGGTACATTGCTGCCTGTGGAATTGGCGTCCAATGTGGTAGGCCGTTACCAAAAGGAGGCGGACAGGGAAAGCCCCCTGGAAAGTGCCTATCGTGACCAGGGAAAGAGCCTGGAGGGAGCCTGAGTGCATGCTAAATGAATAAAAAATCCCTGGGACTATTTTGGTGGTCCCAGGGATCGTTTATTTGATACAATTATTTTGCGCTGTCGTTCTGCACGATGGTATGGGCGGCATTCCGCAGCAGTGCTACCAGCTCGTCGGACAGGGCGTACTTGTCGTTGGTCAGATCGGGTTTGTAGGGGTTATCCAGGCAGCTCTGGCCGGTAATGGTCTCATACCAGACGCAGGCGTTCAGGAACTGACCGCCGCCGATGTCGCCGTCATGGTAGCCGTCGCCCACATCCTGTTCGTTATGCTGAGCGCCGGTGTAGGTCTTTCCGTTAGCAACACCCAGACGGGCGCACAGACCGCCTGCAGGCAGCAGACTGGTTTCCAGCTTTGCATCCTGTGCTCTTGCTTCTACCCAGGCTGCGCCGGAGTTCACCATGACCAGGTCGTAATCCTTGTCCTTGTCAAGCTCGTTGCATACATAGTCGCAGACATTCTGCATGCCTTCGTTATACTTCTCCAGCAGATCTTCTGTGTAGACAGTGGTGCCGGAGATGCGGCCCACCTCAAAGGGCCAGGTGCGATGCCACAGAAGCTGAGCATAGGGATGCAGCTCGTGGAAACGGTCCAGCAGGGGGCCAGCCTTCCCTATGATAGCAGTGGCAAGCTGAACGGTGTCGTCCGTGGTGTAGTTGCCGCCCTGAACAGTACCCTGCAGGCTGATGTAGTCCCACTTGCCCTGCTTCAGGGCGTTTTCCAGAGTCCACTGTCCGGAGGGCTCCATCTCGTTACGGCCATTGGCGTCAGTTTTAAACAGCTGATATGTAGCCATGTTTGCAGTCCACCAGTTGTGGTGCTGTGTCAGATTGCAGCCGGTGTAGTACAGATTAAGGATCTGCACATCCTTATATCCGCGGTTAGGGTCGGGGTTTGCCATCAGCAGGCCGTACAGCTCTTCTGTATAGTAGTAGCAGAAGGAGTTGCCCACCATAAGGATGCTGAGGGTGTCGTCGTTGCCAGGGTGGTTCTTGCTCATTGTGGCATCAGTCTCCTTTGTGGTGTCGGTGTCGCCTTGGTTTCCGCATGCGCCCAGCATTCCGCAGAGCAGACACAGGGCCAGGACCAAGGCCAGGATTTTTTTAGTCATACTAAAGACCAGCCTTTCCATTTTTATGTCGGTGTCATCATAACATACTATTAAATAAAATACAAAGAAAAAGTGTATAAAGCTTCCACTCACCCCGGTAATTTCCAGTAGGACAGATTTTGCGGTTTGTACAATACTGTCGTTGCGTTTTCGCAGCGTTTGTGGTATACTGCTTTTAATTGATTCGGAGCGTGAACAGCAAATGGAATATAACGATATATATGACAAAGAACGGCGGCTTACCGGCAGGCTTCACCGCAGGGGAACACCCTGGGGAAAAGGGGAGTATGGCCTGGTGGTGTGCGTCTGGGTATACGACGGACAGGGAAAGCTGCTGCTGACCCGCCGGGCGCCGGAAAAGAGCTTTGCCGGAACATGGGAAAATTCCGGTGGCGCCGCCCAGGCGGGGGAGAACAGTCTGGAGGCTATCACCCGGGAACTGCGGGAGGAGACAGGTATTGCAGCCAGTCCGGAGGAATTTGAACTTCTAAGCTCCCAACGGGACAAAAATGCCCATTATGATTTCTATTGCCTGAGGAAAGCAATTCCCTTGGAGCAGGTGACCCTCCAGCCCGGAGAGACAGATGATGCCAGGTGGGTGACTTTTGAACAGGTCCATGAAATGATCGAAAGACGACAGATCTGCAAAGTCATCGCAAAACAGTTCCTGCGGCAGGAGCAGCTGCTGCTGGAAAGACAGTCCCAATAAAGAAGACAGCGCCCCACTCCTTTGAAGAGTGGGGCGCTTTACAATAAAAAAGCCGAGGAAAGATCCTCGGTAAATTTTGTAAATTCTTATTGACAAAGGGTGGCTGGGTATGATAAAATGACTTTCCATACTGTGATAGTATGCCCATTTATGCGTTCTTCCCAACATGAGCATCTTATCACAGGCACTGGCGGTTGTCAAGCGTTGTTTTCAACAAAGTGACAACCGACCCATGCGTATCAAGTGAACAACACATGATTCCGGCGAAAGCCGAAAGAAAGGCTGTGATGATCCATATGGCAATGGTCAAGGACCAACTGTTCGGCAAGACCATGCGTAAATCCTACGCAAAGTACGAAGAGATCCTGGAAATGCCCAATATGCTGAAGATCCAGAAAGACTCCTATCAGTGGTTTTTGGATGAAGGCCTCCGCGAGGTCTTTAAGGATGTTGGTGTAATTACCGATTTCTCCGGCAAGCTGGAGCTGAGCTTCCTGGATTACACCATGGAAGATAAGCCCAAGTACACCATCGAGGAGTGCAAGGAGCGGGACGCTACCTACGCAAAACCCATTAAGGTCCGTGTGCGCCTGCGCAACACCGAGACAGACGAAATCAAGGAGCAGGAGATCTTCATGGGAGATTTCCCTATCATGACCAATGGCGGCACCTTTGTTATCAACGGTGCTGAGCGTGTCATTGTCTCCCAGATCGTCCGTTCTCCCGGCATGTACTATGGCCACGAGGTGGACAAGTCTGACCAGCATACCTATACCGCTACGGTGATTCCTTACCGCGGCGCATGGCTGGAGTATGAGACTGACCTGTCCGATGTGTTCTGGGTCCGTATCGACAAGAACCGCAAACTGCCCATTACTTGCCTGATCCGCGCTCTGGGTGTGGATACTGACGAGAAAATTAAGGATATGTTCGGTGAGGATCCCCGTATTCTTGCTACCCTGGAGAAGGATGCCTTCAAGACCAGGGAAGAAGGTCTGCTTGAGATCTACCGCCGTCTGCGTCCCGGCGAACCCCCTACAGTAGAGACTGCTATTTCCCACCTGGAGGGTCTGCTGTTTGATGCTCACCGTTACGATGTGAGCACCGTAGGCCGCTATAAGTTCAATAAGAAGATGGATATCTGGAGCCGCCTTTCCGGACAGGAGCTGGCGGAGCCCGTTGCTGACCCCATGACCGGTGAGATTCTGGCTATGCCCGGTGAGATCATCAGCCGCGAGCGGGCCCATGAGCTGAGCGCCAAGGGTGTCAACGAGGCTGTCCTGAAAGTGGGCGACCGCAATGTGAAGATCTTCTCCAACAACATGGTGGACATGGCCCGCTTTGTTGATTTTGATCCCAAGCAGTACGGTGTTAAGGAAAAGGTCCACTATCCTGTTCTGAAGGAAATGCTGGAGACGGTTCCTGCTGATGGTTGGGAGGCTGCCATTGCTGAGCGTATCGATGACCTGATTCCCAAGCACATCATCGTCGACGATATCATGGCTTCCATCAACTATCTCAACTGCGTTGCAGAGGGTGTAGGCATCCATGACGATATCGACCACCTGGGCAACCGCCGTCTGCGCTGCGTAGGTGAGCTGCTGCAGAATCAGTTCCGCATCGGTTTCAGCCGCTTGGATCGCGTGATTCGGGAGCGCATGACTGTTCAGGATCTGGATGCAGTCACACCCCAGAGCCTGATCAACATCCGTCCTGTAACCGCTGTTATTAAGGAATTCTTCGGTTCCAGCCCCCTGTCCCAGTTCATGGATCAGAATAACCCTCTGGCTGAGCTGACCCATAAGCGCCGCTTATCCGCGTTGGGCCCCGGCGGTTTGAGCCGTGAGCGCGCATCCTTTGATGTTCGTGATATTCACTACACCCACTATGGTCGTATGTGCCCCATTGAGACCCCTGAAGGTCCCAACATCGGTCTGGTCAACTATTTGGCTACCTTTGCCAAGATCAATGAATACGGCTTCGTGGAAGCACCCTACCGCAAGGTAGATAAAGCTACCGGCAAGGTGACTGACCAGGTGGACTACATGACCGCGGATGTGGAAGACGACTACTACATCGGCCAGGCCAACGAGCCTCTGGATGAAAACGGCTGTCTGGTAAACGAGCGTATTACCTGCCGTCACCGCAACGAGATCATTGAAGTGGACCGGAATGTCATCGATTATATCGATGTATCTCCCAGAATGATGATCTCCATTGCTACTTCTTTCATTCCCTTCCTGCAGAACGACGACGCTAACCGTGCGCTGATGGGCGCAAACATGCAGCGTCAGGCTGTGCCTCTGCTGACGACAGAGCCGCCCATCGTCGCTACCGGTATCGAGCATGCCGCGGCTGTGGACTCTGAAGTCTGTGTCAAGGCCCGTTGCGCCGGTACTGTTACCGCTGTTTCTGCCACCGAGATCACTGTTCGCTATCAGGATGGCGAGCAGGAGACCTATCCTCTGACCAAGTTCGCTCGGTCCAACGCAGGCACCTGCATCAATCAGCGGCCTATCGTTGCTGTGGGCGAGGAGGTTGAAGCTAACCAGATTATTGCTGACGGTCCTTCCTGCTCCGGCGGCGAGATCGCCCTGGGTAAGAATGTGCTGATCGGCTTTGTGACCTGGGAAGGCTACAACTACGAGGACGCCATTCTGCTAAATGAGCGTCTGGTTCGCGAGGATGTCTTTACCTCTATTCACATTGAGGAACATGAGACCGAAGCCCGGGATACCAAGCTTGGACCTGAGGAAATCACCCGTGATATTCCTAATGTTGGCGAGGATACTCTGAAGGATCTGGATGAGAACGGTATTATCCGTATTGGTGCCGAGGTCCGTTCCGGCGATTACCTGGTAGGTAAGGTCACACCTAAGGGTGAGACTGAGCTGACCCCTGAGGAGCGTCTGCTCCGGGCTATCTTCGGCGAAAAGGCAAGAGAAGTCCGTGATACCTCTCTGAAGGTACCTCATGGTGAGAGCGGTATCGTTGTGGATGTAAAGGTGTTTACTAAGGAGAACTCCGATGAGCTGGCTCCCGGTGTTACCAAGTCCGTCCGTGTTTATATTGCCCAGAAGCGTAAGATCTCTGTGGGCGATAAGATGGCCGGCCGTCACGGTAACAAGGGTGTTGTCTCCCGCGTTCTGCCAGAAGAGGATATGCCCTTCCTGCCTGACGGTACTCCCCTGGATGTGGTTCTGAACCCCCTGGGCGTGCCTTCTCGTATGAACATCGGTCAGGTTCTTGAAGTCCACCTGGGTTATGCAGCCAAGGCCCTGGGCTGGAAGGTTGCTACCCCTGTGTTTGACGGCGCCAACGAGAAGGATATCCGCGAGACCCTGAAGCTGGCAGGCCTCCGGGAGGATGGTAAGACTGTCCTGTATGATGGCCGTACCGGTGAACCCTTTGACAATCTGGTAACCGTTGGTTATCCCTACTATCTGAAGCTCCACCACCTGGTCGACGATAAGATCCATGCCCGTTCCACCGGTCCCTACGCACTGGTTACCCAGCAGCCCTTGGGCGGTAAGGCACAGTTCGGCGGTCAGAGATTCGGTGAAATGGAAGTTTGGGCGCTGGAGGCTTACGGCGCTGCTTATACCCTGCAGGAGATTCTGACAGTGAAGTCCGACGATGTAACAGGCCGTGTCAAGACCTATGAGGCCATCGTCAAGGGCAGCAATATTCCCAAGCCCGGTGTGCCGGAATCCTTCAAGGTTCTGGTCAAGGAACTGCAGGCCCTGTGTCTGGATATTCGTGTTCTGGACGAGAACGGTAATGAGATCGAGCTGAAGGACGACGAGGACGAGGATGAGATCATCTACGCTGTCGATGTGGGCAGCGAGCTGGTGGGCAGCACTGAGGAAGTGCTGGATGCCGGCTTCGTCATCGACGAGGACGGTCCGGAAGATATTATGGATGTGTTTGGCGGCGCAGAAAATGCGGATGCCGGCACAGATGAAGAATAAGGAGGCGCGACTATGGCAGATGCCACCTTTGATGCCATTAAAATTGGCATTGCTTCGCCGGAAATGATCCGGCAGTGGTCCTTCGGCGAAGTTAAGAAGCCGGAGACCATCAATTACCGCACACTGAAGCCTGAACGGGATGGCTTGTACTGCGAGCGCATTTTCGGACCTACCAAGGACTGGGAGTGCCACTGCGGCAAGTACAAGAAGATCAAGTATAAGGGCAAGGTGTGTGACCGCTGCGGCGTTGAAGTTACCAAGGCAAAGGTTCGCCGTGAGCGTATGGGCCACATCGAGCTGGCCGCGCCCTGTAGCCATATCTGGTACTTCAAGGGCATTCCCTCCCGCATGGGTCTGATCCTGGACATTTCTCCCAAGATCCTGGAGAAGGTCCTGTACTTCGCTGCATATATTGTCACCGATCCCGGCGACACACCTCTGGAGAAAAATCAGATCCTCTCCGAGAAGGATTACCGGGACTACCGTGAAAAGTATGAAGACGACTTCCGTGCCGGTATGGGCGCGGAGGCTGTCAAGGAGCTTCTGCAGCAGATCGATCTGGAGAGCCTGTCTGTACAGCTCCGTGAGGAACTGAAGACAGCATCTGCTCAGAAAAAGCTGCGTCTTGTAAAGCGTCTGGAGGTCGTTGAGGCCTTCCGTGAGTCCGGCAATAACCCTGCCTGGATGGTCATGGATGTGCTGCCTGTGATTCCTCCCGATATCCGTCCTATGATCCAGTTGGACGGCGGCCGGTTCGCCACCTCCGACCTGAACGATCTGTACCGCCGTGTTATTAACCGTAACAACCGTCTGAAGAGACTGATCCAGCTTCATGCCCCCGATATCATTATCCGCAACGAGAAGCGTATGCTGCAGGAGGCTGTGGATGCTCTGATTGACAACGGTCGCCGCGGTCGCGCCGTTACCGGCGCCAACAACCGGGCACTGAAGTCCCTGAGTGATATGCTTAAGGGTAAGCAGGGCCGTTTCCGTCAGAATCTGTTGGGTAAGCGTGTTGACTACTCCGGCCGTTCTGTTATCGTTGTCGGTCCTGAGCTGAAGCTGTACCAGTGCGGCGTGCCTAAGGAAATGGCCATCGAGCTGTTCCGGCCCTTCGTTATGAAGAAGTTGGTTGCTGACGGTCTGGCAAACAACATCAAGTCCGCCAAGAAGATGATCGACAAGGGCAAGACTGAGGTCTGGGATGCTCTGGACGAGATCATTAAGGACCGTCCTGTTATGCTGAACCGTGCGCCTACTCTGCACCGTCTGGGTATTCAGGCTTTTGAGCCTATCCTGGTGGAAGGCCGCGCGCTGAAGCTCCATCCTCTTTGCTGTACTGCGTTTAACGCTGACTTCGACGGTGACCAGATGGCTATCCATGTGCCGCTGTCTGCAGAGGCCCAGGCAGAAGCCAGAATGCTGATGCTCTCTGCCAATAACCTGCTCCGTCCTCAGGACGGTAAGCCTGTTACCGTGCCTACACAGGATATGATCCTTGGTGCTTATTATCTCACCTATACCCGTCTGGGCAAGGCAGAGAAGGGCGCAGAGGAGGTATTTGTTACCGATGCCGGCGAGACTGGATTGGCCGCAGGCCAGCTGGTGGATGCGGACGAATTCCTGGCTGCCAATGCCAAGGCTGCGGCAGAAGGCAAGACCGTCGCTCAGTACCGTCCCAAGCTAAACTACTCCAGCGTGGATGAGGCTATCGCCGCATACGCCGATGGCGATGTGGGTTTGCATGCGCCTATCCGTGTGCGTTACGGCAGGGAAGTGGACGGCGAAATGCAGTACCGCGTCATCGACGCAACTGTGGGCCGCCTGATCTACAACGAGCCCATTCCTCAGGATCTGGGCTTTGTGGACCGCACTGTACCCGGCCATGAGTTTGACCTGGAAGTGGACTTCCTGGTTGACAAGAAGCAGCTGGGCAAGATCATTGACAAGTGTATCCGTAAGCACGGTTTTACCATTGCCACCGAGATGCTGGACCGCATCAAGGCTTTGGGCTATAAGTTCTCCACCAAGGGCGCTATCTCCGTTTCTATTGCGGATATGGTGGTACCTGAGATCAAGTATGAGCTGGTTCGTCAGGCTGAGAAGAAGGTTCTGGAGATCGAGCAGTTCTATCGCAAGGGTTTCATTACCAATGACGAGCGCTACCGCCTGGTGGTTCAGCAGTGGGAGAAGACCACCGCTGATGTTACCGGCGCCCTGCAGGGCAACCTGGATGAGTTCAACCCCATCTATATGATGGCGGATTCCGGCGCCCGTGGCTCCATGGCGCAGATTCGTCAGCTGGCCGGTATGCGTGGCCTGATGGCGGATACCGCAGGCCGTACCATTGAAATCCCTGTTAAGGCGAACTTCCGTGAAGGCCTGTCTGTTCTGGAATACTTCATTTCCTCCAGAGGCGCCCGTAAGGGCATGACCGATACCGCTCTGCGTACCGCTGACTCCGGTTACCTGACCCGCCGTATGGTCGACGTTTCTCAGGATGTTATCATCCGCGAGCATGAGTGCGGCACCAAGAACGGTATCTGGGTAGGCGCAGTCTACGACAAGAACGGTGATGTGGTGGATTCCTTCGGCAACCGTATCCGTGGCCGTTATCCCGTTGCGGATGTTCTGCATCCCGAAACCGGCGAGCTGCTGCACTCCAAGGATGTCATGATGATGCCTGAGGATGCTGCTAAGTTTGAAAAGGCCGGTATTGAGAAGATCTATATCCGTACCATTTTGGGCTGCCGCGCCCGTGTGGGCGTGTGCGCACGCTGCTACGGCATGAACCTGGCAACCTCCAAGGAAGTTGATCTGGGTGAAGCTGTCGGTATCATTGCCGCCCAGTCCATCGGTGAGCCCGGTACCCAGCTTACCATGCGTACCTTCCACTCCGGCGGCGTCGCAGGTGACGATATCACCCAGGGTCTGCCCCGAGTTGAGGAGCTGTTCGAGGCTCGCCGTCCCAAGAAG
>JAZSDS010000056.1:0-21277 GCA_045531275.1 Faecousia sp.
GAGATAAGTTGGAAACCTGGAATGCATTCTTGCGACGGATTCACACGGTAACAGAATTCCGGAAGGATGGTACCATCCGAGAGGTTCCCCATGAGACGGTTTGAAAAGGAACGGCTGCAACGCCGTTCCAGTCTCCGGGAACATCTCCCCAGACCGAATCCTACCTCCGACGCGCCTGTGAAACTGATTTTCGTCGCTCTCTATATCCTTGGAGCAATCCTGGTATGGAGTAAGCAGGATGAGATTGCACTGTCCGCTGAGACCACTGCGCTGCTTTCGCCTATAGCCAGCTTTGTAATGCAGCATATTTTTGCTGTATACCTGCTGGTTGGCGGAGTATTCCTCTCCACACTCATTCTGTTTCCACTTGGAAAGAAGGCTGCCCAGGATCAACTCCGGAGCATCGGACTTGTGAACCATACGGATATAGTGCCTGCTCTGAAGCGGAAGTACAGGGACAAACAGAATCCTCGCATTTCGGTCTGGGAGTTCAGCAGTCAAGGCATCCCTCTAAAGACCTGGGAGGACAAGCAGGCGGCCATCGAGACCATACTGGACATCACCATCGTCAAGATGAAATATGGTTCTGGGAAAAGCCGTGTTCTTCTCTACACTGTTCCAGCAAGAACAGATCTGCCGGAAGTGATAGACTGGAATGATAAGCACCTTTCTCATAAGCCCTTCATACTGGCTTTGGGTGAGAGTTTTACCGGACCGGTTACTGTGGATCTTGTAAAAGTTCCGCACATTCTCTTAGGTGGATCTACCGGAAGCGGCAAAAGTGTTCTGCTAAAACTGCTCCTCATGCAGGCATTGAAGAAAGGCGCAATCGTCTGCATTGCTGATTTCAAGGGTGGTGTGGATTTCCCGCCTGTTTGGCACAAGCAATGCCAGATGTGCATTGAGGAGGAGTCAACACTTGCGCTCCTTACGGAGCTTGTAGACGAGCTGCAGAGACGCAAAACCTTACTGGCAGCCTCCGGGCAACCCAATATCGACCGCTATAACGAAGCCGCAGGAGAAGACCTGCCACGGTATATCTTCGCTTGTGATGAGATTGCGGAGGTGTTGGACAAGACCGGTCTGACGAAGGAACAGAAGGAGATCGTCAGTAAAATTGAAAGCAAGCTTTCCATGATTGCCAGACAAGGTCGTGCCTTTGGTATCCACCTGATTCTTGCCACTCAGCGTCCCGATGCCAATATTCTGTCCGGTCAGATCAAGAACAATGTGAACTGCCGGATCTGTGGCCGTGCGGATACCATCCTGTCACAAATTATCCTGGACAGCACGGCTGCAGCGGAGCAAATACCCAAGGATGCCCGCGGTAGATTCATTTTGCACGACGGAACGGTATTCCAGGCATTCTGGTTTGACGATACCGCAGGCATTACAAGCCCTCGCCTCCAATAGAATGTTTTAAGGAGGTGGGCTGTGCAATGGCAAAGCAAGAGGTGCAACTAACCATTACCTTTGTGAACCCCAACACCCCAAAGGAGTTTGAACGGCAACTTCAAAAGATTTTGATCGACAAGCTGCTCTCTCAATACTGGGACAGCAGGGTAGCTGTTAGTTGACCAACCTACATCCGGAAAGGGGAATCTCGTTATTCCCCTTTCTTGCTTTTTATGCTATAATAAAAGCAGGATATGGGTTGGTTGACAGAAAGGAGCAACCAACAAATGAAAATAGCTGCATATTGTCGTGTCTCGACGGACAAGGACGAGCAGATTGATAGCTTGATCCACCAGAAGGAATTCTTTGTGGAGTATGCCAAACGGAACGGCCACGAACTATTCCGCTTGTATGCGGATGAAGGCATCACCGGTACTTCCCTGAAAAAGCGTGAGGAATTCAAACGGCTTTTACGGGATGCGGAGCTGGGCCTGTTCGATATGGTGGTGGTTAAGGATATCAGCCGCTTTGCCAGAAACACAGTGGATGCCCTACAGAGTATCCGTAAGCTAAAATCTATGGGGATCAACACGCTGTTTCTCACAGCCAACATGGATTCTATGGGAGACAGTGAGTTTGTGCTGACCCTGTTTTCTGCCATGGCGCAGGAGGAAAGTAACAACCTTTCCAAGCGTGTCAAGTGGGGCAAAAAGATCAATGCGGAAAAAGGCCGTGTGCCTCAGCGGGTCTTCGGATATGACCGGATCGACAAATTTACTTTGGAGATCAACCCTGAGGAAGCTCGAATCGTCCGTAAGATATTCTTCCTGTACAACGAACAGGGCTTAGGCTGCCGAACGATCAGTATGACCCTAAATCGAGATAACGACAAAACCAAATACGGAAATGACTGGAATGCGCGAGGTGTTCGAAGGGTACTTGTGAACCCGCTGTACTGCGGCGTTTTAGTCAACCACAAGTATGAGATCGAAGATTTCTTGACCGGAAAGCAAGTGAACATTCCCAAAGAGGATCATTTCTATCACGAGCGTCCGTCCTGGGCTATTGTGACCCCGGAGATCTTTCAAAAGGCGCAGGAGATCATGGATTCCCGGCGGACCAAATATGACTCAGGAGAGCCTTTCAGAGATGCCAGATACAGCTCCAAACACGTGTTCTCCACGCTCATCAAGTGTGAGCATTGCGGTAGATCCTTCACCCGGAAGACCTATACCTATGTAAACACCCGAGTCTACTGGCGGTGCGTTACTAACGATCAGTACACCGCAGAGAAGTGCGATAACCGTGTGATTCTGGATGAGCCGGAGCTGATAGAGGAGCTTCGCAAATATTTTGCTTCACTGATAGAAGACAAGGACGTTTTTGTGGCAAGCATCTTGGCAAGCTTGGACAAACAGCTTCCAGAAGCACAGAATCCGGAACAGGCCAAGCAAGAAATTGAGTCCAAGAGGAAGAAACTGCTGAGTAAAAAGAATCGGTATCAAGAGATGTATGCCAATGATTTGATCAGCATGGCAGAACTGAAAGACAAGCTTGCCGGCATTGCGGATGAACTGAAGGCTGTGGATTTTGATTTAGAACAAATCGCCCAATCAGCGCAAATCATTAGCAACGCAGAGCAAATCATCCAGCACTACCGTCAGGAGATCCTTCGATTTTTGGAATTAGAAACCGTTACCAATATGGATATGCGCCGGATTATTGACCACATCTCGGTAAATAAAAACGGCAATGTCCGTGTGGTACTGAAGAAATTTGAAGATATGGCAGCCGCCTAATGACACTTAGCGAATTGGTGTCCGTGGTGGAGGTGTTGGATCCTATGGTCCTTAGCTCCAAAGTCCGGGAAGTCTGTGAATGCAGCTGCAAAGAGAACACCGTTGTGCAGATTCCCGAGGGTATTCTGCATATGTTTGACGACGAACTGGTACTATCCGGAGAAAACCGCCGGCTATTTGTTACCCTGGGCCAATTCTCTATTATCCGGCTGGAACGGGATGCTCAGTTGGTGGTACCCGTACTGGATTACAGCATCCCTACCAAGGAGTGCTGTGACACCCCTGGCTGTGCGGAGGATCCCTGCGAGATGTTCTCCAGAATCCCTTTCCCGGCAGCCCAATTCGCCCCCAAAAACTGTGACCGTCAGCCCGATCACGATGACGACTGCAACTGCTATACCACCACAGGAAACAACTAGTCTGAATCTATTTAGCCGCCGGTGTATACCGGCGGCTTTTCTTCCTGCAGGAAAGTTGACAAACAACCGCCTGTGACTTACAATAACAGCAGTATACAACCCGGAGGAATATTATGGCTTTTATTGAACTGACATACAACTCAAAAGCACTGAAAATGGATGTGCCCGTAAATGTGATCCTGCCGGAGAGGAAGATGAGCGACCCCTGTGCCGGCGCACCGGAGAACCTGCCATATAAGACCCTTTACCTCTATCACGGTCTGGGTGGTAACTATAGCGAGTGGATCCGAAATTCCGGAATTATCCGCTACGCCGCAAAATACGGCATTGCCGTTGTTATGCCTGAGGTTGGCAGAAGCTGGTATACAGACACCGCCTACACGGCAGCTTACTTTACCTTTGTGACCAAGGAACTGCCCCAGGTATGTCGCAGCTACTTCCGCGGCATGTCTGAAGCCCGGGAGGATAACCTAGTTGCCGGTCTCTCCATGGGTGGATATGGCGCAGTAAAAGCTGCCCTTGCCTGCCCTGACCAATTCTGTGGCTGCGCTTCCCTATCCGGCGCCCTGGATATTACCCGCCGTGGTCGTCCCTACATCTTAGAGGAATTTAGGGGCATTTTTAATTATGACCTGGAAACACCCCTGGAACTTGAAAGCAGCTGCCATGATGTATTTGCCCTGGCCCGTAATAATCACAGCGAGAACGCACCTTTCCCAAAGCTTTACCTTTGGTGTGGCACAGAGGACAAGCTAATCGATATGAACCGCCGTTTTCATGACCTGCTGGATTCTCTGGAAATAGATCATTGCTACCAAGAGTCCCCCGGCAAGCATACCTGGGAATGCTGGGATCGGCAGATCCAGGTCGCCTTGGCATACCTCCTGGAAAACTAAAGCAGCACCGGCATCTTCCGGGCGGAAGATGCCGATTTTTTGCAATGTCAGCGCAGGTTTTTAATGTATGGCGCCGGACTTTATGACATAAACTACCGCAGATACCTCTTTTAACCATAACAATTTGTTCACAGACTATTCAGGAAAAATTTAGCTACTTTTAGGCTGTTGCCGTTATAATAACCCTAAGACAGTATAAAGGAGAGATACCTATGTATAACGAACAAGACAACGAGCAGTCCCAAACATACGGATCCTATGAACCCTTTGCTCCCGACTCTATACCCGAACCTGTGGCAGAGAGGAAGAAAAAAAACTGCATGACCAGCAGCAAGATCGTTGCATTGGCGCTGTGCTGTTCGCTGCTGGGTGGCATTTTGGGGGGCATTGGCGGCTTCCTGATTATGAACTCTAATCAAAAGACCACCCCCGGCAACTCTTCCACCGTTCTGGAAGGAGATCGAGGCAATAGTGTCATCAACATCGAAACTGTTGACACAAGCAAGCTCATGACACCTGCCGAGGTTTATGCCGCCAATGTCAATTCCACTGTTGGTATCACCACCTCCGTTACCACCAACTTCTGGGGATACCAGACCACATCTGCCGCCTCCGGCTCCGGCTTTGTGCTCTCAGCAGACGGATATATCCTGACGAATCAACATGTAATCGAAGGTTCCAATTCTATCACCGTTTCCTTCTATGACGGAACCAGCATGGATGCCACCTTGATCGGTTACGATGCCAGCAACGACATTGCTGTTCTTAAGGTAGAAGCCGAAAATCTCACCCCGGTAGTTCTGGGCGATTCCAGCAACACCAATGTAGGAGACACTGTGGTTGCCATCGGCAACCCTCTGGGAGAGCTAACCTTCTCCCTCACCGCCGGCGCCGTCAGTGCGCTGGACCGGGAAGTAACCACCTCCAACGGCATCACCATGAACCTTATGCAGACCGACTGCGCTATTAACTCCGGCAATTCCGGCGGCGCGCTGTTTAACCTCTACGGCGAGGTAATCGGTATTACCAACGCCAAGTATTCCAGCGGTTCTTCCTCCGAGGCTTCTATCGATAACATCGGCTTTGCAATACCTGTCAACCAAGTCCGGTCCATTGTGGAAAGCATTATTGAAAAAGGCTATATTTCCAAGCCCTTTGTAGGTATCTCCGTTACCGATGTCAGCGAGGAAACACAGAGCTATGGTCTGCCTCAGGGCGCGGCGGTGAAATCCGTTGTTGAGGACAGCCCCGCTCAGAAGGCAGGGCTCCAGGTTAATGACATCATCACCCATGTAGACGATACCGCTGTAACAGGCAGCAACCACCTGGTCAGCATTGTAGGTGACACCGAGATTGGAGCAACCCTTACGCTGACGGTATATCGCCAGGGTACTACCCTAACGCTGGAAGTTACTGTAGGCGAGCAAATCCAGTCTGCAACAGAGCAAAATAACCAGGAAACCAACCAACAAAGCAGTTCTCAGGAAGGCGCCGGCGGTTTTGGCGGCTTCAGCGGTTTTGGCGGCTTCGGCTATTAAATAATCATTTTATGCGTATAAAGAACACCTGCTCCCCAGAGCAGGTGTTCTTGTTTTTTATAAACCATCTATCTCTTCAAGCCACAGACCCGCCACAGCATCACTGGGCATTTGCAGGTCCCCCCTGGGACCCACACCCACAGAACCTACCTTCACGCCATCCGGCTGGCAGTTACGCTTGAACTGTTGGGTGAAGAACCGGCGGTAGAAAGTTTTCAACCACTTCTTAACTGTCCCGCAGTCAAACTCCTTTTCAAAGGCACGACAGGCAAGGGTATATATTTTCGTGGGTGCGAAACCAAAGCGGAGCATATAATACAGGAAGAAATCGTGGAGCGCATAGGGTCCTACAATATCCTCTGTCTGCTGGCTGATCTTTCCTTTAGCATCCGGCGGAAGCAGCTCCGGGCTGATGGGTGTATCCAGAATATCGGCCAGCACTTCCTTTGCTTGCACAAAGCCGGGTTCTCCGGAAACAGCATCAATGATCCAGCGGATCAAGGTCTTCGGCACAGAGCCGTTGACACTGTACATACTCATATGGTCACCGTTATAGGTGCACCAGCCCAGAGCCAGTTCGCTCAGATCACCGGTGCCCACCACAATGCCCCCTACCTCGCCGGCATAATCCATAAGGATCTGGGTCCGTTCACGTGCCTGAGCGTTTTCATAGGTAGCGTTGTGGACCTGAGGATCGTGCCCGATATCCCGGAAATGGGTATTTACGGCATCCCGGATATTGATCTCTTTGCTGCTGACACCCAGTTTGCGCATCAGGTCCCAGGCGTTGCGGTAGGTCCGGTCAGACGTGCCAAAGCAAGGCATGGTTACGCCGTATACATCTGTTGCGGGCCGTCCCAGCTGGCGCATTGCTTCTACTGCTACCAAAAGTGCCAGTGTGGAATCCAAACCGCCGGATATACCGATAACAGCATTTGCACCTATGATAGACAACCGGCGTTTTAGCCCCGCCACCTGGATGTGGAAGATTTCTCTGCAGCGTTCCAGTCGTTGGGCTTCTGTATCAGGAACAAAGGGCAATCCGGACACACTTTGCAATGTTCCGTCACTGCGCAAAGCTTCACCGGAACATCTCTGCCGCACCACATCATAGGACGCCCCATGGAGGGCTGCTCCATCCCAGAAGGATGTCTTACGGCATCTGTCTGCCCGGATCACGCCCAAGTCCACATCCGTAACCAACATATAATCCGAATCGATCAGATTATTGTTTTCTGCAACAACCCTGCCGTTCTGCGCAATTACGCTGTGTCCTGAAAACACTACGTCCTGTGTAGATTCAGTGGAACCTGCGGAACAGAACGCATATGCGCAAATACTGGAAGCAGATTGATGCCTGACCATATCCCGACGGAAAGTGCGCTTACCCACAGTTTCATTGGAGGCTGCCAGATTGACAATGACTTCCGCACCGCACATGGCCAGCTTTGCCGAGGGTGCCACCGGGGCCCACAGATCCTCACAGATCTCTATGCCGATACCGGTGCCATCTCCGATGCAAAATACCACATCTGTGCCAACAGCCGCACCTGCGCAACCTTCTATTGTGCCGAGAGCGCAACCATCCAGACAATCTCTGTCCAGATCTGCACCGGATGCAAACCAACGCTTTTCCCCAAACTCGTTGTGGTTCGGAATGTAAATCTTGGGTACGACTCCATGAACCTGACCATTACCAACAACTGCGGCGCAGTTATAAAGCCGGTTATCCATTTCCACAGGCAGACCCACCACCAGTGTAACAGCCGGGTATTTTTCGCTGTGCCGGAGGATCTTTTCCAAACCCTTCAGTGCAGCCTGCTGCAGCGTCTTCTGAAAAAACAGATCACCACAGCTATAGCCGGTCAGAGCCAACTCAGGGAACACCAGCAGGTCCACCTGCTGTGCGTCCGCTTTTTCCATATAGCGGCAAATATCCTCCGCATTTTTATTTACATTCGCCACCTGCACAGCAGGAACGGCGCAAGCGATCCGAATAAAATCCAGCATGGACTCTCCTCCATTGCATATTGATGAGACTATCATACCACATTCTTCCCAAAATGCAAAGAAAATAAAATGACGGCGGTTTTTCAGAAACCGCCATCATTCCATATTATTCGGGAATTTTCATATCTTCCTCTGTCAGGCTCTCACCGTCCAGAACCTTCTGAATCAATCCACTGGCATAGTTTACCACATCCTCATCCGGATACATGACATAGGATGTCAATCCGAACTGAGAATAGGGCTTATCGCTGCCGCCGTTACCGGTAACCGCAAAGGAATGAATATCCCAGCTTGCCATGTCGTTTAGTTGCATCTTTACCAGAGCGCTTATTTCATCCATGGTAAGGCTGGTGGAGAACATACCGCTAAGACTCTCCAGAATGTCGGTGTAGTTAGAGATGATGGTGCTGCCGGATGTCATCTTCTGGATTACCGCTTTGATAACCTTCATCTGATTTTTACCACGGCCATTATCGCCGCCGGAAACATGGTAACGCTCTCTCGCGTAATCCAACGCCTGGGAGCCATTAAGGTGGTTCTCACCCACTGTGATATAGGTGTCCCGGGCTTTGAAGGACTGTTCAGAGTAAACCGTCACGCCGCCAACCGCATCCACCAGTGTCTCAAATCCTGTAAAGTTGATCTGCCCGTAATAATTGATCTTGGTGCCGTATAGATCCTCCAGCGCTTCCATAGAGCATTCCACACCGTACAGACCGCAGTGGGTCAGTTTATCCAGAGCGCCGTCACCGGCGGGATTAGGAACAAAGTAGTCTCTGGGGGTATTCACCAAGAGCACCTGTTTGGTTACAGGGTTTACCGCCATAAGGATGTTCACATCACTTCTGCTCACATCCAGCATGCTGCTACGGGTGTCAGAACCACTGATGTATACAACAAAGGGAGCCTCTATAATACTCTTACGCACTTCCTCAGTCCCGGTAGGCTCGGTGTCGTCCTCCAGCTGCTCAAAGGGCATTGCGCTCAAAATACGGATCTTCTCTGTAAAGTCCTGATAAGCTTCATCCTCGATCAGAAGAGCTACGCTGGCGCCATTGATAATCAGCGCATCCACTTCCTGATTCAGCAGGGCATCTGCCAATTTGGTGGCCATAGGGAACTTTACAACATCAATCGTCTTACCGGTCTGCTCCTCGATGTATTCAACAGCCTGCTGGGTGTGCTTTACATCGTATTTATCCACCACGCCAAAGGCATAGTCCTTTGCGTCCTGGATCGTTTTGGCTGGATCATCTACCCGAACCATAACATAAATATTTCTGACGCTTGTGGTTACGCCGGAACCTGTAACATTGTTAACTGCCCTGTAGGCATCTGCCGCAAACCTTGATATAAGGGCGCATCCGCATACGATCAGTAGTGCCAAAACGCAGGCAACGATCTTACGGGCCTTTCCCACAGGCTTTTTCCAACGTACAAACATCAGCATGCCGGTAATTCCGGCCAGAAGCGCCAGCGCCAACACCAGCACGATAGCAAATTTCCCCGGCAGCATGCCCATACGCAGTACGATTGCGCCAGTCAGCACCTCCGCAGCCACCTGCAGTACCAGAACCGCTATCAACAAAATCACCCAAATTTTCTTGTTCTTCATAAAAACATCCCAATTCTGCAATGTATTCGTCAATTAAGTATATAATTTCAATAAAAGAATGTCAATATTTCGCCAGTCTTTAATTGTAAATAATTATATACCCGCAAGAGTCTTCAATTCCTCTGCCAAATCCATCTTCTCCCAGGGACGATCCTCTGTTCCGAAATGTCCCTTCATCGCTGTTTTTCCGTAAATAGGTCTGCGCAGCTGCAGCTTACGAATAATTCCGCCGGGAGTAAGATCACAGGTCCTGCGAAGCAGCGCTGTCATTTCTTCATCGCTGATCTTACCTGTACCGTAGCTGTCAACCCGGACAGATACCGGCTCAGCCACACCTATGGCGTATGCCAGCTGCACCTGGACCTGGGTAGCCAAGCCGGCTGCCACCAGATTTTTAGCCATATAGCGGGCCATATAAGCACCGGAACGGTCCACCTTGGTGGGGTCCTTGCCGGAAAAAGCGCCACCGCCGTGGGAGAAATAGCCACCGTAGGTATCCACAATGATCTTTCTGCCGGTCAGACCCGTATCGCCATCCGGACCACCGATCACAAATTTTCCGGTAGGATTGATGTGAATATGGGCTACCTGCTCAATATCAAAGCCATACTTTGCCAGCACCGGCGCAATTACGCCTTCCCGAACATAGCGGCGCAGCTCACCGATCTCAAAATCCTCAGTGTGCATAATGGAGACTACCACAGTATCGATACCAACCACATTGCCCTGTTCATCAAACTCTACAGACACCTGAGTCTTTCCGTCAGGCCGCAGCAGGTCATTGCTTGCAACACACTGGGTCAGCCGGTTTGACAAAGCTCTGGACAGCGCTACAGGCAGAGGCATCAGTTCCGGTGTCTGGGTACATGCGCCGCCGAACATCATACCCTGATCGCCTGCGCCGCCCACTTCATCGTTGGTGCCCATGGCAATATCCGCAGACTGGGTATGGACTCTGCACAGGATCTCAACAGTATCCGCGCTGAATCCTGTCTCCGGGTAAATATATCCGATTTCGCGGATCACCTTTCTGGCCACAGCGGCATAATCCACCACTGCCGCAGTAGTGATCTCACCACAAATCAGGCAGAAATTGGTGGTAACCATGACCTCACAAGCCACACGGGAATTAGGGTCCTGCTCCAGGCATGCGTCCAGGATGGCATCGGAAATGGAATCCGCCACCTTGTCCGGGTGTCCGCAGGTAACACACTCAGAAGTAAACAATCTCTTTTCCATAATATCTGTCCTTTCAAAAAAATATGCACACATCGAAGGACCCGACATGTGCTTGTATCGAATCCTCATCTTTCGTTGCCGCCGGATTTGGCACCACACTTTCGCAGGTTGCCGGGTTTCATCGGGCCGTTCCCTCCACCACTCTTGATAAGGCTTGTATGCAGTTCTTGTATATTCTACTCTATTTTTCACGAATGTCAATATTTTTTTGCCTATTTCGGCTGAAAAGTTTGTAATTCCTTTATAGACATTTGGGTTAAAAACTGGTATCATGGTAGCAATCTGTATATTTTGAGAGGATCTGGTCTCTATGAGAAATTTGCGCAGCCGTTTTGAGCAGTTTTGTTTCCGAAACCGTACAAAGGGTATCCCAAATCTAATGCTTTATATTGTGATCGCCAACGCTATTGTCTACATTATGAGTATGTTTGACAACAGTCTCACGTTGTATTATGCACTTTGCTTTAACAGGGATCTGATCCTGCAGGGTCAGGTATGGCGGCTGGTGACCTTTGTTTTTACTGGGGCTTTCAGTTATGGCGGGATCCTGATGGTTCTGATCGTTTCCCTTTGCTATTATTCCCTTGGCAGGGCTATTGAAAACACCTGGGGCACCTTCCGCTTCAATCTCTTCTACCTGACAGGTATCGTGCTTATGGATATCTACGCCATGATCTTTAACTGCCAGGCAGATCCCTATTACCTGAACCTGAGCCTACTGCTCAGCTATTCCACCCTGTACCCCAACGCTCACTTCCTTTTGTTCTTCATCATCCCTGTCAAGGCCTGGCTTCTGGCGCTGTTTGATTTGGCGCTGCTCCTTTTTGGCCTGTTTGCCGACCCCTTCCCCTACAGTCTGTTCCCCCTGGTGGCACTTGCCAATTACTTCCTGTTCTTCGGCAAGGATGTGCTCAATGTGATACCGGACTCCTGGAAAATTAACGCCGGTCGTTTGTTCAAAAGAAAGTCTGCCCCAAAAGCCGGTCAGAAGCCCATTTCTTTCCAAACAGCAGGGTCCTATCAGGCCGCCACTGCTACCGTTAAACCTCCCTACACCCACCGCTGCACCGTATGCGGGCGCACAGATATTTCCGATCCCGATCTGGAGTTCCGCTATTGCTCCCGCTGCAACGGCTACTACTGCTATTGCCAGGACCATATCAACAACCACACCCATGTGGATTAAAAGAACGAGGCTGTTGCCCTTGGGCAACAGCCTCGTAATCTTAGTTGTTTACCGGATGGTGGAATGTAGGACTGTCCGCCGACAGGGGCAGGAATGTATATCCGTTATCCAGGCCCCAAACAATGATCCTCTCAATGGCATCAATGGTATAGCTTTTAATATCGTGCATCAGCACCACCGCTTGCTTTTTGTTTCCGATACCAGAAACTACATTGGAATATACGCCGTAGGCGGTGCGGGTCCTCCCTGCATCATCGCTGTCCACATTCCAGTCAAAATACTGGAAACCCTTTTCCTCTACCTGGCAGGTAAGCCGCGTCATAATACCGGAGTTAAAGCTGCTTATGGTATTAGAGCTACCGCCTGGAAAACGAATCAATGTTGACGTTTTTCCGGTGTACTTTTTAATGATGTCCTGCATTTTATACAGGTCCTTAAAATAAGCATCCTCACTGGCATATATTTCTTTGAAGTTATGGGTAGCGGTGTGAATGGCGATGGTATGTCCCTCTGCAGCAGCACGCTGAATGGTGCTGATATACCCGGTGTTTACCACGAAGAAGGTGGCCCGTACATTGTACTTTTTCAAAATGTCCAACAACCGGGGCGTTTGACTGCCGGGACCGTCATCAAAGGTCAGATAGATAACCTTTTTTGCATTGCTGGTGTTATTGACTTTGTTTACTTCCCGTTCCTTAACAAAAACAGTCCGGGTAGTAGATACAGTGTTTTCATAACTGTCCTTGACTGTATAGGTCAGGGTATACTTTCCTGGCTTAAATGTGTTCACACTTCCGGAAACCTTTACACGACCGGTAATATCTCCGTCGCAGTTATCCGCTGCAGTATAGCCCGGCTCCTTGTAGTTATCCCCGGCGCTTACAGCAACAAAATCCTTCCCCTTCAGCTTAAGCTCCGGCGGGATAGGATCGTCATACACGATCTGTCTTGTAACCGAGGTCATATTTCCGGAGGAGTCTTTGACTGTGTATGTTACCGCTTCCTTTGTTTCTGTTCGCTTGACACAGTCTGTCAGGTCTCCGTCATATCCATCAGAAGCAGAAAACCCCTCTTCTTTATAGGTTTCTGTTGGCAGAGTATAATGTTCCGGGTCTGCTACCAAGGTGATGGTAGGCGCCTGGGTGTCCACCACATGGACACGCCGGTAAGCAGTGCCCACATAGTCGCCGTAAAGCGCAGTATAGCGAACAGTATATGTACCCACCTTAGCGGTATCCACATCTCCAGACGTTTCCACATCCACCGCCTCAGACTCCTTATGCAGCTGGGTTCCAAAAAAGGAAGCCTCAGCGCCCTGTTCTTCATAAGGCTGCCCGTATTCCAGGAACATCTCCCTATCGCCCTCCAGCGTCACTTGCAGGGTATATTCATTTGTTCCGCTGTTCCATGCCGCCGCAGCAGAAAAAAGCACCAGCGCCGCAACACAGATCAGCACCGGTATCCAAATTCTCTTTTTATTCATTCTATCGCTTCCGTCTCAAAATTTTATTACAGCATTATTAGTATAACGCAAGTCTTTGGAAAAATAAAGTATTTAGTCGAAAAAAGTAGAAAAAATACACCCTGGTTTTTTGCCCAGGGTGTGTCGCTTATATCCGCTTGTATAGGCACATTTCGTAATCGACGCCGTCCTCACGGCCAGACTGGAGTATCTCCTCCAAGTGCCACTGAGGATCTGTGTCCAGATTAGGAAAGAAGGTGTCCGACGAAGGGGTGCAGTGAACCTTAGTTACATAGGCCGTGTCACACAGAGGAAGCATCTGCTTATAAATACTTCCGCCACCTATGACCATTGCCCGCCGGACTGTCTTTGCCAGCTGTGCCGCTGCCTCCGGGCTGCTGCAGACCGTAAAACCAGGGATCTCCGCCCCGCTGCGGGTTAATGCCACATTGACTCTCCCTGGCAAGGGCTTCTTGCCAGGAAAATCCTCAATGGTGCGTCTTCCCACGATCACCATAGCCCCCCGGGTGGTCTCCCGGAAAAACTTTCGGTCCGCTGACAGGGCTACCGGCTGGGTGCCGTCCTTACCAATTCCCCAATCATCATATACCGCAACGATCAGTTCCATAGCCCACCTCAAATGGCCATAGGAATTTCAAAGCCAAAGGGATGGAACTGGTAATCCTCCACCTTAAAGCTATCCTTGGTAAAGGCGTAGAAGTCTGTAATGCTCTTATCCAGCGTAACCTTAGGCGCCGCAAAGCCCTCATTTTTCAGCATTTCCTTTACCATAGGAATATGCCGGTCATAAATATGGCAATCTGCGATTACATGGACCAGTTCTCCCGCCTCCAGACCGGCCACTTGGGCCATCATCATCAAAAGCATGGCATACTGGCACACATTCCAGTTGTTGGCGGTGAGCATATCCTGGCTGCGCTGATTCAAAATGGCATTCAGGGTGTTTCCGGACACGTTGAAGGTCATGGAATATGCACAGGGATACAGATTCATCTCATGCAGATCGTCAAAATTGTAGATACTGGTGAGGATTCGGCGGGATGCAGGGTTGTTCTTCAGATCGTAGATCACCCGATCCACCTGATCGAACATACCCTCTTTGTACTGATGCTTTACACCCAGCTGATAGCCATAGGCCTTACCGATGGTGCCATCCTCTCCGGCCCACTCGTCCCACACGTGGCTGCCCAGATCCGCAATGCGGTTGGACTTCTTCTGCCAGATCCACAAGAGCTCATCTAATGCGCTTTTCCAGTAGGTCCGGCGCAGGGTCATAATGGGGAATTCTTCACGAAGATCATAACGGTTTACAACACCAAACTTCTTTACGGTGTGGGCTGGTGTCCCGTCCTCCCAGTGGGGACGCACCTCCAGATCCGTGTCATAAAATCCGTTTTCCAGAATATCCAGACATGTTGACCGATAAATTTCGTCCGCTCTGCTCATACAGAACCTCCATCTGCAGCGATCTTAACGGCTGCATAAATTTTACTTTATTAGTATACCACATCGTTTTTCGGATTTCTACATAAAGTAGCATTTTTATCTAAAAAACAAGAAATATAGGCAGTTCCGGCTGAAAGCCATTGAACTGCCTATGTTTCATTCCGTTTGCCGGTAATAGTCAGATGTGAGAAGCAAATTGCTGATCCGAATAAATTCCTGGGTTTTATTCGCCATTTCCTGCAGATACTCCTGAGTAATATCCTTATCCTGCAAGTTTTGCAAAATCTCCTCTGTTCCACTGGGGTCTACATAGCACACAACACCGTCAGAAATCCAGCTACCGTCAGGGAACAGGACATAGCCCGGGTAATTTGAGTCAAAAGCGTCCTGCCCAAGGTAGTTATAGGGGCTTTCAATTCCCAGCAAATTTAGCATAGTGGGCAAAAAATCCGCAGTGCTGAGGGTTTTTTCTACTTTGATAGCCGGAGCGTCTGCAGACCATACAAAGCAGGGCGTTTTTTCCAGGAGCAGCGTGTCCCCCACCCCGGAAAGCGTGAATAGCTCCTGGGTGTTTTTGTACCCATAGGTGTAATGGTCTGTGACACCGATGATTACCGTATTCTCCAGTTGTCCCTTTTGTTCCAATTCTTCCAGAAGTCGGGTAAACATATCGTCCACCAATTTTGCCTTTACTCTGGCGCAGTCCTCTTCCTGGCTGCCGTATTTACCCCGGTATTGGGGATACTTCCGCAACGCATAGTGACTTAGCACCTCGTTGTACACATAGCTTAGATGGGCAGATCGGGTAATGATGGTGTTAAATGTCTGACCTTCCCGGAAAAACAAGCCGTTAAGCTGGGGGATATCAAACAAAAGACAATCATCATAGAGTCTATCCTTATCCGTCACATAATCTTCATAGCAATTATAGGCATTGTAACCCATGGCAGGTTCAAACGCCCCCCGACTGTAAAAATCAGGACTGTTATAATGGAACACCTCAGCAGTATAACCATTGCCAGTCATTTGGGAGGCAAAGGACTGGTTAAAGCTGTTTGTTACATAATTAAAGACATAGTTTCCGTTAGTAGGCAGATATATGCCCGTATTGACACAAAATTCAGAATTGATAGTCCGTGCTGTTCCATAGCCAGGGGTGTAGAAATTCACAAAATCGACACCCTCGTTCATCATGCGATAGATAGTAGGCGTATCTTCCTGGGTGACCAACCAATCGTCTATAGATTCCATCAGCACCAACACTACATTCTTTCCTGCGAAAATACCGGTCATTTCATTTTGATCAGAGGTTTCCCTCTTTTCAAAATAGCCATCAATCTGCTCTGTCTGTTCCTCCAGCATGTCCTGGTAAGCCGGCGTAATGGGATATATCTCATGGACCCATACATCCCGGAATGTCAGCTGGTAGATTCCACAAATGCTGTAGGTCTTGCCGGCATCATACATGGTATTGTAGGTGGCGCGATATGACGATGATTGGGCATACTCCGACCTTGTTCCCCATATCCCCTGATCCTTTAGAAAAATCAGTTCCGGCAGAAGGAACAGCATGGAAATGCAAATTGCTGCAACAGGCAGATATGCAATACGGGACCCAATCCCCAAATCAGATTTTGGGAACTTCCAGATCAGTACAGCACCCAGCGCCAACATCAACAAACCGCCGATCCACCACAGAGCCGGAAATGTCCGCAATACATCGCCAAAATAGTCCGCGCCTTCCCCGGCATAAAAAATGTCCGACAGCCACATAACTCTGCCAAATACGCTGTAATACCCTGCCTGGGCCAGTGTCCAGCTCAAACAAAAGTAATAAGTCAAGCCGAACCAGATTCGTCCTGCCAACCGGGGCAGCGTCAAGGCAACCGCTGCAAGCAGAAAAGCCCACAATGCGCCGAAAGCAAAACCTGTTGGCCCGCTTGGCAGCAATGCCGCGCCCAACAATTCCACAAGAAAGTAACCCGCCACTAACAGGAGGAGTTTTTTGCAAAAACCCAAAGTCACCGCCATGGTATGCTTCATAAATTGATTCTTCAACTGTACGCCTCCCAATTTACAGATATACCCTTGATATCACAAAATAGGCAAAAAAACAATCCTTTTATGGAAAAATTAAAAAAGATCTGAAAATTACATCCTGGGCGGCACAGCCGATTAGCCATGCCGCCCAGTTTATACGCCTTTAGATGATGGGATCCACCGCATCCACAAATCTCTTTGCCAGACAGATATGCTCCTCAGACACAGTTTCATCAAAATCCCGGAAGGTATTTTCTGCCACAGTTTTTCCTGTCAGCACCCGATACCACAGCAGGCCCAGAGCGTATCTTCCCAGGCCCAATGTAGCATGAAAAGTATCTCTATGGAGCTTTTCAACGCCCTCGCGACGGAGCGTCTGGAACAGGCGTCCCCCGGGGATGATGCCAACAGCATTGATGGTGTCACACATCTGCTCATAGGCTTTTTCAATATCCGCAAACATAGCTGCAGATGTTTCGTAACCTGCCACATTGTGGAGCTTGTCGCTTCCTTCCTCATAGGCCCAGGTCTGATGCACTACAAGCTTTGCTTTGGGCGAACACTTCCTGACATATTCCGCAATGGTGCTTGCATAGGGCTCATAGGAATCCGGCTTTGCGCTGCTTCCACTGGCCTGCTGCATGGTGATCACATCCCAAGCTCTGCTAAGCAACGCTTCCTTCAGTGAAATATAAAACCCGGTGGGTTGTCCATTGAAATATAAATGATATGCTCGTTCCTCACTGAGCATATTACGGTAATGCTTTTCCAAAGAGCAGCCGCCTATATACAGCGTTACTACATCCATCTTGACACCATCCGCTCTGGCGATTTGGTGCAAATACGTATTGGCATCTACCGCAAAACTATTACCGATCGCTAAAACTTTCATAATAGTCTCCTCCTCTGTACCATATACCGGCATAAGCAAAGGTGCCGCCGGGCATCGCACAAATCTGCTTCTAATATGTGTTTGGCAATCACTTTTCTACGCCAATCTTATTGGCATAGTAACATAGTTTTAGCAAATATGCAAGGATAATCTTCTTTTCCCTCTGCTATGCAAAAAAACCAAACAGCGAATGCTGTCTGGCTTTTTTGGCGGAGATGGAGGGATTGATTTGCATTTTCTTTGCATGGCAAAGAAAATATTTGTAGCCACCAGTGTTTGCACTGGTGGCAGCAATATGCCACCGGCATATTGCTTCTTGATGGGTTCAAATCCCTCTGCTATGCAAAAAAACCAAACAGCATACGCTGTCTGGCTTTTTTGGCGGAGATGGAGGGATTTGAACCCCCGCACGCCTTTCGGCGCCTAGCGGATTTCGAATCCGCACCCTTCAGCCACTTGGGTACATCTCCTTATAACTTGGCTATTATAGCAATGGACAGGGAAAAAATCAAGGATTTTCACCCTGCTCAGCTTTCTTTTTTGCCAGCTCCAGAATCTGGGTCATCTGTTTCTGGATTCCTTCATAATTCTCCCGCTTATGGGGACGCAGGCAGTTGGAGCAATCCTTGATACCGTTATCCAAATAAGTAAATTTTCCGCCGCATTTATCCCCAAGTGCATACAAAGGGCAATAGCAAAACAGGCAGCTGAAGTTCTCCGGGTCAGCCCCCTGGTGGCAAGGGAAATATTCGCACTGCTTATGCTGAAAAAAATCATAGTTTGCCATATTTCTTTCTCCTTAATGCCGTGTTATAATATGTTCGAGGTGATCTCGATGAAAGTGCTGATCGATGCTGACGGCTGCCCAGTGGTGGACATCACCACTAAACTGTGCAGAGAACATCAAGTCGAATGTATTATTCTATGCGACACATCACATCAAGTAACCCAGGCCGGAGCACAAACCCTGGTTTTTGACAAAGGCGCCGATAGTGTGGATTTTGCTCTTGTTAATCGGGTCTGTCCAGGTGATGTTGTAATCACCCAAGATTACGGTCTTGCCTCCATGTGTCTGGCCCGGAGCGCCCAAGTCTTGCACCAGGACGGGTGGGAGTATACCGAAGACAATATTCAAACCCTTTTGTTTCAGCGCCATACGAGCCGAAAGATCCGGGCATCCGGCGGACGGTTAAAAGGTCCGCCCAAAAGAAAACCGGGACAAGACGCAGCCTTTTCTCATGCGCTTTTAAGGCTGCTTCAACAGGCCGTCCAGGGATAAACCTTTGGGGGGTCCATAGTCAATGCCATGTTTTCACCTGTTCTGGGATGGGTAAAAGCCAGGCGGTAAGACCAAAGGGCGATCTCACAGTCGTCTGGGATGGTGCTGTATTTCCGCTCCCCCACAAGGGGCATTCCCCGGGAGGCAAACTGCACGCGAATTTGATGGGTACGCCCGGTTTCCAGCTTGATATGGACACGGGATAGATCCCCATTTCTCCTCATCACCCGGTAATTCAGGACCGCAGGCTGTACGCCCTTCCCTTCTTCCTGTACCACCAGGGTCATCTTACGGGCCTTATCCCGCAACAAAAGATCCCAGAATTTTCCTGTATCGTATTCCGGCGTCCCGTGGACAACGGCGAGGTATTCTTTTTTAAACTGGTTTTCTCGAATCTGTCTGGAAAGTTCGGAAGCCGCCCGGGCAGAACGTGCCAGCACCATCAGCCCACCCACAACGCGATCCAGCCGATGAACAGTCCGTACATCAGAATTACTATCACCAAGCGCTTGGCGAACCAATTCCGGAACGCCACCGGGCTCATCTGTAGACAAAACTCTGGCCGGCTTTATACATACAACTATATCGTTATCCACATATACAAGCTTCATAGCGACTCCTGGCATTTTTTCTTATCCTAACAAAATTTCAAGTATATTTCAAGCATAAAGGATTGATATTATGAAAATCGTGATTTTAGATGGAGCAACTGTAAACCCCGGCGATCTTTCCTGGGATTGTCTGCAGCAATTTGGCACTGTAACTGTATTCGACAGGACTCCCCCGGAGGAGACCGCGGAACGGATTGGGGATGCAGCGGTCGTGTTGACAAATAAAACCCCAATAACAGCAGATGTGCTTAACAAATGCCCGGGTATGCGCCTGATCTGCGTCCTTGCCACCGGCTATAATGTTATTGACTGTAACGCCGCCAGAGAGCATGGTATCCCGGTGTGCAATGTCCCCTCCTACGGAACCGCTTCTGTAGCCCAATTTACAATATCCCTGCTGCTGGAGCTGTGCAACCGGGTAGGGCATCACGATCAACTTGTCCATAACGGCAGGTGGAGTAGCTGTCAGGACTTCTGTTTCTGGGATACCCCACAGATGGAACTGGCAGGAAAGACCATTGGTATTATAGGTTTTGGCAGAATTGGCAGAGCAGTGGGAACCATTGCAAAGGCACTGGGCATGAATGTGCTAGCCTATAACCGCAGCCGCTGCCCCGAGGGAGCCGACATTGGAGAGTATGTAGATCTGGGTACACTGCTTAGAGAATCTGATGTTGTTTCCCTACACTGTCCCCTTACGCCAGAAACTGTGGAGATTATTAACAAGGAAAGCCTTGCTAAAACAAAAGATGGGGCGATCTTAATAAATACTGCCCGGGGCGGCCTGCTGAACGAAACTGATGTGGCAGAGGCCCTTTACTCCGGCAAACTCAAAGCAGCGGCGGTGGATGTCGTCTCAACTGAACCCATCAGTTCTCATAATCCGCTACTACATGCGCCGAACTGCATTATAACACCCCACATGGCATGGTCACCTGCGGAAAGCAGAAAAAGAATTATAGATTGTACGTTTAATAACATTAAGGAATATATTGATGCGAGTCCCGTCAATGTTGTAAATCAGTAATACTGAGATTCCGGGGAATGACAAAATACCTCCGCATCCAACTGGATGCGGAGGTATTTGCCGGGCACCGCAACAGGAAACAGGTGGACCCTAACCAATAAAAATATGGCCTCCACATTTCTGTGGAGGCCTTAATGTTGGCATTACCTATCTTCCCAGGCAGTCGCCCGCCAAGTATTGTCGGCGTACATGTGCTTAACTTCTGTGTTCGGGATGGGAACAGGTGGACCCACATGACAATCAATACCAACTTATTAACTTTGGTGACCCGTACCGGATTCGAACCGATGTTAACGGCGTGAGAGGCCGCTGTCTTAACCACTTGACCAACGGGCCATGGTGCACCTTCAGGGACTCGAACCCGGGACCCACTGATTAAGAGTCAGTTGCTCTACCAACTGA
>JAZSDS010000072.1:0-25269 GCA_045531275.1 Faecousia sp.
ACCTAGAGTTGTCTTCCTAAGACCGCTTGGCCTCCGACTTTACCGCGCTTTGTTTTGGTAGCTTTGCGGTAGGATCGCTCTACTAATTCTTCCTCTCGACGGGCACGGGTACGCCCGGTTCTTTTTGTGGGCATTGATTTCACCCTTTCTATGTCTAGTTAGCTCTATTTTAACACAATATAAAATAATTGCAAGCTAGGACACATATTTGCCATAGTGCTCTATGAATACCTTAGACTGCCGCAGACTGTCCACTCCGGAGGATAGCTTAAGCCGCAGTGTAGGTTCCTTGGCAGAGGCAATAAACTGGACCCTGTTTTTGTACTCCGATTCTCCGGAAAGCTTGCTGATAGCCTCCAGATTAAGGTGATAAAGGGTAAACAGCACATCGCCGGCCTTTTGGCGGATGTCCTTGATGCCCAGCATTCTGGCGTTTGCCCGAAGCAGGGCGATATCGATGAGGTTCAGCACCCCCTTGGGAGGATCGCCGTAGCGGTCTATGATTTCATCCAGAAGATCGTCTGCGTCCGTCTGATCCCGAATGGCTGCCATTCTTCGGTACAGGTCCATGCGTTCCTCGCCTCTGGACACATAATCCTTATCTACATTTGCGGTGACATTCAGGTCAGCGGTGCAGTCCGGCTCTTTTGGCTTTTCGCCACGCTCCTCCAAAACAGCCTCATCCAGGAGCTTCAGGTACATATCGTAGCCTACAGACATCATGTGACCGGATTGCTCTGCACCTAAGAGGTTGCCGGCGCCACGGATCTCAAGATCACGCATGGCGATTTTAAAGCCGGAACCAAATTCTGCGAAATCTCGTATGGCCGTAAGCCGCTTCTCTGCTACCTCGGTCAATGATTTGTCCGGACGGTAGGTGAAGTAGGCGTAGGCATGTCGTGTAGAACGACCCACACGGCCTCTCAGCTGATGAAGCTGACTCAGTCCAAACCGGTCTGCATTTTCGATAATGAGCGTATTGGCGTTTGGTATATCCAAGCCGGTCTCTATGATGGTGGTGCAGACCAATACCTGGATTTCGCCGTTTGCCATGGCGTGCATTACATCACCCAGGGCTTCCTCACCCATTTTTCCGTGAGCAACGCTTACGCTGAGTCCCGGAATCCTTTTTTTGAGGGCGGAGGCGCACTGTTCGATTGTATCTACTCGGTTATGCAGATAGTATACCTGACCGCCACGCTCGATTTCTCTCCGGATGGCGTCATCCAGAATGGCGTTGCTATGCTCCATTACATAGGTCTGCACAGGATAGCGGTCTGCAGGCGGTTCTTCTATGGTAGACATATCGCGAATGCCCGACAGGGCCATGTTAAGGGTTCTGGGGATAGGCGTTGCGGACAACGTCAGAACGTCCACACCCTTGGAGATTTCCTTCAGTCGTTCTTTATGGCTGACACCAAACCGTTGCTCTTCATCAACGATCAATAGACCAAGGTCCTTAAATTGCACACTTTTTTGCAGGAGCTTATGGGTACCGATAATAATGTCCACAAGACCTGATTCCAGCTTTTGCAGGGTTTTACGCTGTTGGGTAGGCGTGCGGAATCTGCTGAGCATGTCGATGTTTACAGGAAAACCCCGGAATCGGGAAATTGCCGTTTGGTAATGCTGTTGCGCCAGAACGGTGGTGGGGACCAGGATCGCTACCTGTTTTCCGTCCATAACTGCCTTCATGACAGCCCGCATTGCAACTTCCGTTTTTCCAAAGCCTACATCACCGCACAGCAACCGATCCATCGGCGTTGGAGACTCCATATCCGATTTGATTTCACTGATACAGCGCAGCTGATCGTCTGTCTCTGGGTAGGGGAAATTATCCTCGAATTCTTTTTGCCAAGGGGAATCTGCCGCAAAGGCAAAGCCTGATTGCCGCTTTCTGGTGGCATAAAGCTGGATCAGCTCTCCTGCCATATCTTTGGCGGCCTTTCTGGCCTTTGTTTTTGTTTTTTGCCAGGTATCTGTGCCAATTTTATTCAGACGGACGTTTGCGTCCTCGCTGCCGCCTCCAATATACTTGCTCACCATATCCAATTGGGTGGCAGGTACAAAAAGCGTGTCTGTGCCCTGATAGGCAATTTTCACATAATCCTTTATGGCACCGTCAACCCGGATCTGCTCCATGGCCACAAAGCGACCAATGCCGTAGTTTTCATGAACCACCAGATCACCAGGGGTAAGATCGGTAAAGGAGTTCAATTTCTGCCTATTGGTGGCAGATTTTTTCTGCTTTCTCTTTGGTTCTCTGTGGGCTAACAGCTGACCTTCTGTGAGCACCGCCAGTTTGGAGCTTGGGTATTCCATGCCGTAGGGCAATGCGCCTTCGCAAAGAAGTATCTGCCCAGGCTGGGGGAGGGTAGTCATAGGGATGCATAGAAATGCCGAAAGGCCTTTGTTGCTGAGCATTTCCTGCAGCAGTTCCGCCCGGCGGCGGGATCCGCAAAGCACCAGGGATGCAAATTCGTTTTTTTGATAATGGGCAAGATCCGCCGCTGCCGTATCCAGACTGCCGCCGTAGCCGGGAAGCTGTTTCGCACTTATTGGAAGAAGTTGCTTTGGGGGTCTCTCCTCGGGATAGGCACTCCCTGCAAAAGCGTCAAGATAGATTACTGTGCGCTTTTTCAGGAAATCGGTAAAATCTTCCCACTGGCATACATAATCGCAAAGCTCACCGGCCACAAGGCCGGCCTGAAGCAGGCTGTCCAGTTGCATGCCCACTTCCTCTGTGCGGGATCGGGCTGCCCGGTGGAGATTGCCTTGATCGCATAATATGAGTATGGCGTCTTTGGTGATATAGTCAGCTGCTGTCGCATACTCCGGATAGATCAGAGCCATATAACGGTCAGAGGCAGAATTCATCAGACCGTTTTCATACTTATCAAGGTCCCGCTCCAGCGTTGCAATCAAGGCGTCGTTGGGCGTTTTTCGCCTGCGCTGGCGGCTGATCATAGAACGCAGATCTTCGCACAGTCCGGACAGACCTTCAGGGTGGAGCATGGGCTGCGTCTCGCCTACAGGTAAAATAAGAATCTGTTGGATATTTTCAGTTCTTCGCTGGGTATCTGGGTCAAAATAACCCATCGTATCCAGTTCGTCGCCAAAGAATTCAGCCCGAATCGGAAGATCGGCAGCAGGGGAGTAAACATCCAGGATACCGCCCCGGACTGCGAATTGACCGGGTCCCTCTACCATGTCACAGCGGCTGTAGCCGGCCTCGGTCAGGTTGTTTAATAAAGTATTAATTTGATAGGTTCTTCCGACCTCTAATGAAAACACTGTGGTTTGCAGTACGGTGGGAGGTATTGTCCGTTGGGAAAAGGATTCCCAGGACAGGATCTGCACCCGGGTCTTGCCACATAAAAGATCGTGAAGCTGACGCAGTCGTTTCTGTTCCCAGCCCCGGGAAACAGCAGCGGAATCATAAAGCGTAAGCTCTCGGGAGGGCAAAACGGGAAAAGTGTTACCTGTAAAGGAATTCAGTTCGGACTGCAGACGTTTAGCGGCTATATCATCCTGACAAAGGAGAATCAGGGGGCGGGAGATATCCTGATACAGGCCGGCTATCAGATGGCTGCGATTGATCTGACCAATGCCGGTGACTGCAGCGGCTTCACCTTGGGCAACACTGCTGAGCAGGATGTTGTATTCCGGTATGGTACGAAGGAAGGATAACAGCTTTTCCATAAAGCACCTCGCAAGTTTTTTGTTCCACGCAGTAACGCGGAAAGGGGAGTTTCCCCTTTCCGTGTTAATTCTACAATATTAGGATTACTGTGCACCGTTAAAACGGTTAGCTGCGTCCTGTATACTTTTGTCTATAATACACAAGGCAGCATCTCCTGCGTTGCACAATGCGGAAGAGAGCAATTTCTCCTCGGAGGCAGTGAAGCCTGAGAGCACCCAGTCTGCAAGATCCTGTTCCGGCTCTGGTTTTCCGCCGACGCCGATCTTTACCCGTGGAAAATCCTGGCTGCCAAGCTCAGCGATAATGGACTTGATACCATTGTGACCGCCGGCAGAGCCATCGCCACGAACACGGAGTCTGCCGGGAGCCAGCGATATGTCGTCAAAAAGAACGATGATCCTCTGAGGAGGAATATTGAAGTAAGCAGAAAGCTGCAGGACCGAGCGACCGGACAGATTCATATAGGTCTGAGGTTTTAGCAGGAACAGCTTCTTGCCGTTATAGACAGTCTGCCCATAAAGTCCCTGGAACTTACCCTTATCCACCTTGCAGTTAAGCTTATCCGCCAGCATATCTATGGCCCGGAAGCCACAGTTGTGTCGTGTGCGGGTGTATTGACTGCCGGGGTTTCCCAGGCCGACGATCAGCCAGCTTTCAGAATTTCTTCCAAACACAGCTTAGAATAGGTCAGCAATGGAGGTGCCGCCATGGATATGCGCAATAGCGCGGGCGAAGATGGGAGCAACATCCAGCTGCTTGATTTTCTTGCAGGTACAATCCTCAGATACGGGAATGGTGTTGTGAACAACCAGTTCCTTAATAACGCTGGCTTCGATCCGATCAAAGGCGGGGCCGGAGAGAACACCGTGGGTAGCGCAGGCATAAACTTCCTTAGCGCCGCCTACTTCGACCAGGGCGTTGGCAGCGTTGCACAGAGAACCGGCAGTATCTACCATATCGTCGAACAGGATACAGGTCTTGCCCTTAACATCGCCGATGACATTCATCACCTCGCAGACATTAGCCTTCTGGCGGCGCTTATCCACGATAGCCAGACCCATATGGACCTTTGTTGCAAATGCGCGAGCCCGGGCAACAGAGCCAACATCGGGGGAAACAACAACAAAGTCGTCATGGTTAAACTTATCCTCGGGGAACTTCTCCAGGTAATATTTGACAAAAGCGGGGTTGCCCAGCAGATGATCAACAGGGATATCAAAGAAGCCCTGAATCTGGGCAGCGTGGAGGTCCATGGTCAGCACACGGTCAGCGCCGGCGGCGGTGAGCATGTTGGCAACCAGCTTGGCAGAGATCGGATCGCGGCTCTTTGCCTTGCGGTCCTGACGGGCATAGCCGAAGTAGGGGATCACGGCGGTGATACGTCCAGCAGAAGCACGACGGCAAGCATCGATCATAACAAGAAGCTCCATCAGGTTATCGTTGACGGGCTTACAGGTAGACTGAATCAGGAACACATCAGCACCACGGACGGTTTCGTACAGGGAAACTGCAACTTCTCCGTCAGAAAAGGTCTTAACTTCACCCTGTCCAATGGTCAGTCCCAACTCTTTACAGACGGTCTGTGCAAATGCCGGGTTGGAATTGCCGCAGAAAATCTTAATGTTATCTCCGTATGCAATCATCTTAAGATATACCTCGCTTTTTTATCTTTTTCTGCCCATAGACCCACTATGGACTATTCTGAGGGTATTATACCATTACTTGGTAGATAATTGCAACACTTATCAGCATAAAAATACCACTAAAAAAACCACTTTATTTCCTGTTTGTTCCAACAATTCGACAATATCAGCCCGCGGGCAGTGAGTGGATGAGGAAAGTGAGGACGGATTGTAAAGTCTGTCTTGTATACCGATGTTTTTCGTGGTATAATACTAAGAATAATATATTATGAGCTAGGAGCCTGCTTATGAATGATAAAATTCAGATCCGGGGCGCAAAAGAGAACAACCTTAAAAACATAAACCTGACCATTCCCAGGGATAAGCTTGTGGTATTTACAGGACTTTCAGGCTCGGGCAAATCGAGTCTGGCGTTCGATACAATTTATGCGGAAGGACAGAGGCGTTATATTGAAAGTCTTAGCTCCTATGCCCGGCAATTTCTGGGGCAGATGGACAAGCCGGATGTGGAAGCCATTGATGGACTGTCTCCGGCTATCTCTATTGACCAGAAAACAACCTCCAAGAATCCTCGCTCCACAGTCGGTACTGTAACGGAGATTTATGACTATCTTCGGCTTCTGTGGGCCCGGATCGGTGTTCCTCACTGCCCTAAATGCGGCAAGGAGATCCGTAGGCAAACCATAGATCAGATCGTTGACAGGATCGAAAATCTGGGTGAGGGAACAAGATTCATTGTGCTGTCTCCTGTGATCCGGGGTAAAAAGGGTGAGCATGCCAAAGTCTTTGATGATGCCAGGAAGGCGGGCTTTACCAGGGTGCGTGTGGATGGGATCACATTCGATCTGAACGAACAGATAGACTGTGAAAAGAACAAGAAGCACACTATAGAACTGGTGGTAGACCGCCTGGTTATCAGGGAGGGACAGCGTCGACGTTTGACGGATTCGGTGGAAACTGCCTGTCACCACTCCGGTGGTTTGGTCACTGTCTATCTGCCGGATACCAATGATGAAATCAGTTTTTCTCAGAACTACGCCTGTGAGGACTGTGGCATCAGTTTGACGGAACTGGAGCCTAGAATGTTTTCTTTTAATAATCCTGCCGGCGCCTGTCCTGACTGTACCGGACTTGGCTTTCAGCTTATTGCGGATGAGGATCTTGTTATCCCCGACAAAACCAAGTCTATATTCGAAGGCGCAATTCAAGCTTCCGGATGGAGCAGCGCCCGTACAGATTCGATTTTTAGAATGTACTTTGAGGCGCTTGCCCAGAAATATCACTTTTCTCTAACAGATCCGGTAAAGGACTTGTCACCGCAGGCCATGGATGTGATCCTTAACGGTACCAAAGGTGAGAAGCTGCGTATGACCTATAACCGTGGAAACGGTATGGGTGTGCTGGAACAGCCCTTCGAAGGAATTCTGAATAATATCAGCCGCAGATACAGAGAGACCCAATCCGATGCTGCCCGGAAGGAATTGGAAGAGTGCATGGCAACGGCTCCCTGCCCCCACTGCCATGGAGACCGCCTTTCGGATGTTGCACGAGCGGTTACTGTTGGCGGAATCGGTATTATGGATTTTTGCCGAATGAGTATCCGGCAGGGATTGGCGTTTATGGACAGTCTTAGACTGGAGGGCAATATGGCCCTGGTGGCGGAACAGATCGTACGGGAGATCAAGGCCCGGCTTCGCTTCCTTATGGATGTGGGTTTGCAGTATCTGACGCTGTCCAGAGCTGCTTCCACACTATCCGGCGGAGAAAGTCAGCGGATCCGTCTGGCTACCCAGATCGGATCATCGCTGATGGGCGTGCTATATATTCTGGACGAGCCCTCTATCGGCCTGCACCAGCGTGATAATGATAAGCTTTTGGCTACGCTGAAGCGTTTGCGTGATATTGGTAATACGCTAATTGTTGTGGAGCATGACGAGGATACTATGCGTGCTGCAGATTATATCGTGGATGTGGGTCCTGGGGCCGGCAGTCATGGTGGCGAGATTGTTGCGGCCGGTACTATTGAAGATGTGATTGCAAATCCCCGGTCTATAACCGGTCAGTACCTTTCTGGTGCGAAAAAAATCCCTGTTCCGTCAAAACGCAGAACAGGGAACGGAAAAATGCTTGCGGTATGCGGTGCAACAGAAAACAATCTGAAGAACGTTGACGCATCTATCCCCTTAGGCACATTGACCTGTGTAACAGGTGTATCCGGCTCGGGAAAATCCAGTCTCGTGGGGGAGGTTTTGAATAAGACCCTCCTTGGTAAACTGAATCATGCCCGTACCCGCCCCGGCCAGTGCCAATGTGTTAAAGGAATCGAGTATTTGGACAAGGTCATCGATATCGACCAGAGTCCCATTGGCCGCACACCCCGTTCAAATCCTGCCACTTATACAGGTCTGTTTAACGATATCCGTGACCTGTTTGCGTCTACTGCGGATGCAAAAATGCGTGGCTATGGACCGGGTAGATTTTCCTTTAACGTAAAGGGCGGACGCTGCGAAGCCTGTAATGGAGACGGCCTGGTTAAGATTGAAATGCATTTTCTTGCGGATGTGTATGTACCCTGTGAGGTTTGTCGGGGGCAGCGCTACAATCGCGAGACTCTTGAAGTGCAGTACAAGGGGAAAAATATCGCCCAGGTCCTGGATATGACAGCAGAAGAGGCTGTAGAATTTTTCCAGAATCTCCCCAAGATCCACAGAAAGGCCCAGACGCTGGTCCAAGTCGGCTTGGGCTATGTAAAACTGGGACAATCCAGCACCACCCTTTCCGGCGGAGAGGCCCAGCGGGTAAAGCTTGCGACAGAATTGGCAAGAGTATCCACAGGCCGCACCATCTATATTCTGGATGCACCTACCACGGGCCTTCATGCGGCAGATGTACACAAGCTCATAGATGTTCTGCAGCAGTTGGTGGATGCTGGAAATACAGTGCTGGTCATTGAACACAACCTGGATGTTATCAAGACTGCGGACTATATAATTGATCTTGGTCCGGAAGGCGGCGACGAAGGCGGTCGTATTATTGCCCAGGGCACACCGGAACAGGTGGCGGCGGTAGAAGAAAGCTATACAGGTCGGTATTTAAAGCCCTATTTGTAAAAAATGCTCCCCGGTCGGGTGACCGGGGAGGGTACATATTCATTTATACAGATCCGGCGGCAGAATGTCTGACAGCTCTGTCAGCGCATGGTCGTAACCACCGGCATAGTCCGCAGGGAAGAGAACAGGGGAACGGACCTGATTTTCCCGACCGTTGTGAACAGGCAGTGTCATGGTAAAACGGATCTGATCGGGCTCGGGTTGGTCAAACAGCACCGTTCCTCCGTGGGCAATGGCAGTGCTGCGAACTATGGTCATTCCCAGACCGATTCCGTTGCAGCCGTCACCAAGACCGGGCTCCCGAAGGAAGCAGCTAAACAGATTGGCCCGGACATGGTCAGGCAGATCCCGTCCGTGGTTGCAGACAGACAAAGCGCATAGCTTGCCGTTGCGTACAAGGGTTACCTCAATTGGGCTTTCCGGGGTTGAGTATCGGATAGCGTTGGATATCATGTTCAGCAGCGCCCGCTCCAGCTTTTCTGTGTCGATGCTGCAGTAAATGGCCTTTTGCTGTTTCTTGAATGTGATAGTGTGTCCGGTCACGGAGGACATATGGCTTGTCTTATCCACGATTTCTGCAACCACTTCACAAAGATCCCGCACTTCTGTTCTGGATAGGCGCGGATTGCTGTATTGCGCAGCGTCAGTCATGTTGCAAAGAGCCCGGTGGATTCGATGCAGGCTGCGGTTGATTTGACTGAGTTGGTGTGTCAGTGCAGGGTTTGTTTCCTGTTCGTTTTTGGGGAGAAGCGCATCAGTAGAGGTCAGCGCATCAGCCAGTGGCTCACGAAGCTGCTGCGCAGCCAGAGCCAGCACCTGAAGCTCCGGTTCCGGAAATTCGGACTCCAGGTAAAACACATCACAGTTTTCCATCTTTACTGCCGATGCGTGAAAAGTGATATTGTCCACACAAAGAGAAAGACACAGTCTTCCGCCTGTAAAGCATTTGTATTCTTCCTTGCCGATGGAGATAATATCCTCCACAGGCGTACCGGTTGTGATTTGCCGCGCTGCAGCGGCGTGATTGATTTTTTGTATAATACCGTCCTGTACAAGAAATGCAGGAGATTTGACATGCTCCAGAATTTCCTGGGGATCTATAGATCTTTCCATGAAGCGCCTCCTCTTGGCATATCATGTGCAAATTTCTGTAAATTTTTCGTCGACAAAATTCGACGAAAGCTGCCTAAGCCTATTTTAACGAGATAATGGAGAAATAGCAAGAAAAATCGTATTTGAGGTGAAAAATATGTCAATTCACGACGGTCACCGTCAGCGTTTGAAAGCGCGGTTTCTTCGTGACGGACTTTCCGGCTTTGAGGAACATGAGGTTCTGGAGCTCGTTTTGTTTTACTGTATTCCCAGACGGGATACAAACGAGATCGCCCATAATCTCATTAAGCGCTTCGGTACTCTGGCAAAGGTGCTGGACGCGCCGGTGAAAGAACTGGCGAAGGTGGATGGCGTTGGTAGAAATGCAGCCGCATTTATAAAGCTTTTGAAGGAAATCTGCATTCGTTATCCCATCAGCAGCAGAGAAGATGTGATTCTGAATACCTATGAAGCATGCGGATTGTATCTGAAGGAGAGGCTGACGGGAAGAAAGAATGAAACGGTTATGCTGCTGTGCCTGGACTCTAAATGTATGGTCATCAGTTGCCGGGAGGTAGGCGAAGGGAATATAAATTCCGCTTCTATTTCCATCCGTAAGATCGTGGATATTGCACTGACGGAGAACGCTACGTCTGTTGTACTGGCGCATAATCACCCAGGCGGCTTGGCAATTCCGTCCCATGAGGATGTTATGACCACCCACCGGGTTGCAAGAGCACTATGCATGGTGGATGTTGTACTGAACGATCACATTGTGACCACGGATGAGGATTACATATCGATGGTGTTGTCCAGATTGTATGATCCGGATGCTGTGTGCGCTGAGTTGGATGAATAAAGCTTATGAAAATTATAGTTTGCCTGGATGATCATAACGGTATGCTTTTTAACGGACGCCGGCAGAGCCGGGACCGGGTGGTATGCCAAAAGATTGCAGCTTACACCCAGGGCTGTAAGCTCTGGATGAACGGATACTCCTATGATCTGTTTAAGGGTGTTTCGGGAAATGCCTTGCAGGATGAGAATTTTTTGGACCTTTCGGGCCGGGAAGATTACTGTTTTGTGGAAAATGTGGACCTTGCGCCGTATTACCACAAAATTGATGAATTGATCGTATTCAGATGGAACCGGACTTACCCCCGGGATGTGGTGTTTCCTTTGGAAATTGCAGGTAAGTGGAATTTGAAATGCAGCATGGATTTTCCCGGGAATTCCCATGATTTGATCACCATGGAGGTGTATACGCTATGAAAAAAAGACCCTCACGGGCACTGATTACCCTGATTGCCGCGGTTGTGCTTGTTGCGGGGTATTTCATCAGGGATGCCCAAAGACCTGCCTACAGCGATTCTGTGATGAATGTTCCCGGTTTTTCCGGCGAACCTTATGTGGTCATCAATAACAATGAGCCGGAGTTTAACCAGGAAGATATGGTGACAGATGCATACGAGCATTATTCCCCCTTGGATGCGTTGGGAAGATGCGGATACACTATGGCTTGTGTTGGAACAGAGCTTATGCCCACTGAGGACAGGGGCAATATCGGCCAAATTAAGCCCTCAGGCTGGCAAACGGTGAAATACGACTGCGTAGACGGAAAGTATCTTTATAACCGATGCCATTTGATTGGGTTTCAACTCACCGGTGAGAATGCCAATGAGCAAAATCTGATAACCGGGACCCGATACCTGAATGTGGAGGGAATGCTGCCTTTTGAGAATATGGTGGCAGACTATGTAAAGGAAACAGGTTATCATGTGATTTACCGTGTAACCCCTGTCTTTGACGGGGATAATTTGGTTGCCCGGGGCGTACAGATGGAAGCAAGATCTGTGGAAGATAATGGTCAGGGGATTTGCTTCAATGTCTACGTTTACAATAGCCAGCCTGGGGTGGATATTGATTATTCAACCGGCAAAAGCGTATTGGCGGGGAATACCCAGGGGTAATAGCGTCGGTAAAAGCGCTGTTGACTTGCGTTTTTATAAAGAGGAGGTGTAGCTATGGACAAATTCCAGTTGGTATCTGAATATAAACCCTCGGGAGATCAACCTGAGGCAATTAAAAGGCTTGCGGAGGGTGTAGACTGGGGTCTTCGGGAGCAGACTTTGCTGGGTGTCACCGGTTCCGGAAAAACCTTTACCATGGCATCAGTTATCGAGAAGCTTAACAGACCCACACTGGTGCTTGCCCATAACAAAACGCTTGCGGCCCAGCTATGCTCTGAGTTCCGGGAGTTTTTCCCCAATAATGCTGTTGAGTATTTTATTTCCTACTACGACTATTATCAGCCGGAGGCATATATTGCCCATACGGACACCTATATTGAGAAGGATTCTTCCATTAACGAGGAAATTGACAGACTGCGCCACAGCGCTACCTCGGCGCTGTTTGAGCGGCGGGATGTGATCGTAGTATCCTCGGTAAGCTGCCTCTACGGACTGGGAGACCCCATCGACTATAGAAGTATGGTCATCTCTCTGCGGGTTGGGCAGGAGCGTCCTCTGGATGACATATTGCGCAAGCTCACAGAGATCCGCTATGAGCGGAATGATATTGATTTCTCCCGTAATAAATTCCGGGTAAGGGGCGACACACTGGAGGTCTATCCGGCTTATTGGTCGGGCAGGGCCATAAGGATTGAGTTCTTTGGCGATGAAGTTGATCGTATCTCTGAGATCAACGCGGTTTCGGGAATGGTAGAGCGGTATATTGACCATGTGGCCATCTATCCCGCCAGCCACTATGTAGCGTCCCGGGAAAAGCTGGAGCGGGCCATGCAGGATATTCGTCGGGAATGTGATGAACAGGTTGCCTGGTTCCGTGATCATGACAAGCTGATTGAAGCGCAGCGGATCGCCCAGCGTACCAATTATGATCTGGAAATGCTGACGGAAATCGGCTTTTGCAGCGGTATTGAAAACTATTCCCGGGTAATTCAGGGAAGACAGCCGGGGACACCGCCGACAACACTGCTGGATTATTTCCCTGAGGATTTTGTGATGTTTGTGGATGAAAGCCATGTGACATTGCCTCAGTGCAGGGCTATGTACGCCGGAGACAGAAGCCGCAAGGACGCCTTGGTCAACTATGGTTTCCGCCTGCCCTCGGCCTACGATAACAGGCCACTGAATTTTGAGGAGTTCGAATCCAAGATCAATCAGGTGATCTATGTGTCTGCTACACCTGCTGAATATGAGCGTACCCGCTCCGGGCAGACAGTGGAGCAGGTGATCCGTCCCACAGGACTATTGGATCCTGTGGTGGAGGTCCGCCCTATAGATGGACAGATCGACGACCTAATTGGGGAAATTAATGCAAGAAGCGCCCGGAATGAAAGGGTCCTTGTCACCACACTGACAAAGAAAATGGCGGAAGACCTGACAGCGTATCTGCTGAAGGCGGGTATTCGTGTGCGGTATATGCACTCGGATATCGGCGCTATGGAGCGTATGGAGATCATACGGGATCTGCGTATGGCAAAGTTTGATGTCCTTATCGGCATCAATTTGTTGCGTGAGGGATTGGACTTGCCGGAGGTTAGCTTGGTTGCCATTCTGGATGCGGATAAGGAAGGATTCCTCCGCTCGGAAACCAGTCTGATACAAACCATTGGCCGGGCCGCCAGAAATGCTCAGGGACTTGTAATCATGTATGCGGATAAGATCACGCCTTCAATGGCTGCTGCGATTGATGAGACAAAGCGCCGCCGCCAAATTCAGGATGAATACAATCAGGCCCATGGGATCGTTCCCAAAACCGTTATAAAGTCGGTCCGTGACCTGATCGAAATATCCTCCCCAACGGCAGAACGGAAGGGTCGAACCGGTGTAAAGATGACAAAGGCGGAAAAGGAAAAAGAGATCGCCCGGTTGGAAAAACAAATGAAGGAAGCGGCAAAAATGATGGAGTACGAGTATGCTGCAGTGCTGCGTGACCAGATCATTGAGCTCCGGGGAAAAGATTAGAGGAAGTGCATTGCGGTCTATAATGTCCTAAAAGTTAAGCCCCCGGAAATTCTTCTAAGAATTCCCGGAGGTAATTTTTGGCGGTAGGTTTTAACTGTCGGTGTTCTGGGAGTCATCGGCAGTGCTGTTTCTTGCGGTATCCAACACGGAGGATGCGTCAAAGATGCCCTCAAACCAATCCGGATGGTCGGTGATGTTGGCACCTGTTACCAGAATTCTGCCCTGACGGATATAACTTCCGTGATCGGAGAACCAGGGCGTGCCATCCTCGCAGAAGCCTAGGAAATAGCGGTAGCCTCTGGACTGGAGGAGGGTATATTTGTCATCGGAATAGGCGATGCCCTTCTCTCCAATGTCGCTATTACGGGCGAACACGAAAATATCGGTGTCACCAAGGACGGGGATTACTTCCGTTTCCCATTTCTCAAGATCATCACTGACTTGAGCGGCAGTGCACTCGCCGTATGGCTCGTTTCCGTAAGTATAACATGCGATTTGGTATCCGAGGTCCCGCAATTTACGGATGAGTTGAGCCGCATCGTTTACCTCCTGGTCCCGATGTGCCTTGCCGAGGGATTCTTCGGCGGCAGAGCCTGTGCGGTAGCCAAATACGCCGTCGTAGCCGCTGACAGCCAAAATGGCTCTGGCGCCTTTGTAGGAGAAGTCAGGGTGGGTCTCAATAAAGGATTCCAGGATGGGCACCATATCGTAAAGTCCGGTAACAGTGCTTCCGTCGCTGTTAACAAGTTCGCAAGTAATATTGCCATTGTCATCCAGTATCAGCTTGCTTGCAAAACCGTCGCCATCCTTGTCCGGCAGCTTGTCTCCGTCTCCGTCTGTCATGTATGTGTAATAATTCACATTGGTCTGGGTGAGGATCAGTGGCTTTTTGCCGTTGGGAAGGTACAGGGTTTTAGCGCCAGTTTCGGATGTGATATCCTCAAGGTTTACCAAAATATAGCCGTTTTCATAGAGCTGCTGCAGAATTTTGGCAAATTCGTCGGTTGTTATGAAATTGTTGTTATAGGATGTGCCGTAGGTTTCGTCCGCAAAGGCTCGTGCGGGGTCGGCGATCATCTGCTGAAGAGAGAGGTTCAGCACCTGGTTTGGGTCATCCCATGGGATAAGACTGTCCTGGGCGTTTGTGTATTCCTCATGCTTTTGTGCCATCTCCGGGTAATCTGCCATACTGCCCTCGAAGCTTTCCAGGGCGGCAATCGCACCGGCATAATCAAACTGCGCAGCCAGACCGGAGGCTTTGTCCATCAAGGCCTGTGCCTGCTGAGCCAGTCGTTCTGCTTCCTCCTGCTGGGCAATGGAAGCGTCCAGGCTCACCTGGGCTTCGTAATTGCTGCGCTGTACCCTCCGCACAATAGAGCCAATAATAAATATCAGAATCAGCAACAGGGCGATGCCTGCAATCACAACAGGCAAATATGCTTCCTTAAAAATCTGCAATTGCGAGCGCTGCTTGCGCCGGGGATTTCGGGGGCGGGGTTGGCCATTAAACTGTTCTTCCATATTTGCGCCACCTTTCGTATTTTCTTGATAACATTATATCTTTAATTTTATTAAAATGCAAGTGGTGTGATTTTGTGGCTTTGACCTTGCAATCGGCAAGAAATTGGGGTATCATGTAAAAAAGCTTCAAACTAAGGAGAATAAGATGGAAAAAATTACAAGCTTCACCATCGACCATAATCGGCTTCAGCCGGGGCTCTATGTGTCCAGAAAGGACAAGGTGGGCTCTGAAACGGTAACGACCTTTGATTTGCGCCTCACAAGTCCCAATGCGGAGCCGGTGATGAACACTGCCGAGGTCCATACCATTGAACACCTTGGCGCCACCTATCTGCGCAATGAGCCTGTCTGGAAGGACAAGGTCCTTTACTTTGGTCCCATGGGTTGCAGGACGGGTTTTTATCTGCTGATTGCAGGGGACTACAGTTCCCGGGATGTGCTGCCACTGGTTAGGGGTTGCTTCTGCTTTGTCGGTGATTTTTCCGGAGAAGTACCGGGTGCTTCTACCAGAGACTGCGGCAACTATCTGGATATGAATTTACCTATGGCAACGTATTGGGGAAAAAAGTATGCCGCTTTACTTGAAAATATAAGTGATGATCGGCTTGTTTACCCTGAATAAAGGAGATTACTATGAGAAAATTGGGAATTATCGGCGCTATGGCCGTTGAGGTGGAAACACTGAGGAATTCACTACAGGAAATGAGTGCTGTACAACGGGCTGGAATAACCTTTTACCAAGGTCGGTTGGAGGGGCTTCCTGTTGTTGTGGCCCAGTGCGGCGTGGGAAAGGTAAATGCCGCTGTGTGCGTGCAGATTCTCTGTGACTGCTTTGAGGTGACCCACATTGTGAATACCGGAGTGGCCGGCTCTTTGTGTGCGGATCTGGATATCGGTGACTTTGTTATTGGTTGTGATGCCATGTACCATGATTTTGATTGCCATAATCTAAATCCCGATTATCCCGTGGGACAGGTGCCTGGGATGGCGGTCCATGCATATCCTGCTGACAAAACCCTTGTAGACTATGCGTACGATGCAGCTCAGCAGGTCTGTGAAGGCCATGCTCGGATCGGTAGGGTAGCCAGTGGCGATCAGTTTATCTGCAGCAAAGGGATCAAGCAGGAGATCATTGAAAACACGCAAGGCTTGTGTACGGAGATGGAAGGTGCTGCCATTGCCCATGCTGCGTGGCGGAATGAGGTTCCCTTTGTAGTGATTCGGGCAATTTCTGACAAGGCAGACGATTCTGCCGAGATGGATTACCCCACCTTTGAGAATATAGCAGCAAGACGCTGCGCTGAGGTTACAAGGCTTCTTGCCAAAAGGCTCAATGAGCAATAATAATCCGCCCCACAGGAATATCTGCGGGGCGGTATGTTGTTTAGTTTTCTGTAATATTACGGTATGCGTGGTCGGTTATCAAATCGTATTGTTGATCTGCCTGATAAATCAGTCGATAGGGAAGTGCGTCAATTGTGTAGGTGCCTTTGTATAGGAATCCTGAGGCAACAGGAAGACCTGTTTCCTTGTGGATAGTCAGGTAGCAGGTTATCTTGTCGGTTTTATATTCCTGGCTCTGTTTTGAGAGGATCTCCTCGTCCTGATACAGGGTTTTACATGCTTGCCTGCTGATGTTCCCTGCGAATTCTTCGTTTGCGGTAAAATCGATCCTGTAGGTATCTTCAGATTCACTTACTTTTGCACCGGTGATATATTGGGGCAGTGCAATGGTGCCGATCAGTAAATCTTTGCAGTATTGCTGCATTGCGGCAGTGTCAATATCAGAATTTTCTGTGGGTGGGTTGTTGTCGGTGGTGATTTGATACACACCTTCTGTAAAACGCTCGGTTTGGTTAATCTTGCGTTCAGGGCCTAACTTACCACTGTTGCTTATTTCAACTACAGTATCAATTTTTGCAAGAAATTGTGAGGTGTCCACCAAGTTCAGAGTAACGCTCTGTGTGCGTTGATCTCCAAATGCCTGGCAGGAAATGCTGTCAGAGTATTTTGCTGTGACACTTCCTGCCTTCAGCAGGTAACCGCAGGCCCTTTCCAGCAATCTCGGCGTATCCAGATTTTCAATTTCTTTATAGGAGGATGTGTTTGTCGGCGGAGTGATTGGGGTATCCGGTGCGTTGTTGATTTTTACAGTAGCCACAAAGCGTGTAAAAATGTCATTGTGAGTATAGGATGCTTTATATTGATATTCGGTCAGATTTCCTGCATTATCAATAAGTGCAGTTGCCTCTGCAGAAATAAATTGCGCGCCGTTTGCATGGCACCAGGTTTCAATACCTGTGGCATTTGTCAGAGTAATTGCAGTAGCGTTGCCGCTATTGACAGCGGTAATGCTCCTGTATAAATCGGTGTTAAAAGGTGTGGCGGGTAAATACCGTCCGAAGTATTCGTCAAAGGAAAGGTCACTCTGAAAACATGCACCTGCTACAGTATAATACCCGACATCATTTGCGTAGATTTCCTGAATGTTGACATTGTGGGTACCAATGGTCAGGTCTTCGTTCATAATGCCCAGGGGCTGTTCGCTGCTCAGTCCACTGTACGTGATTGTCTGCTGTGACTTCTCTGTAAAGGTTTCGCTGCCGATCACAGTTTCTATTTCCTGAGAGACGGTCAGCTCAAGCGAGTCTGCAATTAACAGCTTATCCGCTGCATTTCGGTAAATGTCGGAGGCATCAGACAGGGAAGCGGTGGTGTCACTAGCCGGTTGTTTGGATGGGGGTGAGGGAAAAGAAATGATTACGGCCAAGGTCAATATAACTGCAGCACCGGTGATAATAATAAGTCGTTTCTTGTTCTTTGCAAGAAGTAACATTTTTTTCAGCATGGCTACTGCTGCATTAATATTAACCGTAAATTTATTTTCTGACACAATGAACACCTCCTTTTTGGAGGTATTATATCATATCAGCGAGTAAAAAGAAACACCTTTGTCCGGTAGACAAAAGGTGTTTCTTTTCTGGTGGACCTGATCGGATTCGAACCGACGACCCCCACAATGCGAATGTGATGCGCTCCCAACTGCGCTACAGGCCCATGCCAACAAAATTATAGTCAATGCATAAAAATTTGTCAAGAGGGGAAGCCGGTACGGCATCAGTTAAAATTGCGGTTTGAGAGCCTACAGGCAGATCTCTAAATAGGAAAATCTTTATTGACGGAACTACTCGTTTATGGTATCTTTATATATGTATAATAAGGATAGTATGACCATAGCATACAAAGCTACAATATCAGAGTGATTTCAGGAGGAAACCATGAAGAGAATGAAGAAAATGATGCTTATTTTCCTTGTGCTGGCGATGATGGTATCTATGCTGGCTGGTTGTAAGGAAAACGAAACTCCCGACGGAACTGATTCTGGGGAGAAGAGTGGCTACACTGTGAACCTGAAGACACAGGGTGGTATGGTGATGTCCGGTATCGATGTTTATATCTATGCTGACGACTCCCTCACCGATATGAAGGAATTTGGCCAGACCGATGAAAATGGCAGCATCAGCTTTGATATTCCCAAGAGCAGCACCTATGCCATTGAGCTTTCTGGCGTTCCCAAGGGATACGAAGTTCAGAAGTCTTACAGCTTTGAGGGTAACACTGCCGATATTGTGCTGAAATCCTCTCTGATCAAGGACGAAGATCTTTCTACCGCACAGCTTGGCTTGGGCGATGTGATGTACGACTTTACTGTTACTGCTCCGGACGGCACTAAGATCACCTTGTCTGAAATGCTGAAGGAAAAGAAAATGGCTCTGCTGAACTTCTGGTATACCGGCTGCAGTTGGTGCGTGACAGAGTTCCCTTACATGGAGGAAGCCTATCAGCAGTATAAGGACAAGGTTGGCATCGTTGCGCTGGACCCCCTGGGTGAGACTGATGCAGCCATCGCTGCTTTCCCTGCCAACTATAATTTGTCCCTGAGCTTCCCACTGGCTGCTTGCCCCACAACCTGGGCAAATACCTTTGGCATTACCGGCTATCCTACCTCTGTTATCGTGGACCGTTACGGTGTGATTTGCCTGATCGAAGCCGGTGCGATCACCAGTCTGAATCCTTTCACCAGCCTGTTTGAAACCATGACTGCCGATGATTATCAGCAGAAGCTGTATGCCAGCGTTGGAGATCTGGTTGTAAATCCCAAGCCTACCTATACTATGGACACCTCTGAAAATGTTGCCGCGCTGATCAACAAGGGCAATGTTGAAGTGACCTACCACGCGGAAGAGGATGAGGACAGCAAGGAATATGCCTGGCCCTTTATCGCCGCAGAGAAAAACGGTGAAAAGTGCATTAAGGCATCCAATCAGGGTGTCGACAGCTCCTTTGGTGTTATCTATGCAGATGTGACAATGAAGGCAGGTCAGGCACTGGGTGTGGATTACCTGATGTCCAGCGAATCCGGAAACGATACTTTTGTTGTTATTGTAGATGGACAGGATGTATTTACAATTTCCGGTGTGAACGACCCTGAGAAATGGGAATCCTGCTACCCTGTAGTTGCCGACAAGGATGGCACCTATGAGGTTGCTCTGTTCTACCTGAAGGACGAATCCAATGGTGCCGGCGACGACACTGTATACATTAAGGGTATGCGTGTCGTGAATGCCGAGGATATCGACACTGCGACATACCTGCCCCGTGAGGCTGCCATTTCCGAAGATGGCGCTACATATAAATATGTTGATATTGTGTTCAACAGCAAGGATGGATACTACCATGTAGGCAGCGAGAACGGCCCCCTGCTGTTGGCCGACCTGATGGGTTATACCCAGTTTAGCGAAGAATCTACTGTATGGGATATGGCATACAATGGTGATGTGACAGTGGATGGCCGTGATTACCGCACCGAACTGGAGCAGTATTGTAATTATGCCTCCAATGCAAAGGGCGGCGTATGTACCGTGAACCAGGAGTTGTATGACCTGCTGAAGATCGTTGACAGTGTTTGCGGCTTTGATGATGCTGACGATAAGGAATGGCTGAAGATCTGCAAGTACTTCCAGGCTTACGGCACGGAAGGCGAGCAGCTGGAGGATCCCATTAAGGGCCTTGCAACATTCTCTGCTCACAAGGCAAAGCTTGGCAAGAATATTGAATCAAACTACTTCTATTACAGCCAGATCATTATGCCCAGAGGCAAGCTGGCTGAATTCATCCCCACTGAGTCCGGCGTTTACCGCATTACCTCCCGCACAGAGTCTACCAACGGTGTAGACGCATGGATTTTTGATAAGGACCACAAGGAACTGCTTGTTTATGAGCAGGACGAGAGACTGTTCAATGATAATACTGAGGTCTCCATGGTGTATTACATGGAAGCCGGCACACCTTACTACATTGATATTGCATTCTGGGATGTTTATGAAGTTGGCTATATCTACTATGATATCGAGTTTGTAGCCAGCGAACTGGACCATTTCCGCCTCTGCTCTCCCGGTTACTTCACCTACGACAGTGATGCCACCGGCGATGCTATGTACCATGTGATTTCCGGCGGTGTTAAGGCGGTCCTGGGCGACGATGGATTCTATTACGAGGATCTGGGCGACGGAAAGAAGGGCAGCAAGATCTATGCTGACTTTACCGGCTTGACCAGCTTGTTCAGCGCCCCGATTTCCACTGTTAATGCCTATAACGACGACGGAACTGTCAAGAAGGATGAAAATGGTAATGTGGTGAAGGTCAAGGGTATGATCGATCTCGGCGGCTTCGACTTCTCCAAGGATGAAAATGACCTGTACATCCTGGGCGTTATGGCAAAGAACAACAATGATGTGGATGCTACAAAGAAGGCGCTTAAGGAAGAGTGGGGCGAAAGCTACGACACATATGCAGAAGAGTACCAGATCGATGATGTCTTTGCTGGAAAGTTCCATGGTAAGGGCGAAGATCTGACCGAAGAGATCAAAACATACCTGGATGATGTTATCACCAGCGGGTCCAAGGAACTTGTTGGCTGCGTAGCTGTTGATGAGCGCCTGGCTGAGATCCTGCAGTTGCTGATGGATAAGTATACTTTTGATGATGTGGACCAGTCCTGGCTGAAGATCTGCTATTACTACGACTATCTGGGCCCTAAGGGTTAAATAGTACTTAGTGCTTCTTGTTTAAGAGGAGAAAAATATGAAGCTGTTTAAAAGAATGAAAGCAATGCTCCTGGTGCTTACGGTGCTATTTTGCACAGTTGCGTTGTGTGCTTGCGGCGGCAATGCTACTTATCAGGTTAAGGTGCTGGATGGGCAGGGGAATCCCTGCACCTCCGGTGTAATCGTAAAGTTTACTCAGGATGGAAAGCAGGTTGCCATGCAGCCGGTAAATGGCGAGGGTGTTGCGCAGAAGGAATTGCCCAGGGGCGAGTATGCTGTTGAGCTTGTCCTTACCGGTGATAACCATGTCAGATATGACGAGGTGAAACTCACCGCCAATGCAACATCTGCTGAGGTTGTACTTATGAATAGTGTTGGGGGAGAGCCACACACCTTGTTTGCTACGTCTCCTGTAACTGGCGAGGGCAGGAATTACGATGCCTATAGCGTTACTGTGGGCAGCACCTACATTCCTCTAACGGCTAATGACAGAAATTATTTCCTGTTTACCCCCACTGAAGCGGGTACGTACGAATTCTCTGTGGACGGAGATTTTGCCATTGGTTACTATGGCGCGCCCCACTTTGTGCAGAATGAAAGCGCGGCTGAGGTAACTGACAATAAGTTTACCGTTTCTGTCGGTGCTTCTATGATCGGCACAGGGGCTGGCGGCACATCCAATTATGTGATCGGTGTTGACGGCGGCACTGAGGATACAGACTGTGTTCTTAGCATTCTCCGGACAGGTGATCCGGAATGGAATGTGACAGATGAACCCTGGACGGAGTACAAGACTACCCATAATATCGCCCCCTATACGCTGAAATTAGCTGATGGGGAAAAGTTGACGTATGTCGATATTAAGGGCAAAACGGAAAACAATCAGATCGTCTTTAATGAAACTGACGGTTACTATCATTTTGGAACAGCTGACGGTCCTGTGGTCCTTGTGCATTTGGGCAAGGGTGCTCCTTATGTATCCCTGCAGGTTGTGATCCAGGGCGACGGCCCTGCAGGTGGCGCACCCATCAGAGAGTATTTCTACGATGACAACGGCGATTTTATTAAAAAAGAGGATTACACCGGAATTCTGACCAATTATTTTGATAATATGGATAAAGATCTGGGTGTGTATCCTTTGAATGATGACCTGAAATACATTATCCAGAATGGCTGCCACGGTTGGTGGGAAGAATCTTCCCCTGATTTTCTGTTTGAAGGATGCAACCCTGAGATCGGTTGGATGTTTGCGCTTTGTTATGTAACAAAGGGCTAAAAGGAGTGTTGAATTGTGGAAAAGATGAAAGAACTGTTTGCAAAGCTCCTGGCAAATAAGAAGCTCTGCTGGATCATTGGCGGCGCTGTAGCGCTGCTGGTGGCAGTAGGCGTTCTGCTTGCTGTGCTTCTGGGTGGCGGTTCTCAGCAGGAGGAACCCCTTGGTACAGAGCTTACAGACTGTACAATTCAGGTCACCACAGAGGGCGGTATGGCGCTGAAGGGCATTGGTGTGTATGTCTACACGGATGCAACCAAGGCGGAATTGGTTACCTATGCAAAAACTGACGATAAGGGTGTTGCAGCTCTGGAAGAAGCAGTGCCCGAAGGCAGTGTAGCTGTGTTGGAGGGTGTTGCCGACGGTTATGTGGTAGAGGACACCTATACCATCACTACAGCGGAAACCAAGATCGTGATTTCTGCCCAACTACGCAAGGAGATGGGTAAGATTAGTCTTGGCAACGTTATGTTCGACTTTACTGTAACAACCCCCGATGGCACAGCGTATACGCTCTCTGAACTGCTGAAGGAAAAGAAAGCAGTTGTGCTGAATCTGTGGTATACCGCATGTCAGCCCTGCCAGGGTGAGTTCCCTTACCTTCAGGAAGCCTATGATATGTACAGCGAAGATGTTGCTGTTTTGGCGCTGAATCCTGTTTCAGAGGACGATGATGCTGATATTACAAAATTCAAGACAGATAACGCCCTGACGCTGCCTATGGCAAAATGTGATGCAGGTTGGGCAGATGTGATAACCGGTATTGCTTACCCCACAACCATCATTGTGGACCGCTTTGGTACTGTGGGCATGATCTATACCGGCAGCATCGACAGCACTCAGACCTTCGCAAACGCCTTTGCGTTCTTTGCGGCTGAGGACTATGTCCAGACCACCGTGGAGAATGTGGCAGATTTGGAGAATGTAGAGTTGGTTTATGGCGAGGGCACAAAGGAGAGACCTCTGGAGTTTGGCGGCGTTACTGAGTTTGAAGTAACTGTTGAACCCGGAAAAACAATTTACTGTGATGTGTACAAAGTTTCCGGTATGGCGCTCACAGTTGAAAGCGAAACGGTCTCTGTTGCATATGGAGAGACAGTGTATGAGCCTGAGGATGGTGTAGTGTCCTTTGTGGTGAACACACCGGATCCTATAACACCTGCAAAGCTCGCTTTTGAAAATCCCGGAACAGAAAAGCAAGTCTATAAAGTTGCATTCAGCGCACTGGAGGGCACGTTGGAGCAGCCTGTGGAATTAAAGCTTGGTGCCGTTACAGCAAAGCTTTTGGCAGGCAATGCCCAGGGCGTGTATTACAGCTACACTGCGGATAAAACAGGTGTTTTTACCCTTACAATTAAGGAAAATGAAAAGGGCGCCGATGTTGCTGTTGCTCTGAATAATCTTGCTACATCTATTTATAAAACGTTGGAAGAAGATGGGGAAGGCACAGACGGCAAGAAGCTTTCTGTTGATGTGAAGAAGGGTCAGCAGATCCAAATCATTGTTTCTGTGTTGCCTGATGAAAAGGGTAATTACGCTGCTACCTCTGTAGATATGGATGCTGAGTTGGTCGAGAAGGAAGAGTCCAGCACTGGCACCGGCAATAACACCGGCACCGGCAATAACACCGGCACCGACAATAATACCGGCACCGGCACTGGGAATAACACCAGCACCGGCAATAACACCGGTACAGGCAATAACACCGGCACGGGCAACAGCTCCGATATCAACAAGCCCCTCAACACCAACGGAAAATTGGTAAATCCCGACGACGCCATTATCAAAGCCATGGAGACCTTTGAAACTGAAAGCATCGGCGGTGGCGAAATGAAGCTTTACGCCATTATGGGTATCGGTTCTGCCACGATCCAGATAGAGGACAACAGTGCATACATTGTTTACAACGATAAAACATATACCCCTGAAAATGGTGTAGTTTCTATATCCATAAAGCGTGACGACGCAAACACGCCTACGCTGCTGAAGATCGGCAACGGTAGAACCTCTGCAAAATCATTTAAGGTTAATTTCTATTATCCTGCCGGCACCCAGGGCAATCCTATGAAATACGAGCTGAACAAGACCATCACCACCACTGCGAAGCGGGGTAACGATCAGGGCGTGTTCTACACTTTTACAGCATCGAAAGCAGGCACACTTACCATCAAAATTGAGGGCTGCTCCAGTGACTCGGGCTGCGGTATTACCGTGACTACCAAGACCGGTGCAACCATTCAGGAGACGGTAATCAGCACAGAGGGTGATTCTGTTTCTATCAAGCTTTCTGCAAACCAGAGGGTAGAAATCATCATTGCTGCGCTTCCCGATCAACGGAACAACTATCCCAAGGCAACCATTGAAACAAGCGCAACATTTAAGTAATCCCACGATTCTCTGTTATGGGCAGCAGTTTACTGCTGCCCATTTCTATTTTGTAAATTTACCGTAGATTATGTTATTAAATTATGACAATTTTGGCAAAAAACACTTGCTAAAAATAACAGAAAGTAGTATACTTGAATAGTACATAAGTATGGAAAATCGGCATTTTATACATTTTTCATGCACAGTATTATTTTTATAGGAGGTTTTCTTATGAAGAAAATCATTAGTTTGCTGGTTGTTCTGGCAATGCTGATGGCAATGGCTCCTGCCGTATTTGCAACTTCCAGCGGCGAGCCCACCGGCAGCATCCCCAGCGGCAGTGCATTGGCTCTGGGCGACAACAACGTCACCCTTACCTATGCAACAATGCCTATGATGGCGCCTTCCTGGACCTACACTTCCACAGAGGGCGGCAACCTGACCGTTACCGTTACTTCCATCAA
>JAZSDS010000095.1:0-9186 GCA_045531275.1 Faecousia sp.
TGCTTAGCGCCGGCTGGACGCGGTGACACATTGATTAAATCGAGTCCTATATCGTCCACAAAACCATATCAAACTAGTTGGGCGCTTACTTGCTTTTGGCGCATACTATGCTATAATTTATCTATCCTGGGTTTGAGAACAGGTCAAGTAAAGGTAAGCTCGGCAGCGAATAAGCTGTATTATAAAATTGTGTAAAGAAACAGGTGGTAAACATGAAAACCCAAAGAAATATTTTGATTGCCTTTATTCTGAATGCAGCGTTTGCGGTGTTTGAATTTTTTGGAGGGATCTTTACCGGAAGTATTGCCATTGCTTCCGACGCAGTCCACGATATTGGAGATGCCCTTAGCATTGGCCTGTCCTATTTTCTTGAGAAAAAAAGCAAGAAGCAGCCAGATGAGAAGTATACTTACGGCTATGGACGGTATTCTGTGCTGGGTGGCGCCATCACTTCATTGATTCTCCTTTTGGGATCTTTGTTGGTGATGTACCACGCTGTGGGCAGGCTCATCACACCAATGGAAGTTAACTACAGCGGCATGATCGTTTTTGCGGTGGTGGGAGTTGCGGTGAATTTCTGCGCCGCCTTGTTTACCCATGGGGAGGGGTCCCTGAATCAGCGGGCGGTAAATCTGCACATGCTGGAGGATGTTCTTGGCTGGCTGGTGGTGCTGGTGGGGGCGGTGGTCATGCGCTTTACGGACTTTCTGTGGATCGACCCCATCCTGTCTGTTGGCGTTGCAGCATTCATTCTTGTAAACGCTGTCCGCAATTTGAAGGAAGTAGCGGAGCTTTTTCTGGAAAAGACGCCTGCAGAAGTGAATATAGAACAGCTAAGAGAGCATGTCACCCATATTGACGGCGTGATGGATGTCCACCATATCCATATTTGGAGCATGGATGGGCAGGGTAGCTATGCCACCATGCATGTTGTAGCCAGGGGAGATACTCACAGGATCAAGGAGCATATCCGGGAGGAATTGGCTGAGCACGGTATCGTCCATGCAACGCTGGAAATGGAAGCAGAGGGTGAGCATTGTCATGAGAAGCACTGTCATGTAGAAGCCCGGCAGGCTTCCTGCCATCACCACCATCACTGAGTCCAAAAGTTTATCCTTAAGAAAAAGAAGACCGCCCATAGGCGGTCTTCTTTTTCATTGGAAAAGCAGGCTAAATGCAGCCAATATCATAAGAAAAGCAAAATTGAAGGCAGAAAACAGCAAAATGTAGTAGCCTGTTTTCCCTTTGTTATGCTTGGTGTACTCCCGGAATGTAATCAAGCTGGCAAGAGAGGCAATCAATGTGCCAACTCCGCCGATGTTCACGCCCAGCAAAAGCTGTTTATAATTCTCTGTAAATTGGGACAGCAGGATCGCTGAGGGCACATTGCTGATGATCTGGCAGGAAAGCATGGATACAAGGAGGGTGTTCTTCTCTAAAAGGAAGGAAAACAATCGGCGCACCCCGTCGATTCGGGCCATATTTCCCGAAAAGACAAAGAAAAACACAAATGTAAGGAGGAGGGGGTAATCTACCATTTTTAGAGCTTTCCGGTCCATAAACAGCAGCACCGCGGGAATCACCGCAAGGCCTACCATATAGGGAATCCCCCGGAACACGATGGCAATAGCAAGGATGAACAGCAGCAGATAGACGGTAGAACGCCCCACCGGCAAGTGCGTTTTTTCATTCTTCAGCTCAAAGGGCTCCGGTTTTACAAATAGGATACAGCACAACGTAATCAGCAGAACTGCCAGCACAAAGGGCGCCGCCATAATACCCATAAATTCCGTGGACGGGATCTGAAATTTGGTGTACAGATAAAGATTCTGGGGGTTGCCAAAGGGGGTAAGCATACCGCCCAAGTTGGCCGCAATGTTCTGCATGATGAATGTGAAGGCCATGTACTTTCCCTTGCCTGTGCTGGTCACCACATAGGTGCCAAGGGGCAGGAAAGTGAGAAGAGCCATATCATTGGCGATGAGCATGGAGCCGATAAATGTGATGTACACCAACGCAAGGATACAAAGCCGTGCGTTGCGGAATACCTGGATCAGTTTTTTGGCCAATATGTAAAAGAAATTGATGTTTTTCAGCGCGCAGACCACAGCTAACACGCAAAAAAGACAAGTTAATGTCTTCACATCGAAGTAATCAAGATACGCGTTGTCCGGCGGCACAAAAAAGCAGGTGATTATTGCTGCGATCATGGCAATAACCATAACCACGTTTTTCTTAACGAAGCTGCTGAATCCCCGGTGTAAATGTAAATGGTTCGTAGTTCTCACTTCCTTTTTTAAGAGCATACCCATTATCGAAAAAAGTAAGGAATTTGTCAAGATGTTATTCAAATCCTGCGGGCGGACGAAGGAAGCTGGTGGTTATATAGTTAAGACTACGGGACTCGACTTGATCAAGGTTCGTCTCGGTCAAGGCCTCGCCGGCAACGCTTGTCCGCGTTGCATTTAGATGGGTTCGAGTCCCTCCGCACCCCTGAGAAAACAAAAGACCACCCTACTGGGTGGCCTTTTGTTTTCTGCGAAAGAGCGACTAAAAGTAGCGTAAATGGGGGTAAGAAAGACTAAAAGTACGCTAAATCATTTCAATAATTCTTTTTCTATTTGTTCCGCAACAGCTAAAAACACTGTTGCGTCATCGTGCTCATCGAAATACTCATTAAAGACCGATGCAATTATCTCAGCTATGTCCTGCGCCGAATGTTCATATCTTATTCTTGCGCTGATTTCCTTTGACTCCATATCAAATTCATCGGAAGGCGCACCGCTTGCCAACAAAGCATAATAGTCCATTTGGTCAATGTATTTCTTAACAACCAAAAACTTATCCGACACAATAACACCGCCTTTCTTGCTTAAATTATATCATAATCGTTAGAAAAGATACAGTGAAATATCCTTCGGTTGTGAAATAATGACCCGCGGTCATTGTGAAATATTGCTCCTTCGTCGCAATGTGAAATGAAATAAATCCACCCACGCCCGCAGGCATTTCACATTGCGAAGCAATATTTCACACGCAAAGCGTATTTCACAAATCCCGCGAGGGATTTATTTCGTTGAAAAGAAACACCTTTTGTCTGGTAGACAAAAGGTGTTTCTTTTCTGGTGGAGACTACGGGACTCGAACCTGTGACCTCATGCGTGTGAAGCATGCGCTCTAACCAGCTGAGCTAAGCCTCCGTGTGGAGCGTAATGAATTATATCACACTCACGTAAAAAGTCAAGACCTTTCTATTGGCAGCGGCCAAAAAATCTGGTATCATAAAAAGGAAAGGCGGCGAGAGTATGCGCTACAATGCTATGACTGCGGGGATTTTCCGCGCCAGACCCAATCGGTTTATAGCCTATGTGGAAATAGATGGCAGGGAAGAGGTTTGCCATGTGAAGAATACCGGCAGGTGCCGGGAGCTGCTTGTGCCCGGTGTTCGGGTGTGGTGCGAACGGTCCCAAAATCCAAGCCGGAAAACAAAATACGATCTCATAGCCGTAGAAAGGGGAGGCCGGCTTATCAATATGGATTCCCAAGCCCCCAATGCGGCGGCAAAGCAGTGGCTGCAAAGAGGCGGTTTGGGGGATATTCAGCGCCTGCGCCCGGAGACAGTTCACGGAGATTCCCGGCTGGACTTTTCCTTTACGCTGGATGGATTGCCCTGTTACATGGAGGTAAAGGGCGTGACGTTGGAGAATGATGGCGTATGCGCTTTCCCCGATGCGCCCACAGAGCGTGGCGTCAAACATTTGCGGGAACTGAAAAAGCTGGCGGAACAGGGCTTGGGAGCCTATGTGCTGTTCGTGATACAGATGGAGGGTGTGAAATATCTGCACCCCAATGACGATACCGACCCTGCTTTTGGAAAGGCGTTGCGGGAGGCAGCTGCCGCCGGTGTTTGTGTTTTGGCAATGGACTGTGAAGTGACAGAAAATTCTATGGTTATCCGCCATCCGGTGGAAGTGCGGCTATAAAAAAGCAGGGGTGTTGCAAAATGATGCAACACCCCTGTCGGCTTTTTATAAAGACGCCAGAAGTCCAGGTAGCTGGGAAAGACTTTCGATCTCATAGTCCGGACGAATCCCGTTTTCTGCTGGCTTGTGCTGTGGATTTACCCAGCAGGTGGTGATGCCTGCGTTGATGCCCCCCAGAATGTCGGAGGTCAGGCTGTCTCCTACGATCATGGTTTCCGCATAGCAGAAGTCCGGAATGCGCTCAAAGCATGCGTCAAAAAATGCCTTGTCTGGCTTGTTGGATTTCAGGTCCTGGGAGATAAATATGTCCTCGAAGAAATGGCTTATGTTGGCGCTTCTCAGGCGGCTCTCCTGGACCTTTTTGGTGCCGTTGCTGGCGATGTACATCCGGTATTTGCCGAACAGTTTTTGGATGGTTTCGTATGCGCCGGGCATGAAATAGTGGCCCTGAGCCAAATTTTCGCCGTAGCGGGCAGCGCACAGGGCAGCGTCTGCCTCCACGCCCAACTCCCGGAACAGGGTGGCAAATCTGCCTACCAGCACTTCTTCCCGGGTCAGTTCCTTACGCTCCAGCATTTCCCAGTGTTCCCTGTTGATCTGGCTGTAGCGGGCGCAGATCTGCTCCGTGGATTCAATGCCAAAGGATTCCAGCGTCTTTTGCAGGGCAACATGCTCTGCTTTATGAAAGTCCAGGATGGTATCATCCAGGTCGATAAACAAGGTTTCGATCATTGGTTTTTTCTCCTAACAATTTTGTTGGCAATATCAGCAAACTGGGCAATGCTTAGGGTCTCACCCCGAACATTGGGGGCTAGACCACAGGCGGCGATCACTTCCCCTGCGCCGGTTTTTCCCAGCTCCGGGAAACCGGAAGCCAGACCGTTCTGCAGGGTCTTTCTCCGCATGGCAAAGCTTGCTCGCACGGCCCGGAAGAAGATCTCCTTGCTTTCGATGTGCCAGGGCAGTTCCTTCCGTGTACGCAGAGTGATTACGGCAGAGGTGACTTTGGGCTGGGGCATAAAGCAGCCGGCAGGCACATCAAACAGCAGCTCCGGTTCGGCATAGTATTGGCAGAATATGGTAAATGCGCTGTAATCGGCAGTGCCGGGCTTTGCAGCGATCCGCTGGGCCACTTCCTTTTGTACCATCACAGTCACGGCCTCGAAGCATTCTGCTTCCAGCAGCGCGGTGAGGATAGGGGAGGTGATGTAGTAGGGCAGATTGGCGCAGGCCATGGGACGTAGACCCGGAAACTTTTCCTGCACCAGGGCAGGAATGTCCTGCTTTAGAATGTCACCCCAAAGGATCTCCAAATTTTCAAACGCTCCAACCGTCAGCGCCAGAATGGGAGCCAGTCGTTGGTCTACTTCTACGGCGCAGACCTTACCTGCCCGCAACGCAAGCTGCTGGGTCAGGGGGCCAATGCCCGGACCGATCTCCAGAACGCCTACATCGGCAGTCACGCCGGAGTCCAGGGCAATTTGTTCAGGCACCCAGTTGGCAATCAGAAAATTCTGTCCCTTTGCCTTTGAAAAATGAAACCCGTGCTCTGCCAGCAACGGCTTCATCACATAAATATTACATACATCGATCATAAGAAAATCGCCTCTTCCCAAGCAACATAACCACTCTTGCAGCTATTATAGCAGGGAAAAGGCGATATTTCAAGTTAACAAGTTAGGCAGTGGGAATTGAACCCCGACAGCCCTATTGCTTAATCCAGGAAGTACACTGTGCAACCCTTTACGCCAAAGGCCCAGCACTCCGGGTCTGTCTCGAAGTACAGGTCCAGACGGTTGCCGTTAATGGCGCCGCCGCAGTCCTCTGCGGTGCCGATGCCGTAGATGTAGCTGCCGTCATTGGTGACGATGAACATCCGGGTGCCGTAGGGGATCACATCAGGATCAACAGCTACGGTGCCTACACGGACAGTTGTTCCGGTGGCGGTAATGTCGTTGCAGCCTTCATCGGTTTTGGTGTATGCTGTGGCAGTAAACTGTGCCGTTTTGCTGTAGGTCAGGATCTGTCCGTCAGCAGTGACGATGACACCGTCACCGATGGCGGGCAGGGAGGAGTCCACAGTTTCCTGGGTTCCGGTGCCCACGGCAACGATCTGGTTCACAGGCTGCTGAATTACAGTTTCCTCCACCACTGTGTGGCTGGTTTCTTGAGAGTTCACGTATACCACGTTGGCTTTTTTACGAAGCTGACCTGTAACACCGGCTACCAGAATTTCCTCCTTGCCCTCCGGCAGAGTAGGATCCTTGCAGTAGGTAACCTCGAAGGGAATGTCAACGGTGTAGGTCTGCTCGGTCTGCACGATGCAGTCCACGCTAACCTCCATACCGTCGTAGGTTTCAGTGTCCAGGGGCAGAGATACGGTGTAATCACCGTAAGAGGGGATGCCCAGGCGGTCTAAAAGTGTTTGCAGGGTTTCACCGTAGCTGGTAACCTCCTGCTTTGTACCGCAGTTGTTAATAATAATTGTCTGGTTACGCTGCACAGTGATTTCAGAAACACCGTCGCCGGGCTGGGTGGTATAGGTATCGTCCTCTCCCAGTTCAAAGCCTGCCTGATTCAGCACATGGGCAGGGTCAGTGGCGTAGGTTGTGTAAACCGTGACATGGTCGCCGTCGGTGATGCGATATGTAGTACGCGCAAAGGCTGTAGGAGCCAGCGCCACCAGCAAAAGCACCAGCGGAAGCACCAGGGCTGCCACGCGGATGAGAAGACTTTTTCTCTCTTTCAAAAAGGCTTTCAAAGCTTGCATGGAATGAACCTCCTTTCGCAAAAATAGGGGCTATTCACCGCTCAAAAAAGAGTGGTATCAAACGGTAACAAAAATACAACCCTAGAGAGGATTGTGGGTACATTATAACAAATATTTTAAAAAAGTCAAGTCTTTGGGTCAAAAAGCCATAAAACCACAACTTTTTGGATAATTATGCTATTAATTTTATGTTAACTTAACCCCAAAATATCCGCCGGAAACTTACCCCCAGACACAACCTGTTGTAGAAAAAGTTACATTCGTTAACATAACGCGTCGAATTATGTAACATTCTTCTAAATGCCCAAAATTTTCGATTATGGTAAACCAATGAAACAAAAAAACAGTAAAAATCCGTGGTCTTATGCCGCCCGGGCAGGGATTGACAGGGGAAGATATTTGTGCTATATTCTGCTTATAAAAGGCTATGATAAAGACATGCGTACCAGGTAAGATACCAAGAGAGGAGCCGGTTGGTGAAAAGGCTCTGTAGCACTGCCCGGAACGATACCACTTTTGAGCCGATCGGCGGAAATGCCGGTCCGGGTACGCCCGTTACAGTGTGCTAAGGAGTGGCGGCTTGTCCGCAACCAGGGTGGAACCGTGGAATACATTATTATAATATGTATCCCACCCCTGATTATGTCAGGGGCAGGGGTATTTTTTATACCCAAAATCCTGTCCCCCACTAAAAGGAGGAAGCGTTATGTCCGAAGAAAACCTGTACACTTTTGAAAACCCTGAGTACCGCAAAACCTATTGGCATACCAGTGCCCATATCATGGCCCAGGCCGTGAAGCGCCTCTGGCCGGAGGTGCAGCTTGCCATTGGCCCTGCCATTGAAGAGGGCTGGTACTATGACTTTGATGCCCCCTTCTCCTTTGCCCCCGAGCACCTGGAGAAGATCGAGGCAGAGATGAAGAAGATCTGCAAGGAACGAATCCGTCTGGAGCGCAGCGAGAAGCCCCGGCAGGAAGCCATCGCCTATATGCAGCAGAACAATGAGCCCTACAAGGAGGAGCTGATCCAAGATCTTCCTGAAGATGCAGTTATCTCCTTCTACACCCAGGGCGAATTTACCGACCTCTGCGCCGGTCCCCATCTGGACCACACCGGAAGAGTGAAGCATAACGGCTTTAAGCTTACCAAGTCCTGCGGCGCTTACTGGCGGGGTGACAGCAACCGGAAAATGCTGCAGCGCATCTATGGTATCGGTTTCCCCAACAAGGAAGAGCTGGAAAGCTATCTGGAAGCCCAGGCAGAGGCGCTGAAGCGAGACCATAACAAGCTGGGCCGTGAGCTGGAATTCTTCACCACTGTGGAGGAGATCGGCCAGGGTCTGCCCATTCTGTTGCCTAAGGGTGCCAGAGTGATCCAGACTCTGCAGCGCTGGGTAGAGGATGAGGAGCAGAAGCGTGGTTATCTGCTGACCAAGACCCCCCTGATGGCAAAGCGGGATCTTTATAAGATATCCGGTCACTGGGATCATTACCGTGACGGTATGTTCATTATGGGCGATCCTGATGATGAAGAAAAGGAGTGCTTTGCCCTCCGACCTATGACCTGCCCCTTCCAGTACCAGGTCTATCTGACCCGCGCCCGTTCCTACAGAGATCTGCCCATGCGCCTGGGCGAGACTTCTACCCTGTTCCGCAATGAGGATTCCGGCGAGATGCACGGCCTGATCCGTGTTCGCCAGTTCACCATTTCTGAAGGCCACCTGGTGCTCCGTCCCGATCAGCTGGAGGAGGAGTTCAAGGGCTGTCTGGAGCTTGCCAAGTATTGCCTGGACACTGTGGGCATGCTGGAAAACTGCACTTTCCGCTTCTCCCAGTGGGATCCTGCCCGGGCCGGCATCAAGTACGAGGGTACAACAGAGCAGTGGGAGCACGCACAGAGTGTTATGAAGGATATTCTGGATAAGCTGGGCGTGGAATACGAAGTAGGCATCGACGATGCGGCCTTCTACGGTCCTAAACTGGATATCCAGTATAAGAATGTGTTTGGCAAAGAGGATACCATCGTCACCATCCAGATCGATATGCTTCTGGCAGAGAAGTTTGGCATGGAGTATGTGGATGCCGACGGCCAGAAGAAGACACCTTATATTATCCACCGCACCTCTCTGGGCTGCTATGAGCGGACACTGGCGTACCTCATTGAGCGGTATGCTGGCGCCCTGCCTCTGTGGATGATGCCCACACAGGAAAGAGTACTGCCCATTACCGACCGGGCTCACGAATATTGCGCAGGTCTTGTGGAGGAACTGAACAATACCGGCATCCATGCCGTGGGCGATTACCGCAGCGAAAAGCTGGGCTACAAGATCCGGGAAGCACAGCTGCAGAAGGTTCCCTATATGCTGGTGGTAGGCGACCGGGATATGGAAAACGGCACTGTTTCCGTCCGTACCCGCAAGGGCGACGACCTGGG
>JAZSDS010000022.1:0-44375 GCA_045531275.1 Faecousia sp.
CGTTGGCGAAGGTGATCTTCTGGTCGGTGACATACTTCAGCCGGTCGTTGGGGATGATGACCAGGCTGTCCACCTTTTCAGACAGATTGGAAATGCCCATCTCTGCCTGCTTCATGCGGTTGGCGCCCTCAAACTTGAAGGGCTTGGTGACAACACCAACGGTCAGGATGCCGGCCTCGTGAGCCAGGTCAGCCACGATGGGAGCAGCGCCGGTGCCGGTGCCGCCGCCCATACCGGCGGTAATGAAGACCATGTCAGTGCCTTCCAGAATCTTGGCAATAGCAGCTCTGCTCTCCTCTGCGGACTTCTGGCCGATCTCAGGCTTGGAGCCAGCGCCCATACCGCCGGTGAGCTTCTCACCGGTCTGAACCTTATTGGGGCAGATGGATTTATTCAGATCCTGCTTATCGGTGTTGATGACGACGAAATCGACACCCTGTACACCGGCTTCGATCATACGGTTGATGACATTGTTGCCGGCGCCACCGACACCAATTACCTTGATTTTAACAACGCGATCCTGGAACATTTCAGACATATGCTCTCCTCCTATGTATCGTTGCAGCGTGGGGAATCACCCACTTCTGCCATTATTACAATGTTACTTGTATATTCTACCGCTAAAAACCGATTTGGTCAATAGAAATTCTCATTTTTCGGCAAACTTTTTATAAAAAAGTTATGGATTTTTCACTCAAAGGGTGTATAGATCACCTGATACTCCTTTTCAGGGTCCGGTTGCACCGTCAAACTGACATCCAACACGCCGCTGTCGTAGGCCTCCATGTACTGGTCAATGGCCGCCTCTACCAGCTCAATCTTGTAACCAAGCTGCGTGGTGTCCCCCAGCACAATTTGGAATCGGCTACCGTACCACACCTCAAGGCTGCCCAGATCTGTCACATCCACACTGGCAGCTTCGCCGATAATGCCGCTGTCCTCCAAAAACTGGAGTATAGAGATAGCTGCATCCAGCTGTTGGGCGCCGTTGGCTGTAACCGGCACAGTCTGTCCTTCCTCCCCTGTCTCGTCAGGCACAGGCTGGGACGCCGTTGCCTTCTGTCCAACAGCAGGATTGGTGATCTTCACACCCAAAACCCTGGTATGCAGCTGAGCATCGGCACTGTTTGTTTTCTCTACAATGCCGCCGTCACCCCGCATAAGCCACCAGGAACTGTCGTCAGCTTCAATGGCATAAACTACATCCAGCTCTTCAATCTCAATTTTTACCGTATCCGGAAGTTTTATTCCCACCCGGACAGTATCCACATAAGGAAGTTTGGATCTGATGCTGCTGCTGAGCTTGGGCTCACTGATGGTCAGCAGATTCTCTCCATCCTGGATCCCGGAAGCTTCCCGAATATCCCAGGCGGTGTACTTATTGTTTCCGGTTACCGTAACCGTTTTTACCTTAAAGAAAATGGACATACCAAACAGCAGGGCCAAAACAACTGCCACAACTGTTGCAAGGTAAAGCAGGAACCGGTTTCTGTTAAAGGGCCCGGGTTGGGTATATACCACATCCGGTGTAGGCTGTTTTGGCGCTGTCGCAGGGCGGGCCTTTCTTCTTTTTACACCCACATTCCCCTGCTTTGCTGTCCCGGCTGCCCGCCGGACAGGCGCTGAGCCCCGTGTTCCGGGTCGTGTCTGCCGACTTCCGGTACGGCGCTTATCTTTGGTATCCATAAGGTTATCTCCTTTGTTTTCTGCTTCCCAATTCCTCTATAATATCGCACAGTTTTTCCGCAGAGTCAAGCACACACATTTTTTGTAAGGACCTGGACATCTCCTTGCGTCTGGCTTCATCCTCAATCAGCGAGGTAATCTCCTGCATCAGCAATTGCGCCGAGCATTCGTTCTCGAGCACCAGCGCCGCAGCGCCCTTATCAGCCAAAGCCCGAGCGTTCTTTTCCTGGTGATTGTCCGTCACATTAGGAGACGGGATCAAGATACACGGTGTTCCTGCCGCTGCGATCTCGTTGCAGCTGGATGCTCCGGCACGACTGATGAATACATCTGCCGCAGCCATCAGCGTAGGCATATTATAGATATACTCCTGCATGGTGATGCCTCTGTTTTCGCTTAGGTCAACACCACGCTTCCGCACATACTCAGGCATCCATTCCCAGCCGTAACTGCCTGTTGCATGAATATGTTGAAAGGGATATCCGGCCTCTTTTTCAAAGCAAAACAGCTCTGCCATAGCCAAATTCATAGCCCGCGCGCCCTGACTGCCAAAGGCAGACACGATCAGAGGGCGGTTATCCAGGCCAAGTTCCTTACGGGCATCCTCTCTTTTCGTAAAGATAAACTCTCTGCGCACCGGCATACCCACAGTTTCCACCCTATGGGGATGCCGATAATATTTCGCGCTTTCCGGGAAACAGGTCAGCACCCGGTCCACACGATTGGCGATCATGCGGGTTGTCAACCCGGGCATAGCATTTGCCTCATGTACACAGGTCGGAACGCCCAACATACTGGCAGCCATCAAAGCAGGAAAACTGGCATATCCGCCGGTTCCCACCACCACATGGGCATCAAAATCCCTAATGATCTTTTTACATCTTCCCACAGACTGCAGCACATAGCTTACGGAACGCACATTGTGCTTCAGTCCGGACAAAGACTTTTCCCGGGAAATACCCGAGGCCGGAATGGTCTGCAGCCGAAAGCCGGCCTTTGGCACCAGTTCCTCTTCCATCCGGTCCTTTGCACCAATAAACAAGATATTACTTTCAGGATGGCGCTCTTTCCATATATTCGCTACCGCAATGGCAGGATTGATATGTCCCCCGGTGCCGCCGCAGGTAAAAATCACATTCATTGTATAGCCTCCTGTAGTGCTGCATGGTTTCGGTAGCGGGATACGCTTAACACAATACCCATTTCCCCAAGATTAACAGCAAGTGCCGTTCCTCCGTAGGAGAAAAACGGCAATGCGATACCCGTTGAGGGCAAAAGATTTGTTACAACACCTAAATTCAAAATTGTTTGCACTGCGATCAGGGTCACAAGCCCCGCTGCCAGCACAGTGGAAAACCGATCCGGTCCACGCAGAGCGATCCAGTAGCCCCGCAAAATCAGCATTGCAAACAGAGCCACGATCAGCAAAGCTCCAATAAAGCCCAGCTCCTCGCAGATAATGGCGAAAATGTAGTCGTTATATTGAAAGGGCAGGTACAGATATTTCTGTCTGCTTTTACCCAACCCCATACCAAAGAGTCCTCCGGACCCAATGGCATACAGAGACTGAAGGATCTGGTATCCCGTGTCTCCCGGATCGCTTTCCGGATTAAGCCATGCGCTTACCCGGTCACCGGCGTAGCCCATGAAGGTTATATAGACAGCTACAAACACAACTGCCACACCCGCTCCGGCCAGAAGCCACTTGGGGTGGGTGCCTGCCACAAACATCATCACAACCGCCACCATACCCATGAGCATAATGGCTGATAAGTGCTTTTCCAGCGCCAGTGGGACCAATATCCCCAGCAAAGCGCTGCCAAAACCCAGCACCCCGTAGCGGAACTCCCGGGCAGATGTTCCAAACCCCTTGGTGAGCCGGGCAAAAAGTACGATCATGGTAAACTTAGCGATCTCTGACGGCTGAAACTGCAGTCCGGCAATATTGATCCAGCGTCTGGCTCCGTTGACGGATTCACCAAACAACAGCACAGACAAAAGCAGCGCAATACTGACGCCATATAGTGGCCATGCCGCTTTCAGCCAAAATCCCGGTGGAATTCTGCTCAGAAAGATCATTGCCGCCACGCCGATCACCGCGCATACGCCCTGCTTTTGTAAATACCGGGTGGATACTGTATAGCCGGTATCATACTCGCTTTGGGCATAGCTTGCAGAATAGAGCATAACCAGCCCTACCACCAGCAGCAGCATCAGCAGCACCAAAAACGGAATATCCACTCTTTCTCCCGCCCGGACAAACCGTCCCAGGCGGCGGTCCTCTTTGGCATACAGAGATCTCTCTGCAGCCATAAGAAGCTCCTTTCCCTTAGCCGCTACAGCAGCTTAATAAATCACTTACCGTCCGCTTATTCCAAACCAGGCCAAAAGACACATAACGGCAGATACCGCAGCAAACACCAAAACAATCTTCTCTTCTTTCCAGCCGCTCATTTCAAAGTGATGGTGAATGGGTGCCATTTTAAAGATACGCTTGCCATGGGTAAGCTTGAAATATCCTACCTGGAGGATCACAGAAAGTGTCTCAACAATATACACAAATCCTACTAAAATCAAAATCAGCGGCATGTCCAGAGCAAATGCAAGGGCGCATACCACACCACCCAGGAACAAGGATCCGGTATCTCCCATGAAGACCTGGGCAGGATGCCAATTATAACATAAATAGGCAGCCAGGCCACCCACAAGGCATGCAGGAAGCAACGCCAGATCCAGACGGTCCTTCAGCACCGCCGCTGCTGTAAAGAACACCATTACAGGAACAGAAACAGAGCCGCAAAGGCCGTCTACGCCATCGGTCAGGTTCACCGCATTTACACAGCCCACCATTACAAACATAGCGAAGAAGATATACACAAGGGGGTGGATCTCAAAAGTAATGTCCACAAAAGGAATATAAAGATCGCAGGACATAACGCCCTGCTTGTACAGCAGGTACAAATACAGCGCAGAAACAGCCATTTGCAGCATAGCCTTTTGTGCCGAGGTCAGCCCCAGATTCCGCTTGAATTTCAGCTTGAAAAAGTCATCAAGGAATCCCACCAGACCGAAACAAAGGGCCAGAGCCAGAGCATAGAACACTGTATAATCCAACATTGTGGGAATGTTTCCTACAAGGCAGATCACAGCCGCAAAAATAAACATCAGACCGCCCATCATAGGGGTTCCTGCTTTGTAGTTATGCCAGGTAGGGCCAACCTCACGGATGGACTGTCCTGCTTTCAGCGCACGCAGTACAGGCAGCAAAAACCAGCCAATTGTCCCAGTCAAAGCCGCACTAACTGCCGCCGCAACAAAAATTCTTGTCATTTTCCATCCTCCGGTTATTTCTCTTGGTGCAAAAACTGTTCCAACACCAGTTCCATCTGCATACCTCTGCTGCCTTTGAACAGAAATACATCGCCGGGTTTGGCCATCTGCTTCAGCACTTCCACTAATTTGGTCCGGTCATCAAAGGCCCGGGCACGCTTATCTGTCATGCCGCCGGTAATAGCGCCCTTCAGCACTCTGGTGCTGTTAGGGCCATAGGCAAGCAGCACATCTGCTTTCTCTGCGGCAATCCTGCCGATCTTGTAATGCTCCGCCTGGGTACAAGTACCCAGTTCCAGCATATCTCCCAGAACCGCCACGCGCCGACCTGTCTTTCCATGGAGGACTGCCAAAGCAGCCGCCATAGATTCCGGACCTGCATTATAACAGTCCTTGATTATAGTATATTCCCCTACCTTAAAAACCTCCTGCCGGCCTTCCGCATTCTGGAAATGCGCAAGGGCTTGACCGATTTTCTCCGGATCAACACCTAATTCCAGGCCGACTGAAACTGCCGCCAAAGCATCGGGCACATAGTGCTCACCCTCCAGAGCCAGCTCCACCGGGAACTCCTTGTCCCTGGAACGGGCGCGAAAACGCAGCAGTGCGGGGCTGCCTTCCACATCTTTACCTAAAACGCTGCTAGCGGTATTTTGTACGCCAAAATAAATCACTTGTGGGATTGTCTTATGCAGATTCCACAGCAGGGGGTCGTCTCCATTGAGAATGATCTTGCCGTCTTCTGCCATTCCATCCAGGATCTCCAGCTTAGCCTGAAGAATACCCTCCATAGAGCCAAGGTGCTCTATATGCATAGTGCCGATATTTACGATTACCGCAACATCCGGCTTTGCAATGGCACTGAGATAGGAAATCTCACCAAAGTGGTTCATTCCCATTTCCAGCACCGCTACCTCTGTATCCTCCGGCATAGACAGAATCGCCATAGGCATACCAATGTCATTATTATGGTTCACCGGTGTCTTTCTGACACGGTATGTACTTCCCAGAACTGCCGCCACCATTTCCTTGGTGGTGGTTTTTCCCACAGAGCCGGTAATGCCTACAACCTTCATTCCCAGACGAAGACGCTCGTTCCTTGCTATATCGCCCAGCGCCTTTCTGGTATCCGCAACCACTATAGCAGGATAATCTCCCTCGCAGTGAGTACAGAGCACCGCGCCGGCGCCTTTCTCCAGAGCGGCAGGGATAAAATCATGCCCGTCCCTGGCGCCTTGCAGCGCAACAAACAGCTGTCCTTTTTCCAGCTTTCGGGTATCGTTCCCCGCGCCCAGAAATGTTACATCCTTATATTTTGCGTCGATCTTGCCGCCGCACCACTGTGCAGCCTGTTGCAGTGTGATCGTACCCATCTTATTCCCTCGTTTCCTCCAGGTATTGCGCAACCACTTCCCGTTCATCCAGGTGGTGCTTGATACCGTGGATCTCCTGGTATGTTTCGTGGCCCTTTCCTGCCAATACAATTATATCATGCTTTTTCGCAATGTCCATAGCATGACGAATAGAACTCACACGATTTTCGATCACTTCGTAATTTTTCTTCTCCGGATCGATACCCTTCACAATGTCGTTGATGATGGCCATAGGCTCTTCTGTGCGGGGATTGTCTGATGTGATAATGGACCAGTCGGCAATATCTGTACCGATTTTGCCCATAATTGGCCGTTTTATGGGATCCCTGTCACCGCCGCAGCCAAACACCGCAATAAGCCGACCTTTACAGAAGCCGCGGACAGAGGACAATACATTTTCCAAGCCGTCGGGAGTATGAGCGTAATCGATCAAAACTGTATAATCTTTTCCGGGTGCCGGAACCACCTCTACCCTGCCCTTAACACCCTTTGCTGTCCGCAGTGCCTGGGCTGCATTGGGAATGCTGATCCCCAACTGCAGAGCACAGCCCAAAACGGTCAAAGTGTTATAGACAGTAAACTTTCCGGGTATGGGCAGCGTTACCGCCACCTCCTGGTTGCCGTATACTGCGGTAAACGAAACGCCGTCGGAGTGCATCTGCAGATCCTTTGCCCATATATCCGCGTTGCCCTTAGCGGAAGTGGTAAGCACAGGCGCATTTGCTTTTGCAAACACTCTGTCATACCAAACATCATCCCGGTTTCCTACGCATTTTTCGCTCCTCTCAAAGAGCACAGCCTTGGTACCACAGTAATTTTCCATAGTTTTGTGGAAATCCAGATGATCTTCCGTCAGGTTGGTAAAGGCGGCAACATCAAAGCGGATGCCCCCTACCCGATCAAGAGCTATGGCATGGGAAGAAACCTCCATAATTACATGGGTGCAGCCTGCATCCCGCATGCGGGCAAAGAGCCCTTGCAGTTCAAAGCTCTCCGGTGTTGTCCGGTCGGCAGGAATCACTTCATCACCGATCATGTTGTCCATGGTGCCGATCAGACCCACCTTAGCACCTGCAGTCACCTCAAGAACGTGCTTCAAAAGCAGCGTAGTGCTGGTTTTTCCGTTGGTGCCTGTAACACCGATCAGCTTCATGGAACGGGCAGGATGACCAAAGTAATTTGCGCCTATCAGCGCCAGTGCCAGACGGTCACTTGAAACCAGAATATAAGGAATATCCTCCTTGGGCTCCACTGCGGTAACCACCGCCACAGCGCCCTTTTCCATTGCCATAGGAATGTACCGGTTTCCGTCGGTCACAAAACCGGTAACCGCCACGAAAACGCCGCCGGGCATCACCTTTCTGGAGTCGTATGCCACAGAAGTGATCTCCTTTTCCATATCTGCGCGGTTCTTTATGATTTCCACACCCTGCAGCAAATCCTTAAGCTTCATAAGTATCTTCCTTTCAATTGGCAACTTTTGTGTCGGTAAATGTAAGTTCAATAGTGGTTCCTGTATCCACCTGTGTATCCTTTGGCACGGACTGAACCGTAACGGTTACCTCCGGGGATATTTCATTATTCCCCCTGACCAGAATATACAACCCCAAACTACCTGCGGCATCGCTTGCCTGCTGCCGGGTCATACCGGTAAAATCCGGTACTGCCACGACCCTTTTTCCAGGTTCCTCTCCAAAGTACAGAATCACCTGACTGTCGCCGCTCACCGGCTGTCCCGCCCCGGGAATCTGGGCTGTAACCGTTTCGCCCTGGCCCTGAGCAGAGTAGGAAAGCCCCACTTCATTCAATAGCTTTCCGGCTTCGTCGGCAGTAAGTCCAGTAAAATCTTCCACGATCACTGTTCTTCCGGCTGCGTCCTCCTGCGTATAGTTGTGCTTTACCCCAAGGTACGGGAGAATATCCGCCATAACAGCCCCTACAGTGGGCGCTGCCATCACGCCCCCCGATATATAGATACCGGTTTGCCGGGAGGGGGTATCCAGGGCTACTAATACAATATACTGCGGATCGTCCATTGGCGCAATACCCACAAATGATACGATTTTGTCCAGGACCCGCTGCCCATTCTCGTCAAATACATCAATTTTTTCACTGGTACCGGTTTTTCCGCCTATGGAAAACCCGGCAACATTGGCATTTTTGGCAGTTCCTTCTGTAACAACCGACTGGATCAGGGTACACATTGTCTCAGAGGTATCCTGCCGAATGACCTGCCGCAAAACAGTAGGTTCTTGCCGCAGCACTGTGTTCCCCTCCGGGTCCACCACCTCCGCTACGATATATGGTTCCATTAAATTTCCGCCGTTAACAACAGCTGAAATTGCCCGCACCAGCTGCAGCGGTGTGATCTTAAAGGTCTGCCCGAAGGAACCCGAGGTCAAAGACGCTGTGCCCCATTTATCCGTATCCGTCACCAGGGCCTTGTCGAAAAAAACACCCTTACTCTCTCCTGCCAGGTCGATCCCTGTTTTTTCAAGCACGCCAAAACGCTGAACATAGTCGTAAAACTGTTCTCCGCCCAGCTTTAACGCAATATGAGCAAAGGCAATGTTGCAGGAATTCTGCAGTGCCTGAGGCGTCTGCTCCGAGCCATGTCCGGTAGAGCGCCAGCAGTGCAGCAGCTGAGATCTGCCGGGGATCTGCTCCGAACCCTTGCAGTAAAAGGCAGTGTTTAAATCGATGGCTCCGCAATCCAGTGCTGCCGCCATGGTCAGCACCTTAAAGGTGGATCCGGGCTCATATCCATCGGATATACAACGGTTTCGCCACTGCTTCAGCCGGGCGGCTGTCAGTGCCTCCTGAAAAGCTTTCTTCCCAGTGGTATATGCCTGAGAACCCTCCGGATTTATAAGATACGCAAGCCGCATCTGTTCCAGGGTGAGGGATGTCTCAGAATCCAGAATTTCAAGGTAATTATTTGGATCATAGCTGCCATGGGTGGCCATAGCCAGGACCTCTCCGGTATTTACATCCATCACCATGCCAAATGCGCCGTTTTGTACATCGTAACGGGCAATGGCTGCCTCCATTTGCTTTTCAAGGCACGCCTGCACCGTGGTATCCAGCGTAAGGATCACGCTGCAGCCTTCCTGTGATGTCACATATTTCTCAAAGGAGAAGGGCATATCCATTTCATTGTTGCCCTTAGTGGTAATGACCTTCCCTGCGCTTCCCTCCAAATAGCTGTTGTAGGCTGCTTCTATTCCCTCAGAACCGGTGTTAGAGGCGTTGGTAAACCCGATCACCTGGGCTGCCAGTGTGCCATAGGGATATGTGCGCTGGGAATTTGGCTCCAGATGGATGCCGGCAATTTCGTTTTCTATAATATATTGGCGGACCAGATTTGCGGTTTCCTCATCCACCCGGGCAGCAATTTGCTTATACCTCTTTTTAATATCCTTGCCTTGCTGACTGATCCATGCCGGGTCCAGCTCCAGAATCTGCCCCAGGCCCTGCCCAATTTCCTCCAGATCTTCCTTTGCCTGCTTCAGCTCGTGGGGGTCAAGATAAATGTTTACCACACTTTGACTACAGGCAAGAATATTCATATTCCTGTCATAGATGATACCGCGATCTGCCGTGACCTGGGTTGTGCGGGTTTGATTCCGCAGCGCCAGCATAGCGTAATAATCATAATTGGTAACCATCAGATCATACAGCCGCATTCCAATGGGAATAAAGGCCAGAAAACCCAACACAAGACCTGTGCCAATTATTCTGTGATGCTGTCCTGTATCCGCCCGGATACGGGCATATTCCTTCTTTCGCTGATGCCGTGCCATAGGATCCCGACCTTTCCTAAATAAGCCCAGAATGGGCAGCAAGGGAATCCCTCGCCGCCCATTGCAGCTGCTATTTTAGTTTATTGGTCGGGACGACCTTTATGCAAACAAGCCTGTTAAGAAAGTATAAAATCGCTCCCACGCACCGGGTTCTTCAGCAGGGGGCTGGGGAATCTTCAGGGTAACCCGGGCAACCTGGTCTTCCGGGACCATACCCAGCGCCAGCGCGGTTCTTTCCACCTGTGCAAGATCATATCCGTTCTCATACTCTGCGCTGAGCAATTCCTGTTCCTGACGCAGGGTATCTACATAGCTTGCCATAACGGCAGTTTCTGCCCGAGCCTGATTCAGCTTCGCCATACCGGCCCACATAAGTACCAACATTACCACAGACAGAACGATCCCTGCCATCGCTATAGGATCGACCCGCATCACAATCCGTCTGCGCTTTCTTGCCTTGGGAAGCTTTACAGGCCGGATAGGTTCAGCAGGCATTACCTTACGTGCTGCGCTGCCATCTGTATAGAAATGAATATACCGAACATCGATTCGCCCTGCCATTTTTGTATCTTCCCTTCTGAAAAATCTGTAGCTCAGAGTTTTTCGCATACCCGGAGCTTTGCGCTTCTGGAACGAGGATTTAACTCCAGCTCCTCTGCGGTAGCGATAATAGGTTTGCGGCTGATGACCTTAACCTGAGGCTTCTTGCCGCAAACACATACCGGAAAGCTGGGCGGACAGGTACAGCCCTTGGCTGCCGCCGCCATTGCGGTTTTTACGATTCGGTCCTCTAAAGAATGGAATGTGATCACCGCTAAGCGCCCACCGGGGTTTAATAGAGAAACTGCATCCTCCATTATCTTTTCCACAGCACCCAGCTCATCATTGACCGCTATACGGATAGCCTGGAAGCTTCGCTTAGCCGGGTGTTGCTTTTCCCGCAGCGCTGCAGGAGGCATTGCCGACCGGATAACATCCACAAGCTCCAGGGTGGTCTCAATGGGTTTCTCTGCTCTGCGGCGGCAGATAGCACCGGCTATTTGGGGCGCGTATCTTTCCTCGCCATAGGTATAAAGAATCCGGCGCAGCTCCTCCTGGGGCCAAGTGTTCACAACCACCTGGGCATTTAATGTATCCTGGGAATTCATCCGCATATCCAAAGGAGCATCCGTCATATAGGAAAAGCCCCGCTGTCCATCATCCAACTGAGGGGAGGACACGCCCAGATCCAGTAAAATTCCGTCGACACCGGGTATTTCCAGATCCTTCAACACCTGTGCCATTTCGCAGAAATTTGCATGGACCAGGATAACCTTTTCTTCATAGGGCTTTAACCGCTCTGCAGCTGCCCTCAGCGCCACAGGATCCCGGTCAATACCGATCAGCCGTCCTGTTGTCAAGCGTTTCGCAATCTGGCCGGAGTGTCCGGCACCGCCCAAGGTGCCGTCCACATAAAAGCCATCAGGCTTAATATTCAGCCCGTCCAGGCATTCCTCAAGCAAGACCGAAATATGGTGAAATTTGCTCATAGTCCGATCGCCTCCAGAGAAGCAAGCAGCTTTTCGGGTGTCAGGTTCTCGGCCTCAAATGCAGCAAATTCCTGTGCGTCCCATATTTCCGCCTGCCCCGCGCGGCCCACGATCATAACTTCCCGTCCGATCCCCGCATAATCCAGCAAGAACTGGGTCAGTGAAAAGCGGAACTGCTTATCCGGACTACACTGGGTGGCATTCATAAAAATCAAGCTGGTAGCCGCAGAGCGTTGAGAAATCGGCAAAGCGTTGTAATTCTCTCCCAGGACTTCCCAATCCTTTGCGGTGTAGACCGTAAGGCAGCGCCGTCCACAGTTGACACCTAACGTTACATAGAAATCCTCGCCCAATTCCGAGCGCAGTTTCGCCGGAACAAAGAGACGGTTCTTATCGTCTAATTTTGCAGGGTATTTTCCGATCACAGCGCTCACCTCACTCCATTTTGCTCCACTTAACTACCATTTTGCTCCATTTAATGACAGTATAACTTATCACTTTGCAAAAATCAATATTTTTTTCGATGTTTTTGCAAAATTTTTTACAAAAAACCGAGAAAGCGCGAACCTTAGAACACTTGTTCTAAAACAATCCAAATCACCCGCTGAATTGGAGGGCTCCCTCTTCTAACCGGGCCTTAATTTTTGTCGGCTTTTTGCTGCATTCCAGGAGATACACCGACAGCGGACCTTCCACCTTTTCCTCCACAATCCTGCGCAGTTGCCGCGCTCCGTCCTTTCTACCGGCGCCAGTGCAGAGTGCAGCCGCCAATTCCTCCGGCAGATACAATTGGATCCCATTCCCTGCCGTCCGTTTCTGGAGCTGTGCGAGATATTTATTCACGATGCCCTCAAGGGCCTGCTCCTGCAAGGGTTCAAAGTGTACGATCTTGTCGATGCGGCCCAGGAATTCCGGTGTAAACCGCTTGCGAAGCATAGCATCGGTTTCCCCTGCCCGGCCTCCGGGACTAAACCCAAGACCGTCTCCTTTTACATCCCCGCCTATGTTGGAGGTCATGACCACCACTACATTTTTGAAGCTGACCCGTCTTCCTGTAGAATCAGTAAGCACACCCTCCTCCATAATCTGCAGCAGGATCCCCGCCACATCCGGGTGAGCCTTTTCAAGCTCATCAAACAGCACCAGACAGTAGGGTCTGCGCCGTACCACTTCTGTAAGCTTTCCGCCCTCCTCATAGCCAACATACCCGGGTGGAGCGCCGATCAGACGAGATACCGACTGCTTTTCCATATATTCGGTCATGTCCAGTCGAATCATAGCGTCCCTGTTGCCGTACAGTTCCTCAGCCACAGCACGGCAGAGCTCGGTTTTTCCCACCCCGGTAGGTCCGGTAAATAATAGGCTTGCCACCGGACGGCCTTCATCCCGTATTCCCGACAATCCCCTGCGAAGCACCTGCGCAACATCCTTAACAGCCCTGTCCTGCCCCATTACATGTCTTGAAAGAATTGTTTCCAGAGACAGGAGTCGCTCCCTTTCGTTTGCCGTCAGGCGGCCCACCGGAATCCGGGTCCTTGCCCACACCGCCCAGGCGATATCTGTCCCGGTCACTGATCTGCTCCGCCTTGTTTCCGTAGGGTATGCTGCCATACGCTGCATTTTATCACGAAGCTCGGCAGCCTTTTCAAAGCGGCTCTCCTTTACCGCCTCGTGCAATTCCTGTTCCAGTTCCTGCCTTGCACCTCTTTTCCCTGCGTGTAGCTCCTCCATCCGAGCATGGGCGGCGCCCTCATCCAAAAGATCAATGGCTTTATCCGGCAGATACAGATCCGGCAGGTATCGAACGGACAGTCGGATAGACTCCCGGAGAGCCTCCTCTGTAATACGCAGACGGTGGTGCCGCTCTAGTCCAGGCTTTAATCCCCGGAGGATCGCCATGGTAGCTTCCTGATCCGGCTCCTCTACCGTTACCGGACGGAAACGACGCTCCAGCGCCGGATCTTTTTCAATATATTTTCGGTACTCCGACAGGGTGGTTGCGCCCAGCATCTGCAGCTCACCCCGACCCAATGCCGGCTTGAAAATATTCGCTGCATCGATGGCGCCCTCTGCCGCGCCTGCTCCTACAATGGTGTGCATCTCATCTACAAACAGAATCACATCCCCACTGCGCTTTATTTCCGCAAGCACATCCCGCAGCCGCTCCTCAAATTCGCCCCGGTATTTTGTTCCCGCCACAAGATTTGCCATATTCAGGCTTACCAGCCGCTTATCCTTAAGCTGAGGCGGCACATTGCCTGCTGCCATCCGTTGTGCCAGCCCCTCAGCAATGGCTGTTTTTCCCACCCCGGGCTCTCCGATCAACGCCGGATTGTTTTTATTTTTTCTGCTTAATATGCCGATTACCGTTTCGATCTCTTTATCCCTGCCAATTACAGGCTCCATAGAGACCGCCTTTGCGATCAGATCCTCGCTAAATTGCTCTAAAAGCTTCGTACTTACCGCCTCCTTATATTGCCTTTTTTGTCCGTTTCGTTCCCACTGCAAATACTCTACGGTATAGCTGAATAGTTCCTGGGTGTCCACATTGCTCAAAATCAGCAAATCCCGGGCTGCTGTCTTTTCTCGTCGCAGAAGGGATAACAGGATATGGATTCCCTGAACCTGCCTGCTGCCCAAATTTGTTGCCTCTGCCTTCGCTCCCCGCAGCACCATCCGTGCCTGGGAAGAAAACCCTTGGGGCAAGGGCAATCCGGGTGTACCTGTTCCGTATAGCACCGCTGCCATCGTCTCTGCCAACTCCGGATCAAATCCGCCAAAGCGCAGCATTTGTGAGGATATCCCCGGCTCCTGGGCCAATGCCAGCAAAAGATGGGCGCTGCCAACATAGCTGTGGCCCATAGCCCGGGCTTTTCGTCCTGCGGACAGGATCAGTCCCTGGGCATCTATCTCATAACGCATGCTACGCCTCCTTCGTCCGGAAATTTTTCCCTTCTGCCGGGAAAAATATACGATTCTTTTGAAAAAAGGAATTGCATTTTCAAAAATTCATGTTAGAATAGAGATGCATCTGATTTTGATGCGCCTATAATACATACATTGGAGGGAAATTCATGGCTTACACTATCACTGATGCTTGCGTAAACTGCGGTACCTGTGTTGACAACTGCCCCGTTGAGGCTATCTCTCAGGGCGCTGACAAGTATGTCATCGATGCCGACGTTTGTGTAAACTGCGGCACCTGCGCTGACAACTGCCCTGTTGAAGCAATCGTAGAAGAGTGATTCTCCGATTTCGCAATCTGCCTGCGCAGCCGGTTCCCGGTACGCAGGCAGATTTTTTGCAAGGAGGTCTTTATGGAGAAACTTCATAACGGTTTTATCCTGGAGCTATCCCCCGGCGCATTTCCGTTAAGCACTGATTCTATAGCTTTAGCAGGATTCGCCCGGCTTCCCCGCGGCGCAAAGGTACTGGACCTGGGCGCAGGCTGCGGAACACTGGGGCTGTTACTATGTGCCAGGGATGACAGTTGCTGTGTCACCGGCATTGAGCAGGACGAAAACGCCCATGATATGGCGCTGAAAAACGCACACACAAACAGCATCGCAGACCGTCTTACCAGTATATGCGCCGACCTGAGAACTTTCTCCTCCCTTATAAAACCCGGCAGCTATTCCGTCTGTATTTCCAACCCTCCCTACTTTGCCGACGGCCCCCACAGCCAAAAAACGCCGCTGGCCCGCAGAGAGGATACCTGCAGCATGAACTCCCTGATGGAAGCTGCCGCGTGGGCCTTGCAATACGGCGGTGACTTTTTCCTGGTCCATCGACCGGAACGCCTTGCTGAGCTTTTTGCATGCGCGGCCGGTCATAAACTGGAACCAAAACGGCTTCTACTTCTCAGACACCGGGCCGATGGTCCCGTCTCTCTTGTGCTGGTCCAGTGCCGGAAGGGTGCAAAGCCCGGCCTGATCTGGGAAGAAGAAACGCTACACGAAGCAGACAGAACCCCCTCCCTTTATTACCGCAAACTATATCACCTTTAGGAGGCAATGCCATGCCCGGAATGCTATATTTGGTCCCCACCCCCATTGGAAACCTGGGGGATATTTCTGCACGCTGCAAGGAAACACTGGAGCAAGCAGATTTTATTGCTGCCGAGGATACCAGGGTCAGCCTGAAGCTGTTGAATCACCTGGGTATTAAAAAAAGCCTTGTCAGCTACTACGAGCACAACAAGGCACAAAAGGGCAATATAATATTGGACCGGATCCTAGCAGGCGAAACCTGCGCTCTGGTCTCCGATGCAGGAAGCCCCGCCATTTCCGATCCCGGCGAGGATCTTGTCAAACAATGCGCCCAGGCAGGCATTACCGTATGCGCCATTCCCGGCCCCTGTGCCGTGATCACTGCTCTAAGCATCTCCGGCCAGTCTACCGGCAGATTTTGCTTTGAAGTCTTCCTTTCTACATCCAAGAAAAGCCGCCGGGAGCATCTGCAGGCCCATGCAAATGAGCAGCGAACCATGGTGTTTTATGAAGCGCCCCACAAGCTGCTGAGCACGTTGGAAAGCATGGCAGAGGTCTTTGGATCTGAGCGGAGCATCAGTCTTTGCAGAGAGCTAACAAAGCTTCACGAAGAAGTGATCCGCACCACCCTGGGTGGTGCTATAGAGATTTACAACGAGAAAGCACCTAAGGGAGAATTCGTACTGGTTGTTGCCGGAGCTGAACCTGTACAAAAAGCCGTAGCTACAGCCGATGATGCTGCGCAACGGGTAAAGACCCTGATGGCAGAGGGCATAAGCCGAAAGGATGCTATTAAGCAGACAGCCCAGGAACTTAACCTCCCAAAGAACATCGTATACGACGCTGCACTAAGTCTTGAACTGTAGAACAACGCAACACCCCCTATTTAATAGGGGGTGTTGCGTCATTCATATCACCTTACACAGTAGGATAAGTCAATTTCTAAACAGAATAACACATTGATTCTAAGTATCTATCCGCTATAATCAAATTAGCAACAAAACAATAGGAGGATACATAAAATGCTTAAAAGACTGCTTGCTCTGGTTTTGTGTCTGACCGTACTGCTTCCTGTACTGTGTGCCTGCAACACCACAGGAAACAACGCAGGCGAAACCAACGAAAGCACCAACGAGACCATTGATCCCAACGCTCCCCTTTGCGACGGCAAAACCCTGAAGCTTCTGGCTATCACCAGCAGCTTTGGCCTGAACACCACTCAGTTCCTGTATGATATTGCCAAAGCCGAGGGTGTGGAAGATGTTGTTGTGGCCAGACTGTACGCCAGCGGTTGCTCCCTGGAACAGCACGCCTTCAACGCCAAGAACAACCACCCCGGATACCAGTACACCAAGAACTCCGAGGGCAGCTGGGTAACTATGGAGAATATCTCCATGGAATACGGCCTTAAGGATGAGGATTGGGATATTATCTTCATTCAGCAGGGCGCTGCCCTGGCCCCTCTTGCCAACACTTACGGCAACTATCTGGACGAAATCCTACCCTATGTCAACGAGAAAAAGACTAACCCTAACGCCCGCTTTATCTGGAACATGACCTGGGCTTATCAGGGAGACTCTCTGGAATCCGTCTTTGCGGTTACCTTTAAGGGAAATCAGATGGACATGTACAACTCCATCATCGACACCACCAAGGAAAAGATCGTTCCCAGAACTGAGTTTTCTGCCATTATTCCCTCCGGCACCGCAATTCAGAATGCCCGCACAAGCTACTTTGGTGACACTCTGACCAAAGATACTTACCACCTGAACAATCTGGGCAGAGCCATTGCAGGCTACACCCTGTTCTCCATTCTAACAGGCAAGGAATTGACCGAGATCAACCTGGGTCCCATTAACAGCTACGATGTCCCCGAGACACTGACGCTAACCGACAAGGATAAAGCTGTTATTATTGAAGCAGTAAACAACGCCATTAAGACCCCCTACTCCGTAACTGCTTCCACCTATACTGAAAAGTAAAATTACGCAATGTGCCCCTTTGGTTTCAAAAAACCAAAGGGGCTTTTTTTATTCTTTTTGCTTGCGGAAAACACCGGGAGTCATGCCGGTAACGGCTTTGAACTGACGGATGAAATGGTACTGATTTTTATACCCAAGCCTTTCTGCCACCGCCATCAGATCTGCCTGTTCGTCCATGATGAGCACCGTTTTTGCATAGTCTATCTTAGTGTTGATCACATCTTTGATAGGAGAAATACCAAACACCGCCTTGTACACCGCATGAAAACGAGATGCACTGAGGTTCACCGACCTAGCCATTTCCTCTACTGTCCACCGTTTCTCTGGGTGGGAATGAATCTCCCAACGCAGATCCTGAAGCTTTTTCTGCTCGGCGCTACCTACATCTGATTTAATAGGATCGTCCAGAGATCTGGACAGTTTTATGAGAAGTTCCTGCACATAGCCGTCCAGCAATTCTTCCCGGAAACTCTCGCTCTCGCAAAATTCTTTTCTGGTTTTCCGGAAAAATTCCGCAATAAAGCTTGGGTTGCTAGGATAAAATACCTGATTTCGCGGAATATTGTACTTTTCCAGCAATGGAGCGATCTCCGTAAAATTATGCATCCAGTGCATTGTGGTATCTTCCACAAAATTAAACCATCTGGGTTGCATAGGTTCTGAAAAGATACACGCATTGGGACGGGTGTGGATCAATTCGTCATTTACGCGAATCTCCACCGGCGTGGGAAAATAAAAAAGGTTGTAGTACTTTCTTACAGGACTGGATATACAGGAACCGGCATTTTGCTTCCATTTATACTGAATTCTGCAAATATACATATCGCATCACCGAATATATTATAAATACCCACAGCAGGATATGTCAATTATAAATTCAAGGGCATTGGAGACCTCCTATCCGCATACTCTGCTCTAGGGAGGTGTGGACATGGTCATGAGCTGGATCTTTACAGGCATCATAGTGATTTCCATTATAGCATCCCTACTTACAGACAGAGGTCCGGAGCTGGCAGCAGCAGTACCTCAGGGCGCACAGGCAGGTATCACACTGGTCATTTCCATGGCAGGCTCCATCTGCCTGTGGACAGGAGTTGGCAATCTGATGGAGCATGCGGGCTTCACGGGCTTTCTGTCCAAACTGCTGAAGCCACTTCTTTCCAAGGTTTTTCCTAGCTCAAAGCAGGATAAATCTTTGGCAAACAGTCTCAGCGCCAATATCTGTGCCAACTTTCTTGGACTTGGCAATGCAGCCACGCCTATGGGCATCCAAGCAGCACAGCGGCTTGCTGCAAAGGGACAGGACGGTGTTGCCGGCAACGAGCTTTGCCGACTAATCGTACTGAACACTGCATCCATTCAACTGATCCCCGCTACGGTTGCTGCAGTGCGTACTTCTTTGGGGTGCACAACTCCCTTCGACATTCTCCCTGCTGTGTGGATCACGAGCATCTGCTCCGCAGGTCTGGGGCTGGCCGCGGCGTGGCTTCTGGGAAAGCTGTGGCGCAAATGACAGATTATCTGGTTCCCATTTTACTGTTCGTTGCCTGTGCCCTTGCGCTCAGAAAGAAAGAAAACGCCTATGAGCTTATGCTAAGCGGTGCGACAGACGGTTTAAAGCTGCTGCTGAGCCTGACCCCCACGCTGATCCTGCTGCTCACCGCCGTTTCCATGCTCCGCAGTTCCGGTGCAGTTGAGGCCATCAGCACACTTCTTTCTCCCCTGTTCGCATTCTTTGGTATCCCACCGGAAACTGCCATTCTTGTTCTGATCCGACCCATCAGTGGAAGCGCAGCTTTGGCAGTAGGAACGGATCTCATGATGCACTACGGTGTGGATTCTCTTATTGGCAGGACTGCCGCTATCATGCTTGGATCCACAGAGACTACCTTTTATACCATCAGTGTCTATTTCGGAGCAGCAGGGATCAAGAAAACACGCTATACGATACCTGCTGCCCTGATCGCAGATTTTACAGGTTTTTTTGTCGCCTCCCTCACCGCCCGCATTTTCTTTTCATAAAAGAACTCCCTGCAGGTAACTGCAGGGAGTTTTGAGCAATATAGCAAGAGGGAAAATTAATAGAACTTTCTCTTGTTCTTACGGGCAGCTTCAGACTTCTGCTTACGCTTCAGGCTGGGGCTGACATAATGCTCGCGCTTCTTAACCTCGGCAATAACGCCCTCCTTGGCGCAGCTCCGCTTAAAACGGCGCAGGGCGCTCTCCAGAGATTCGTTTTCCTTGACGCGAATTTCAGACATTGTTTTCCCTCCCTCCGATGGCATCCGGCTAATTCCTGGATGCGTTCAGGGCCTGCTAATCAGGCTAGAGTATTATAAGCTTTTTTGAGACAAATGTCAAGATAGATTTCCAGGAATTTTATCCTATTATGGAAAATACCTTACTTAACGATCAAATTCACAAGCTTATTTTTGACAACGATGGTCTTAATGATGCTACCGTCCTGCTTTTCAAGGAACCGTGCGATTTTCTCGTCTGCCAGCACATTGGCAACAACAGCATCATTCTCAAGATCCGCTTCCATTGCCACGGTGCCACGCATTTTTCCGTTGACCTGAACAGCAATGGTCACTTCACTGTCCTTGCACTTGTCCTCAGAATACTGGGGCCAGCTTTCATAGGCAATGGTGTTGTCGTGACCCAGAACCTGCCAGATCTCCTCGCCCACATGGGGGATGATGCAGGAGATCATCTTAATGAAACCCTCTGCATACTCTCTGGGACAGGTGCCATTCTTATAGACCTCGTTAACAAAGACCATCATCTGCGCAATGGCGGTATTGAAGCCCAGAACCTCAAAATCTGCCGTTACCTTCTTCACGGTCTGGTGGTAGACCTTGGTCAGCTTGCCATCGTCGGTATCGGTGATATTGGCGCTCTCTGTGAAGAAGTTCCACACACGGTTGATAAACTTCTTGGCGCCTGCCACAGCGGTGGTGCTCCAGGGCTTGGATACCTCCAGAGGGCCCATGAACATCTCGTACAACCGCAGAGTATCCGCACCGTATTCCCGCACCACATCACTGGGATTCACCACGAATTCCGGGAAGCGCTTGCCCATCTTGATGCCGTTCTCACCCAGGATCATACCCTGGTGCACCAGCTTCTTGAAGGGCTCCTTCACAGGGGACAGGCCGTTATCATACAGGAACCGGTTCCAGATTCTGGAGTAAATCAGGTGTCCTACAGCATGCTCAGGACCACCAATGTACAGATCCACAGGCATCCAGTGCTCCAGCAGCCTCTGGTCACAGAATTCCTTGTCGTTCTTAGGATCGATATAGCGCATGTAGTACCAGGAAGAACCGGCAGAACCGGGCATGGTAGAGGTCTCACGGAGGCCCTTGATACCATTCTGATCGTACTTTTTCCACTCGGTGGCATTTTCCAACGGTGCCTGCCCGTTTTTACCCTTGTAGTCCTCCAGTTCCGGCAGGATCAACGGCAGCTGCTCATCCGGCAGGAATACGGTCTTGCCGTCCTCAGTATACACACAAGGAACTGGCTCGCCCCAATATCTCTGGCGGGCAAAGATCCACTCGCGGAAGTGGTAGTTGTTCTTTCTTCTGGCAACACCGGCTTTTTCCAGCTTGCAGGTGATGGCCTCCTTGGCCTCTTCAACAGTCAGACCGGTGAATTCCTCAGAATTGATAAGACGGCAGCTCTTGCCCAGGTAATCCTGCTTTTCAAAGGCGCACTCAGACACATCACGTCCCTCGATGACCTGGATCATGGGAATATCATGTACCTGGGCATACTCAAAGTCCCGCTGGTCGTGGCTGGGGACTGCCATAACGGCGCCGGTGCCGTAATTACCCAAGACAAAGTCGCCAATAAATACAGGCACTTCTCTGCCGTTGACAGGGTTGATGGCATACACTCCCTTCAAGGGGCAGCCGGTCTTTGTCTTGGTGGCATCGGTACGGTCAATATCACTCTTTTTTGCAGCTTCAGCAATATAGGCTTCCACTTCAGCCTTGTTCTGCACGCGGTCCATGAGGGACTGGACGATCTTGCCGTCGGGAGCCAGAACCATAAAGGTAATGCCGTAGATAGTTTCGATACAAGTGGTGTAAATGGAGAATTGGCCGCCGCCTACCAGCTTAAAATCAACCTCTACACCGGTAGACTTGCCGATCCAGTTGCGCTGGATCTCCTTGGTGGATTCGGGCCAGTCGATCTCCTCCAGACCTTCCAGCAGCTTCTCTGCAAAGGCAGGCTGGTCAATGACCCACTGCATCATGTTCTTCTTCACAACAGGGAAGCCGCCGCGTTCAGACTTGCCGTCGATAACTTCGTCGTTAGCAAGGACAGTGCCCAGCTCTTCGCACCAGTTCACAGGCATTTCGATCCGCTTGGCATAACCTGCTTCCCACAGCTTCTTAAAGATCCACTGAGTCCACTTATAGAAATCAGGGTCAGAGGTGGCAACACACTTGGACCAGTCGTAGTCAAACCCCAGTTCCTTCAACTGATTAGAGAAGGTTTTGATATTCTCCTGGGTAAAGCCGTTGGGGTGATTGCCGGTATTTACCGCATACTGTTCCGCAGGCAAGCCGAAAGAGTCATAGCCCATGGGGTGCAGCACATTGTAGCCCTGCATCCGCTTCATGCGGGACATAATATCCGTAGCAGTGTAGCCCTCAGGATGACCTGCGTGAAGGCCTACGCCGGAGGGGTAAGGAAACATATCCAATACATAGTATTTGGGCTTGGAAAAATCCCACACATCCGTGTGGAAGGTATTGTTTTCCTCCCAATATTTATGCCATTTTGCCTCAACGGCGGAATGATCGTAATTCATGGTCCTCTCTACCTCTTTTCCTTATTCCGGAATAATGATCTCACTTAAATCAATTTGCTGTGCATCTGCCCACAGGCGCTCCAGAGAGTAGAATTCTCTGGCTTCCTCGGTGAACACATGGACCACAACGCTGCCAAAGTCCAGCAGCTCCCAAGTGTTTCCACGATGGCCCTCACGGCCCAGCATAGGTTCGCCCAATTGTTCAAACACATATTCAGCGTGGTCACACAGTGTTTTAACATGGGTATTGGAGGTGCCGGTGCAGATGATAAAATAATCCGCCAGACTGGAAACCTCGCTGATCTTCAACAGCTTGATGTCCATACCCTTTTTGCTATCCAGCGCTTTTGTCACCTCATAGGCCACTTCTTTTGCAGTTAACATACTATTCATCCTTTCCAAGGAACATTTTTTATCCTTCTAACCAAGCCAGTGCTTCCTGAGATTCGGGAGAAATTTCCTTTCCCTGCTCCCTTAGCATACTCAGGGTCATTTCAAGCCCCAGCTTCAGTGCGCCATTTATGTCTGTATACGCAAGGTGGCGCAGTTCTTCCACGCCAGGAAAATCCCGATTGGGCTCCATATAGTCTGCCACATAAATGATCTTTTCAAGCATATTCATATCCGCCTTACCGGTGGTATGACTGCGGATGGCACGCACCACCGCCTCATTCTCACCGAAGATCCGCTGGGCCACCAAGCTGCCTGTAAGGGCATGGAGGGTCTTTGGATTCTGAACGGAAAAATTGTCTAAAATTATACCATAGGCACGGCACAAAGTCAATTGCAGTGGACCGTCCAGTGCCTTTGTAACATCGTGCAAAAGGGCCGCCCTGGCAGCGTCCGTTTCATCAACCCCCCAAACCCGGGCAAGTTCTACAGCCGTATCTCTGCAGCCCAACACATGGGCCACCCTGTTTGGCTTCAGCAGGGCCGTCACTTCTTGGTCAAGGCTCTCCTCCGAAAGCCCCCGTAAATTCCTGTCTGTACCGTACAATCCGTTCTCACAGATATAATCCATGACCTGAGGTGCAATAAATTCCTCCGCGCATTGGAATGTCAGCATCCGCCGCAGGTCAGTGGAAGAAATCTCCGTAACAGGATTTTCGACAAGGTACACCTTGGTGCCCATCTGCTCCAGCTGTTCCTTTTGCTTGGCAACTGCCATCTTTTCATTCCGCTCACCCCGGTAAAACACGCCAACAGAGGCTTGCTTCAAAATCTGCTCCGGGTTACGCCAGTTCAGCAGCGATAGGAACATATCCGTACCCATCAGCAGTACCAATTCCGCCTGCGGATACATTTGCCTTATCTGGCCCACTGTTTCATAGGTGTAGCTAGAACCGCCACGACACAGCTCCAGATCAGAAACTTCCGGATCATTCTCCCTGTCAAAACAGCGTTTCAGCATTCTCAAACGCTGCTGCGGTGTGGCGGAATTTCCGGGCATCTGCTTATGAGGAGCTACACAGGCCGGCACCACAAGGAGTTTATCAAGCTCCAGCGCTGTAATGGCATACCGCGCCACGCGGACATGACCAATATGGGGCGGATTAAATGTTCCACCGTAAATGCCAACCTTTTTCACAGTAATCTCCCCTTTGTTCCGGTGCTGCTATATTACCGTTCTTCCCGAAGCTGACGCTCCCGCTCCCGCTCGATAGCCTTATCGATGGCCTGCTGGCGGAAGTATTCGTTCCGCTGCTCCCGCACCTTTCTCGCTGCTTCCCGGCGAGCCTTTGCGCCCTTCCGTACAGGATTCATTTTAGAAACCGGTGTAGCCTTCTTCTTAGCCCGTCCTGTCTGATTGCGCTCAAGCTGCAGCTTTTCGCTGAGGCGGTAAATTACAAACTTTGTGCCGATGACAGACACTCCATCCGCGCCGGTGGCTTCACAAATCTCATCGCAGACCTCCCGGGGCGTCATCATAGCGCCCTCCAGGACCTTTCCTTTTACCAGTTCCCGGGCTGTCAACTGGGTCTCTGCTTCCGCGATCACAGCTTCGGTAACGCCACCCTTGCCAACGATCAGCGTTGTTTCCAGACTGTTTGCCTGGGCCCGCAGCCCTGCCCGTTCTTTACTTGTCAGCATAGCCTGCCTCCTTCATCTTTTCGTAGAACAGCTTAAGGGCATTTGCCCGGTGGGAAACCTGATTTTTCTCCTCCGGACTTAGCTCTGCTGTCGTCTTTTCCAAAGGCGGATAATAGAAAATGGGATCATAGCCGAAGCCGTTCTTCCCCGCCGGTTCTCTGGTCAGTTCGCCGTGGATCTCGCCTCTTGCCTGAATGGTCTGTCCCTCCGGTGTAACGAAGGTGATGACACAAACGAACTGGGCCTGGCGCTGTCCGTCGGGAACATGCTCTGTATTTTTCAGAAGCAGTTCCAATCTGCCCCAATCGTCCAAGCTCTCATCAAAACCATAACGGGCAGAATAAATTCCCGGCTCTCCATTCAGCGCATCCACAGCAATGCCGGAATCATCCGCCAACGCAGGAAGGCCGGTGGCCTTCATCACCGCTTCTGCTTTGAGAAAAGAGTTTTCCTCAAAGGTGCTGCCAGTCTCCTCCACATCAATATCCACGCCAAGCTCGGATTGCAACACCAGATCAATGCCAAATTTCTCTGTGATCTTACTAATTTCAACCAGCTTATGTTGGTTTTTGCTTGCTAAAACTACTTTCATCTTACAACAGTGCCTCCACAAAGGGCTGCGCCTCAAAGGGCATCAGGTCGTCTACCTGTTCTCCTACGCCCACAAACTTCACCGGGAGCTGCAGCATATCCGCCACGGCAATCACAATACCGCCTTTGGCTGTGCCGTCCAGCTTTGTCAGCGCAATAGCTGTAACCCCTGCGATCTCCTTAAACTGCTTTGCCTGGATCAAGCCGTTCTGTCCGGTGGTGCCGTCCAGAACCAGTAGCACTTCCTTAGACGCCTGGGGCAGTTCCCTATCCACGATCCGGGATATTTTCCCAAGTTCGTTCATCAGGTTCTGCTTGTTGTGCAGACGACCTGCTGTGTCCACAATGATCACATCCGCGCCTTTCGCCTTTGCGGATTGGATGCCGTCATACACAACAGATGCCGGATCTGCTCCCTCATGCTGCCGCACAAGGGCTGCGCCGGAACGCTCTGCCCAGATCTCCAACTGGTCCGCAGCTGCAGCACGGAAGGTATCCCCCGCCACCAAAAGCACATTCTTGCCTTGCCTGGTCAGCTGGGCTGCAATCTTTCCGATGGTGGTGGTCTTGCCCACACCGTTAACGCCGATCACAAGAATCACAGAGGGCTTTGTATCCAAATTCAGGCTTGTCTGCCCAACACTGAGCATATCCACAAGGATCTGCTTCAGGGCAGTCTTTGCCTCCTCTGTGGTCTTAATGTGCTGCTCCTTAACAGCCTTCCGCAGCAGTCCGGTAGCCTTAAGGGCCGTATCTACTCCCAGGTCCGCCAGGATCAGGCATTCCTCCAGCTCATCGTAAAAATCATCGTCGATCTCTGAAAAGCCGGAAAACACACTGCCCAATGTAGAATCCAGTGCGCTCCGTGTCTTCGCAAGACCTGATTTGATCTTATCAAAAAATCCCATGTTCGCTCCTTTATTCCACAATACCCAGATATTGTTCCATTTGATTCAGGTCAAGCCGCAGCAGCTTGCTGACACCCTGCTCCTGCATGGTAACACCGTAGAGAACATCCGATGCCTCCATGGTGCCGCGACGGTGGGTGATAACAATAAACTGGGTATTTTTGCTGAGATTATGCAGATAGGAGGCAAACCGCTCCACATTGCGGTCATCCAACGCCGCATCGATCTCGTCAAGCAAGCAGAATGGTGTGGGACGGACCTTAAGGATGGCAAAGTAAAGCGCAGTAGCCACAAATGCCTTTTCACCGCCGGAAAGCAAAGTGATGGTTTTAACCTGCTTTCCGGGGGGCTGTACCCGAATCTCGATTCCGCAGGTCAGAGGCTCTTCCGGATCCTCCAGGATCAGCTGGCCCTTACCGCCGCCGAACATTTCCTCAAACACCTGTCCGAAATGGTGATTGATCTTCTGGAACTCTGCCACAAAGATAGTGGTCATTTCCTGGGTAATATTACGAATGATGCTCTCCAGTTCACGCTTGGAGGTGAGCACATCGTCACGCTGAGACACCAGATAGGAATACCTCTCGTTGACCCGGGCATATTCCTCGATGGCGCCTAAGTTGGGTGTGCCCAATGCCGCAATTTTCCGTTTCAGCTCACCAATACGACGGTTTCCGGCCGCAACAGACTCGATCTGGCCCCGCTTTTCCACTGCTGTGCCGGGTGTGAGCTCATAGGAATCCCACAGCTTGTCGATGATCTGGCCCTCCTCCATAGAGGTGGTGACCTTCTTCTGCTCCAACAGTGCACAAGCCCGCTCCATATTGAGAATATCCTTATTCTTTTCCTGGGCATCCCGCTCACAGCGTGTCTTTGTGGCCTCTGCCTCCGCCCGCTGGGCCAGGGCATTTTCCATAGCCTTGCGCATCCGTTGGGTTTCCTGGTCGTTGCTTTCCTGACGCGTCTCCAGTTCCCGGATCTCGCTGTTAAGCCGCTCAGTCTCTTCCCGGATCACCTGAATCAGCGCCAGCTTCTTTTCCCGGTCCCCTTCCATATCGCTGCGCAGTGCCTGCAGATCGGCAATATGGTTTTGTGCCGTATTCTTCTCCGCCTCCAGAGCAGCTTCGCCAGTCTTCAGAGCAGTCATCCGGTCTGTGATCTCACTCATAGTCTGGCTGGCTTCTTCCTGGCTGCCCTCAAGGGCCTGAATACGCAGTTTTGTTTCATTCAACTGGCCGTTATAAACCTGAATCTTTGCCTGCTGGGCAGCATAGCGCTCACGGTCTGCGCGCTCTCTGCTGTCCAGGGCTTCCTTTTCCCGCCGGGCAGATGCCATGGCATCGCAAATTGCCTGGACCATGATTTGGTGCTGTTTCTCTTCGCCCTCAAGCCGAAGAACCTGGTCCTCCGCCTCTCTGAGCTGGTCTCTGGCGGCGCTGAGCTGGAACTCTACCTGATCCACACCACGCTGGGCTTCCTGCAGCTCCGCCTCACAGGCTCTCTGTTTTGTTTCCAGATCCTTTTCCTGGGCCATCAGCTTTTCCAATTCATTGGCACGGCTCAGGATGCCTGCCTCTTTGTTCACAGAACCACCGGTCATGGAGCCGCCGGGGTTTACCACCTGACCGTCCAGACTTACCACCTTAAAGCGGTTCTGGTACTGCTTTGCAAGAGAAACCGCAAAGTCGATATTCTCCACAATGACGATTCTGCCAAGGAGGTTATCCACGATCTGGCGGTAACGGTCATCACAGGTAACCAATTCCGATGCCACGCCTACATAGCCACGGCAACGGTCCAACCCATTTTCTTTCAAAGTCTTACCGCGAATAGCGCTGATGGGAAGGAAGGTGGCACGACCCCCTCCGGTGCGCTTCAAATAAGAGATAGCCGCCTTACCGTCAGACTCGGAGTCCACAACGATCTGCTGCATTGCTCCGCCAAGGGCGATTTCGATGGCTACAGTATATTCATCGTCGGTGCGGATCAGGCGAGAGACCGGTCCGTGGATATTGCGCAAGGCGCCTCTTTGAGACTCCTGCATTACCATCCGGACAGATTTCTGATAGCTTTCAAAATCCCGCTCCATAGCGCGGAACACCCGGGTCTTTGCCTGGACGCCATCCAGCTTAACTGTTAAGTCGCGGAGCTTCTCTCTCAGTTCATCCCGGCGCTTTGCTCGGGTGGTCTGGCGCAGCGTATAGCCGGAGATAGTATTACCGGCTGCTGTCACTTCCTCCTGGGCTGCCCGCAGGTGCTTTCGGCATTCCTCCAGACCTTCACAGGCTTCCTTCTCCCGGGCCTGCCCTGCATCCAGATCTGCTTTCAGCTGCTGCATCCGTTGTGCATTTTCCTCCAGGGATGCCTCCAAGCCCCGCACATCTGCTTCTCTGCCGGCAATATCTGCTGTCAGGTTGCTTTCTGTGGCCCGCAGCTCCAAAAACTGTCTTGTGATACCTTGGGCACTGGCAGTCATAGCAGTTAGTTCCTGCTGCAACGCCTCCAGCTCCTTATGCTTTTGTTCCAAACCGCCCTCAATCGCAAGAATACGCTGACAGGTCTGCTCCAACTGGGCAGAAATGCCGCCGCTGCGGTCTTCCTGTCCCTGGAGTTCTTCCTCAATCCGGGCCATATTTTCATTATTGTTCTGTATCTTCTCCTGCAGGACAGCCATCTGGCCGTCAAACTGCTGGTGTGTGCCCTCCAGAAGATTCACCTGAACACGGATGCTTTCCAGTTCCTCATCCCGGTGACGCAGCGTTGCTCCCATCTCTTCAGACTGGGCGTACAGCTTGTCCAGATCCTCATGGGCCTGCTGCAGCACAAAGGACGCAGAAGCAAAATCCTCTTCTGCTTTCTTGGCAGCTGCGGAAAGCTTGTCCAGGGTATCCAGCCAGACAGCTACTTCCACGCCCTGCAGTTCTTCCTTCATCTCCAGATAACGTTTCGCCTTTTCCGACTGCTGCTTCAAAGGCTCCAGCTGCAGCTCCAGCTCAGATACCTTATCACCGATGCGCAGCAAATTATCCTCGGTATGAGAAAGCTTGCGTTCCGTCTCTTCCTTGCGGTGGCGGTATTTTGTAATACCTGCTGCCTCCTCAAAGATCTCACGGCGATCCGCGCTCTTTAGAGAGAGGATCTCGTCGATCCTTCCCTGGCCGATATTGGAATAACCCTCCCGACCAAGGCCGGTATCCATAAACATTTCATGGATGTCCCGCAGACGGGCAGACTGGCGGTTTATGTAATACTCGCTGTCGCCGCTGCGATAATACCGGCGGGTGACCATAACTTCATCTGCTTCATAGGGCAGCGCCCGGTCAGAATTGTCCAGAACCAGGGTAGCCTCAGCAAAACCCACTGCCGCGCGCTTCTGGGTTCCGCCGAAGATCACATCCTCCATTTTTGCGCCACGAAGGGTCTTTGTGCTCTGTTCGCCCATAACCCAAAGGATCGCATCGGAAATATTTGATTTGCCGGAGCCGTTGGGTCCTACAATGGCAGTAATATCGTCGCCAAAACGGATCACGGTCTTATCCGGGAAGGACTTAAAGCCCTGCACTTCCAAGCTTTTTAAATACACAACAAAACCTCTTGCACATAAGTATAATAAATCAATTTATTATACCTGCAAACCCCGGAAATTGCAAGTGTTTAGGGCCTAATATCCCGAAGTTTTTCCAAATTGACAAAGTAATAGAGCCGCAATATAATGAAGAAAAGGAGCTGATAGATTTGAAGATCGTTTTACTTACCGCCCTGGGCGTTGGCGGTGCCACTGTTGTTGGTTCTGTTTTAGGTTTTGTGTTTAAGAAAATATCCCACAAATTCAGTGACATTGTTCTTTCTTTTGCCGCAGGCGTAATGCTCTGCGCCGCAATAACCGGACTGATTCTCCCCTCTCTGGAGTATTCCGGTCCTGCCCCCCTGCTTATTACGGTGACAGGTATTCTTTGCGGTGCCTTCTTCTTAAACATTTTGGACAAACTTGTACCCCACCTGCATCGCCTCGCCGGTGTGGAACAAGAAGCCCACCCAGAAGGCTCGGAAAAGCTGAACAAGGTGCTTTTATTCGTTATGGCCATCGCCATTCACAATTTGCCAGAGGGCATTGCCGCCGGCGTCGGATTCGGCAGCGGCAATAACACCCATGCCTTCACCATTGCGGCGGGTATTGCCCTGCAGAACATTCCCGAGGGCATGGTTATTATTGGACCGATGCTGGCAGCCGGAATGAGTCCGGGACGCACCTTCCTGTGCGCCATGGCTACCGGTGTTATAGAGGTTCTGGGCACCCTCTTAGGCTACTTTGCCGTGAGCCTTTCTTCCGCGATCCTTCCCTTTGCCCTGGCCTTTGCCGGCGGCACCATGCTTTATGTGATCAGCGACGAAATGATTCCGGAGACCCATCACAACGAAACCAGGGGCATTACTTATGCCCTGCTGGCTGGCTTCTGCCTGATGCTGGCAATGGGATACTTTCTGGAGTAATACAAAAGCAAAAAAGACCTGCCGCTGGCAGGTCTTTTTAATGCTTATTTTACATAGTCCAGGCTGATCCAGCCTTTGGCTGTTCTGCCCCACTTTGTGCCGCTTACAGTAACTGTCTCCAAAACCTCCACCTTGGCTCCGGCGTACAGGTAGCCAACCACAGAGTTGGAGGTGCCGGCAGCGCTGCGGATACGCAGGCAATCTGCCGTAACAGTTTTTGTAACCTTCTGGGTGGCTGGGGTGCCGTTGGTCTGCTTGTCCAAAACTACATAATCCAGGCTTATCCAGCCCTTGGACATCTTCCCCCAAACCGTTGAGCCCACAGTTTTTTGTTCTGTGATCTCTACCTTTGCATCCGGGGACAGGAAACCGGCAATGGCATAAGAAGTGCCGGGGCCGCTGCGTACCCGCAAAAGGTCATTGACCTTTACTTTTCCGGTGAGCTTCTGCTGGGATGCGTTATCGGAATTGGTCTTTTCCAACACAATATAATCCAAGCTGATCCACCCCTTAGAGATCTTTCCCCATGTCATGCTGCCGGAGGTGGTCTTTTCGGTAATGGTCACCTTCTCATTAGGATAAAGGTAACCAACAACAGAAGTCTGTGTGCTGGGGCCACTGCGGACACGCAGAAAATCACTGACCTTTACTGTGCCTTTCCAAGTTTGGGAAACAGGCTCTTCGTTCTTTTCAGGCGTTTTGCTGGGTTCTGTAGGTGTGGTAACAGTGGGTTTTGTCGTCTCCGGCTCGGAAGGCTTTTGTGTCTGCTGATTTGCTGTGTCGAAAACAACATAATCCAGACTGATCCAGCCTTTGGCAATCTTTCCCCAAACCATGCTGCCTGCGATCTTCTCTTCCAGAATCTCAACCTTGGCACCGTTATCCAGGTAGCCCACCACAGAATAGCCGGTGCTGGGGCCACTGCGTACACGCAGGCAATCAGATACCCGGATAGTTCCTGTTCTGGTGGTTGGGTTCTGGGGTTCCTCCTTTTCAGGAGTAGATACAGTATCATAGTTTGTATACTTCAAACAGATCCAGCCACTTTGGAACTTGCCCCAGGTATAACCGGAGCCGGTTGCCGTCTGGGTGATCACAAGCTGATCTCCGGTATTGGCGAATCCGGAGGCTGTATAATTTGTGCCGGGGCCCTGCCGAACATTCACATTGTTGGCAGTGACTGTAACCGTCACGCCGTCGGTACTCTGGGAGGGATCGTTGCCTTCGGCATCTACCCAATGGGCATAGAGCCGACTGTTTTTCACCTTGGCATCCAGGACAGTGACCTTCGTGCCGCCCACCCTCTGGGTATACCAGCCTTTGAACCGGTAGCCATTGTATGTAGGAACAGGGATCATGGCGGCTGTCAATTCTGTATCAAAGCCCTGAACATTGGGGTTGGAGACGCCGCCGCAGGCATCATATAAAACATAGCCAAAATTATCAGGGGCGCTTTGGGAATATACGCCGTTTAAGTAAATATTCGCTTCACAAAGCCTGCGTCTTAGCAGGAATGTTTTGATCTGACCGCCTGCATTGCACCAGCGGCTGAAGGCATCGACGAGCGTATTGCCTTTAGCGCCGCTGACGATCGCTTTATAAAGGGAGCCATTGGCATTATAGGTCCAGCCGGATCCGCAGTTATAGGAAAACAGCACCAATGCATCAAACTGATTTTGGTTCAGCTGCACACCGGTCTTGTTGATAAATTTATAAAGCTCAGCCTCGTATTTTGCTACATGGACACCCAGGAGATCTTCCGCTTCCTCTTCTGTGATGCCGTTCTTGGTATAATGGGCACGCTTATCCTCAGGACAGGCAGTTCCGTAGCCCACAGTCCACTGGGCATAATCCCAATAAGGCTTACTGCTGAAGCCTTCCTCCGCCTTCAGGATTCTGATAGCTTCATCACTGGTAGTGAGCACAGTTGCAGCAGAAACGCCAACAGCTAACATGCCTGCCAGAATAACGACAGATAAACAAACGCTTAATAATCTTTTCATCAACGGCACTTCCCCTTTCGTGTTATTTGTGGTTTATTATAGCAAAGAACCCTCAATTTTGCAATGCTTATTTTGAATTTATTACACTTTGTTACTGTTTATTGTAAGAAAAAGTTTGGTTCTTTCCATATATTGACGGAATTTTCCAAATTTATCCATTATCTTGTGTTATTCACGTTTACATAATTTTCAACACCCTCAGCCTTGACAAAAAGAATTGCAATTATAGGGCAGGTATGGTAGAATCATGGCACACATTACAAAAAGGAGGTGCGATTATGGACAAGGCTTTGATCGCTATGAGTGGCGGCGTGGACAGTTCGGTGGCTGCCTATCTTATGCAACAGGCAGGTTTTGATTGCGTTGGCGCTACCATGCGCCTGTGCGACAACGAACTGCTAGGCAGCAATCAGGACAGCAGCTGCTGCTCCATAGATGACACAGAAGATGCCCGCAGTGTAGCCTATCGTCTAGGCATGCGGTTTTATGTTTTCAATCACACCTCCGATTTTAGGGAAAAAGTGGTAGATAAGTTTGTGCGCTGTTATGAACAGGGTGGCACACCAAATCCCTGCATTGACTGCAACCGTTTTCTAAAGTTCGATGCTCTTTTGAACAAGGCGCTAACCCTGGGCTACAACTATATTGCCACCGGTCATTATGCCCGGATAGAGAAAGATCCCTTTTCCGGTCGTTACCTTCTCTATCGCGCCGCTGACAGAACAAAGGATCAGACCTATTTCCTCTCCTGCCTGACCCAGCATCAGCTGTCCCACACCAAATTTCCTCTGGGCAGCTTGACCAAGGACAAAGTGCGGCAGATCGCGCAGGAGCAAGGGTTTCTTAACGCCAGGAAGCGGGACAGTCAGGACATTTGCTTCATTCCCGACGGCGATTATATGGCATTTTTACAGCGCTATACCGGCAAGCAATACCCTGCAGGTGATTTTCTTGACCGGGAGGGCAATGTAATTGGCAGGCATAGCGGCGCGCCGGGATACACCCTGGGTCAGCGCAAGGGGCTGGGTCTTGCCATGGGTGAGCCGGTGTATGTATGCGCCAAGAACATGGAACAGAACACTGTGACCGTAGGAGCAAACCAGGATCTATACAACAGCATCCTCCGGGCCAATGACTGGAACTGGATCAGCATACCCGGCTTAGAAAAGCCTAAAGAGGTAACTGCCAAGGTGCGCTATCGGCATATAGAACAGCCCGCCACGGTATACCCCGAAGAAAACGGCCTTGCAAGGGTGGAATTCCACGAGCCCCAACGGGCCATTACAGCCGGTCAGGCAGTGGTTTTGTACGACGGCGATCTTGTGGTAGGCGGCGGCACTATTACGGAAATTTTATAAAATTTGCGGCAGCGAAACATCTTCGCTGCCGCCGTTTTATACTTTTACATTCGGGAAATAGGTTTTCACAAAATCCACCTGCTCTACTTGAAAAGACTTGCCGTTCAGGTGTTCCAGGCTACCTGCATCGGTGGAGAAGCAGAAAGTGAGCTTATAAGAGTACAGGGCCTGATAAGTGCGGTCGAACCGCTTATCCAGCTTGCCGTATTTTCCGTCCCCCAGCAGTGGGTGTCCGGCATGGGCAAACTGGGCGCGGATCTGGTGAGTCCTCCCGGTTATCAGCTCACATTCCACCAAGGACAGCCCCTGTCTACTGGCCAGTGTAATATAGTTTGTTTGGCAGGTTTTGGCGCCAGGCTGGGGTGTATTGGACACATACACTCTGTTTTTCTTTGCATCCTTGAAGAGATACCCCTTCAAGCTACCCTTTGATGGACGGGGTGTGCCCTCCACCACTGCCAGATACCGTTTATCCATCTCCCTGTCCTTAATTTTTTGGTTCATTACGCGCAGGGCTTCGGCAGTTTTCGCAGCAATGACGATGCCGCCGGTATTCCGGTCAATTCGGTTGCACAGCGCAGGGGTAAAAGCATTCTCCCCCCTGGGGTTCCATTCCCGCTTCTGATACAAATAGGCCTGGATGTGGTCGATCAGGGTCCTGCCATATTCAGCACCGTCATGAGGATGCACCGCAAGACCAGGACGCTTATCCACAAGAAGGATGTTTTCGTCCTCATAGACAATGTTCAGTTTGGGGGCCGCCACAGTCAGGTAAGCATTGTCCTCCCGGGGCTTATCAAAAAACTCATCGTTGATATACAGTTGGAGAACATCTCCCGCTTCAAGGCGGGTGTCCCTTTCCGCTCTGGCGCCATTTCTTTTGATGCGCTTAATGCGTATATATTTCTGCGCCAGCGACGCAGGCAGCAACGGCACCGCCTTGGCCAGAAACCGGTCCAACCGCTGTCCGGCATCATTGCTGCCTATGGTAAATTCCTTCATAGGTTATAGGCTCCCATCCTGACTCTCTGCAAAATGTCTGTCCATTTGCTCTGTAAATTCTAGTGCCGGATTATAACCCATTTTTCTCTGCCGGTTATTCATAGCAGCTACTTCCAAAATCACCGCCAGATTTCTACCCGGGGTGATAGGAATGGTGTTCATAGGCACCTTTACGCCAAGAATTTCCATATACTGATCCTCCAGCCCCAGCCGGTCATATACCTTCTGCTGATTCCAGGGAACAATATTTACTACAAGGTTGATCTCATTTTCCGCCTTTACAGCGCCCATACCAAAAAGCTTTGCAACATTGATGATACCAATGCCCCGCAGCTCCACATAATTGCGGATCAGTTCCGGCGCTGTTCCCATTAGCGCGTTTTCTGAGATCTTACGAATCTCTACTGCGTCATCGGCGATCAGTCGGTGACCGCGCTTTAACAGCTCGATAGCGGCCTCACTTTTACCAATGCCGCTTTCGCCCAGCAGCAATAGGCCTTCGCCATAAACTTCCATAAGTACGCCATGGCGAGTAATTGAGGGCGCTAAAGCGGATTTCAGGTATGCAATAATATCCGATACAATGGTGCTTGTGGCCTCACGGCTGCGCAACAGAGTTACATTGTGTTTCTTTGCCATTTCCAGGCACTGAGGGCCCGGTGTCATATTCCGGGAAATCAGCAACGCCGGGAACTTATAGGAGAACAGGCGATCAAATGTCATGGCGCGCTCCTGGGCTGTCAGCTTCTGTAGATAGCTCATCTCCACATTGCCCATGACCTGCAGGCGCATAGGTTCAAAATGGTCATAGTATCCCGCCAACTGCAAACCCGGACGGGCAACATCCACCACCGTCAGACGGATACTTTCATAATCCGTAGACGCATAGGCCACCTCCAGCCCGAATTCCCGGACAAGGGTGGTCAGCGGAACACTGTTAATATCAAACATTCTCTCTCACCTCACAGGGCTATTATACAGGTACAACCAATGAATATCAATATTATTTTAAAAAACAAAAATTTTTCCAAAAAAACACTTGCATTTTTCGCAAATCTCTGGTATCATATCTAGGCGTCTGCAAGTATGCAGAGATTGATCGATTATTTCGGATAGGAGGTGCAGTGAATGGCGAAGTGTGATTATTGTGGCAAGGGCGTTACCTTTGGTATTAAGGTCTCCCACTCCCACAGACGTTCCAACAGAACCTGGAAGCCCAACGTAAAGCGTGTCAAGGCCATTGTGAACGGTACTCCGTGCCATGTGTACGCTTGTACCAGATGCCTCCGTTCTAACAAGGTTGAGCGGGCTGTCTGATTATTCTCGCAACCAATTACGCCATTGCTGTTTGCAATGGCGTTTTTTGTTCACTAATGGATTGTAAAGCCCCGGATGCATGTGCATCCGGGGTAAAATTATTCTTTATCCTTCTTAAAAAGATCCGTTCTTCTCTCCTGTCCTTTCAGCAGTCGGGCAATATTATCCCGGTGCATCACTGTGGCCAAGATGCTCATAAACACACCGCAGAGCATCACTGTCAGATTGTCATTATGCAGCACAAGAAAACCTACACCGTAGGTGATAGCCGCCAGAACAGAACCCAGAGACACATAACGGGTGCTGAGATATGCCACAGCAAAAACCGCCAATATCAGCAAAGCGATCCTATAATCGACCACGATTGCAATAAACAGACCGCTGAGAATACCTTTACCTCCCCGGAAGCCCAGAAACACCGGGAACACATGACCCAACATCACTGCCGCGCCGCCTACTGCGGCACCTACCCGAAAAGGCCCATAGGGCATTAGCAGTAGCCCCCCGAGAACACAAGACACCACCGCTTTGCCTGCATCAATGACGATCACCAGCGCAGAGCGTCCTGCGCCGTAGCTGCGGATAAAATTGGTTAGGCCCGCATTGCCGCTTCCGTGGGTACGCACGTCGTCCCCCTGCAGCTTGGAAACGCAAACCGCACCGTTAAGATTTCCCAGCAGATAGCCAAGAATCACCACGATTGCAGCGATAGTCCACATGATTACTCCTCCTTATCGCCCTTCTGGCGAATGGTAATGCGTATAGGCGTACCCTTCAAACCAAACACCTCACGGATCTGATTTTCAAGATACCGCTGATAGGAAAAATGGAACAGTCGTGCATCATTGCAGAAAATAACAAAATGGGGCGGTTTTGTACCTGCCTGGGTCATATAGTAGATCTTCAGGCGGCGACCCTTATCGGATGGCGGCTGTACACGGGCTGTAGCCTCAGCCAGTACGCTGTTCAGAGCGCCTGTGGTTATACGGCTGGTGTTCTGGGCGTGGACCTGCCGAATCATGGCAAACAGCTTGTCCACCCGCTGACCGGTCAGAGCAGATAGGAACACTACCGGCGCATAGGTCATGTAGCTAAGCCCATTGCGCACACCGGCTTCCTTATCCCGCATAGTGTTGGTTTCCTTATCCTCCACCGCATCCCATTTGTTGACAACAATAATGGCAGCTTTGCCGGCTTCATGAACAAGACCTGCGATTTTGGTGTCCTGTTCTGTAACGCCGTCGTTGGCATCCACCAGAATCAGGCACACATCTGCCCGTTCAATAGCATTGATGGTACGCATATTGGAGTACTTCTCGATCATATCATCGACTTTACTCTTACGGCGCATACCGGCGGTGTCAATAAAGCAATATTTTCCTGTTTCATTTTCAAACAGGGAGTCAATGGCATCCCGGGTAGTGCCTGCAACATTGGACACGATCACCCGTTCCTCACCCAGGATCCGGTTCAGCAGGCTGGATTTTCCCACATTGGGTTTGCCCACGATGGCAACCTTAATGGTATCATCCTCTTCCTCCTGCCCATCATCCTCGGGCATATTCTCCAGGCACCAGTCCAGCAAATCTCCGGTACCGTGACCGTGAACAGCGGACACTTCAAATAAATCACCGATACCCAGACTGTAGAACTCGTATACGTCAGGATTTATCGGGCCAACAGAGTCACATTTATTCACCGCCAAAGCCACAGGCTTGCCGGATTTTCGCAGCATTGTAGCAACATCCACATCTGCGGCTGTCACACCGGTACGCACATCGGCAACCATCACAATGCAATCTGCAAGCTCAATGCCAATCTCCGCCTGACGGCGCATAAACTTCAGCATATCGCTGTCTGTTCCCGGCTCAATACCACCGGTATCTACCAGAGAAAACTGCCGGCCGCACCACTCACAGTCTCCGTAGATGCGGTCCCGGGTCACGCCGGGGGTATCCTCTACAATAGAGGTCCTGTGGCCGGTGAGTTTATTAAACAGCATGGATTTACCTACATTGGGGCGGCCTACTATAGCAACCAATGGTTTCGCCATGATAATCACTCCTCTCGCCTATATCTTCATTATGGCACAAAAGCGCCGTTAAATCAACCAAATACGGAAAAAGGGAAGGCGGATGCCTTCCCTGCGCTTACGCTTTTTTCCTGCCTTAGTCAGCCTTGGCAGCCAGAACCTGACGACCATTGTAGTTGCCGCAAGCCTTGCAAGCTCTGTGAGGCATGACGGGCTCACCGCACTTGGAGCACACTGCTACGCTGGGAGCAGACAGCTTCCAGTTGGAACCACGGCGCTTATCGCGACGGGCCTTGGACACTTTACACTTAGGGACAGCCATGGATGACACCTCCTTGGTCAAACTGCTGGGGCAGCATTTCTTTTACTTACTTATCGAGAAGCTGCCGTAAAGCAGCAAAACGGGGATCCAACTCTTTTTGGCAGCCGCAAGGACCGTCATTCAGGTTCTTGCCACAACGGCAGCAAAGTCCCTTACAATCCGGCTTGCACAGCAACTTGGAGTCCATGTTCAGCACGAACACTGTTCGCACAATATCATCCAAATCGGCAGTATCTGCCTCCAGCGGAAATACCCACTCATCTTCGCTATCCTCGTTTGACAGTTCCTCAACCAACACCACATCTACAGGAATTTCAACCTGTTGGGTAAAGTCTGAAGCACACCGGTCACATACGCCATGGAGGCGTGTTGTGATGGTGCCGGTCATAACCAAAACATCGGCAGTGTTGCGCACTCTGCCTGTGATCATAACGGGTTCACTGACCGGATAACATGTACCAAACTGAAGATCACTCAGATCCACGCTGTCAGAAAAAGATATGCTTGCGCCTGGAGTGTGGATGATCTCCGAAAGTCCAAGTCGCATAGTATCCCCCTCTTCATAGTCGTGCCTAGATATTATATAGGGTTTTATAGGATTTGTCAAATACTATTTTGCAAAAAACAACGGATTTTCAACTAAAAAAGATGTCGTGGCAGCTTGGTTCTATTTGTCTGTCATAGGACATACCCTTTAGCAAAACCCAAAGGAGGCTGGCTATGGAAAATATCTACACTGACATTGCCGCTCGTACAGGAGGCAATATTTATATTGGTGTGGTAGGACCGGTGCGAACCGGCAAATCCACATTGATCAAGCGCATTATGGAACAGTTGGTCATCCCCAATATTGATGACCCTTATTGCAAGGAACGAGCTAAGGATGAACTGCCCCAAAGCGGTTCAGGGAAAACGATTATGACCAGCGAGCCTAAATTCGTTCCGGAGGAAGCTGTGGAAATTTCCCCTGACGGAACCGCTAAGCTTCGGGTCCGTATGATCGATTCTGTAGGTTATATGGTAGATGGCGCTGTAGGGGCGGAAGAGGACGGCGTACCCCGGATGGTCACAACCCCCTGGTACGACCATGAGATCCCTATGACGGAGGCTGCAGAGCTGGGAACAAAAAAGGTCATGGATGAGCACTGCTCTATCGGCCTTGTTGTCACCACCGACGGCACTGTGACCGATATTCCAAGAGTCGATTACATCCAAGCGGAAAAACGGGCAATTGAGGACATGAAAGCAACCGGAAAGCCCTTCCTGGTAATCGTAAACACAAAGGACCCCTCCGGTGAAAGCGCAAAAGCAACAAAGGAGCAATTGCGGCAAACCTTCGGTGTCAACGCTATGATCGCCGACTGTCAGGCAATGGATTCTGAGGACATCTGCGAACTGCTGCGTCAGCTGTTGTTTACCTTCCCTATGCAGCAACTGCATGTGCATTTACCAAGGTGGATGGATGCTTTGGAGCCGGACCACCCGGTAAAGTCAGCGCTGTATGAAGCCCTATTACAACGTTCCGCCGAGATTGCCTCTCTGGCCCAAGCTGAGATATCTCTGTCTAAGTTGCGGGATTTGGAACATGTCCTGGACTTTTCTATCAGAAATGTAGATCTGGGGACAGGGACCGTGGTCTGCTCCCTTGGCTTCCCAGAAAAACTGTTCTATGAGATACTCAGCAGCAAAGCAGGTATCCCCATTCAGAACGACGGGCAGCTTTTATCTCTGCTAACCGAGTTATCCGCCGTTAAGAAGGAATACGATAAAATTTCGGACGCACTTTCTTCTGTGAATGCCACCGGCTACGGAATCGTAATGCCCACCGCCAACGAAATGACACTGGAGACACCGGAACTGCTACGCAAAAATGGTGCATTCGGAGTCAAACTGCGGGCCGGAGCACCTTCCATCCATATGATCCGGGTGGATATCGACACAGAAATCAGCCCTATGGTAGGAGATGAAAAGCAATCTCAGGATCTTATCTCCTATCTGTCCGGCGAATCACCGGAAAAACTTTGGGAAAGCAACATTTTCGGAAAATCTGTATACGCTATGATCCAGGAAGGTCTGACCTCCAAGCTGATCCGCACACCGGAGGATGTCCGCGCAAAATTCCGCAACAGTCTGACCCGAATTGTAAACGACGGGGCCACAGGTCTGATCTGTCTGATCCTGTAAATACCGACGTTGGGTACCACCCTGCCTTATTTGCAATATTTTTTAGAGCCGTTGTAAAAAACGGCTCTTTTCTTTTATTTTCTAATTATAAGACCTTTACCCTCAGGAAATAATGTGGTACACTATAGAGTAACATATTTCAGGGGGAAAAACATGAAACTTCCGCAACTTCAAAAAGCTAAATGGAATTATACGCTTCTGGCGTTTTTAGGGCCCATGCTGGGCATGTTCATGGTGATGATTATCCGGGGTTTTGAGCCCTTTGGCAAAACCTCTATGCTATATTCAGATATGTATCACCAGTATTATCCCTTTTTTGTTGCCTTCCGCAAAGCCCTGCTCAGCGGCGACAGCCTGCTTTACAGCTGGAATGTGGGTATGGGTATGGACTACTTCGGTCTTATCGCGTACTATCTGGCCTCTCCCCTGAATTTATTGAGCGTTTTGGTTCCGGAAGGCTTGCTTCTTGAGTATTTCTCCTTGCTTACGCCAATTAAGCTGGGGTTTGCAGGACTGTTCTTTGCAATATTCCTGAAAAGGACCTTCAAAAGAGACGACCTTTCCATTACACTTTTCGGCTGCCTTTACGCACTTTGCGCATGGGCCCTCGGGTATCAATGGAATATTATGTGGCTGGATACCTTTGCGTTGCTTCCCCTGGTGGCGCTGGGAACCATCTCTCTCCTTCGGGATCAAAAATTTCTTTTATACACCTTGACCCTGTTTCTTTCCGTTTTTTCCAACTACTATATCGGCTTTTTTACCTGCATCTTCGTCGCACTGATATTTATTTGCTATGAGATCTGCCGTTGGGGCGGAATTAAAAAATTCATCTTCGATCTGGGACGGATTGCCCTGTACTCGGCGCTTGCCATCGGCATGACTGCATTCCTGGAGATCCCCGCCTATGCTGCCTTACAAGCAACCCAATCCAGCGTAAATAAGTTCCCTAACGGCTTTAGACTTAACATTGCCGACGAAAACACCTGGATTGGTCTTTTGGATGCCATGCGCCAGGTAGCCGGCAACATGAACGGTGGTCTTGAGCCTACGTTCAAAGAGGGACTTCCCAATCTGTACTGCGGTGTATTCACCAATGTTTTTGCGTTTCTGTTTCTTACCTGCAAGGGCGTTAAGCTTCGAGACAAAATCTGTAGTGTTTTTCTGCTGGTGTTCTTTAATGTCAGCTTCATTATCCGTCAGCTTGACTACATCTGGCACGGTTTCCATTTCACAAATATGATCCCCTACCGTTTCAGCTTCCTATACAGTTTCGTCATGCTGTATATGGCTTATAGAGGATGGTTGCTACGCAGACAATTCCGGCTGTGGCAGGTCACCACGGCAACGATTCTGACGGTTGGAATTGCCTTCTGTGCCAACGATCTGACGGATGCGGTATATTGGGCATATAACGGCGTTTTCTTATTGCTTTATGTAGCTGCGCTTATTTATCCGCACCTATGCGCCAAGGCGAACAAAGAAAGTTCCCCGGAGGAAAAGCGCACCTATCTGGAAGACATTCGCTATCGTCGCAGACTCAACAGCCGTGTATTGCTTGGAGTTGTGGCAGTTGAACTGGCGCTAAACCTTGTAAACTTCGGCACCTGTTTCGGCGGTACCACAGTATCAGACTACCCCAGAGGGACTGTCTATACGGAATCTATTGTCCGCTATATGAAAGAACGGGAGGAAGATAACCTCTTCTATCGGGCTGAAACCACCCATTCCCAAACCCTTAACGACGGGGCTCTGAACGGATATAACGGCATTTCCACATTCACGAGTTCTGCCAATGTTAGTGTTACAAAATTTATGAAAACCCTAGGCTATGGCGCTAAAGATACCTACAACCGTTATTGTTTCGAAGAAAGCTCCCCTGTTTCCAATCTGTTTTTGAATCTGAAGTATATGCTGGAGCGGCAGGACAAGGTTGAGGAAAATCCCTACTTTGACGATTTGCATAAGTTTGGAAAAGTGCATCTTCTGGAAAACAACGCCTATCTTCCCCTGGGCTTTCTTGCAGAAAATCAACTGCTCAATGTAGATTTTACCACAGCAGATAGTACACTTGTATTCCAAAACAAGCTATTTAAGGCTGCCACCGGCCTAAACAATGATGTGTGGAGCTTCATCACAGGAAAGAACCTACTAATTACCGGAACGGATATAACCCTTAACTCCCAAAACAAAACCGGTTATTGCACTTATAGCACCACACCCGAAACCGGTGGGACGATCGTTTATAAATATGTGGCCGATAAGGAAGGTCTTGTTTGCATCGATCTGAATCTATCCAAGAAAAACAAATTCTCCTTCTGGAAAAACGGCGTAGAACTGTATAACGAAACCTACAGCATCCCCCAGTCCTTGGCTGTAAGCAATGTAATTCCGGGAGATGTGATCGAAGTACAGCTTACCTGCAAAGCCGACGAAAACGGCACCATCACCCTACACGCCGGCATTCTGGATGAGGCGCTGTTCCGACAGGGCTACGACATTCTGGCATCATCCACTCTGGAACTGACAAAATTCAGTAATACCTATGTAGAGGGTAATATCCAATGTGACCGCAACGGCATCCTGTATACATCCATCCCTCAGGATGGAAATTGGGAAGCCAGCATAGACGGCAAGCCGGCCCAGATCGTGCTGATCGGCGACGCAATGGTAGGTCTTCTTCTATCAGAAGGTAAACACACCATCTCATTCACCTATCATAACGCTGCATTTTCGTTGGGCTGGAAGATCAGCCTTGTGACAGCAATCATATTCCTGAGTCTGTATTTGAGCATATATCAGCCCAAGCGCAGAAAAGGAAAGTACGAAAAATAAACACATAACACCCGCATTCAGTATGATGCGGGTGTTATTCATCAGGGACTTCAGCAGGAACAGGTAGTCCACGGTAAGACAAAATATACTGGGAGATTGCCACGTCTCTTTACTCCTCATAATAACAAGAAAATTGATCATTTCCTTACACAAAAAGCGAGAGCCAGGATTTCTCCTGACTCCCCTATGTTCGCATTAGCTATCTTTCCGGGGGGGCGATGGGAGCGCCGCCTGTGGAGGATTCAGCGACCTGAGCGATGTGCGCCCGCAGGCGCCATGCAAGCGAGCAACCGCCTGAAGGGCGGCTCTAAGCGAGTCGCTGTGGCAGCGGTCTGTAGGAAACGCAGACATAAGCCGAGGCGCACACAGGGCACCGCAACAGGAAACAGGTGGACCCTAACCAATAAAAATATGGCCTCCACATTTCTGTGGAGGCCTTAATGTTGGCATTACCTATCTTCCCAGGCAGTCGCCCGCCAAGTATTGTCGGCGTACATGAGCTTAACTTCTGTGTTCGGGATGGGAACAGGTGGACCCTCATGACAATCAACACGAACTATTTATGCCAAAGCCTTCGCTTTCACATACTTTTTATATATAAGGATTGGTGACCCGTGGGAGAATCGAACTCCCGTTACCGGCGTGAGAGGCCGGTGTCTTAACCGCTTGACCAACGGGCCATGGTGCACCTTCAGGGACTCGAACCCGGGACCCACTGATTAAG
>JAZSDS010000002.1:0-26309 GCA_045531275.1 Faecousia sp.
TCGGCGTTTTTGTATAGCGAAAAGAAAAAATGGGGATGCTCTTATCAGCCTGCCAGAACTTCTGCCTTAATCACACCGGAGTGCAGACGGACCTCCCCCAGCAGTTCTTCCAGAGAAATGGTCAGGTCCATGGTTTCGGCAGTGATGGTGACCAATGCGCAGCCATTGGTGGGGATAATGGAGTTGATGGTCTGGATATTGGCCTTATGCTCTGCAAAAATGCTTAAAAGGGAAGACAGAAGGCCCTTCTGGTCCTGCAGAAGGAACTGGAAGGTAATGATCCGGCCGGTCATCATATTTTGGAAGGGAAGCACTGAATCCCGGTACTTATAGAAAGCGCTGCGGCTGATGCCGGTGATCCGGGTGGCGTCGTTGACAGTGGATGCCTCTCCCGTCTGCAGCAGACGCTTAGCCTCAGCTACTTTCAGAAACACTTCCGGCAGCGCAGATGCTTCAACGATGTAATACTTGGGGATATCAGCCATGGGTAATTACCTCCCATCAGATTTCGCAGGTTACTACGCTCATTGTAGCATATAATTTACAAATTGCAAGTCCCGAAAGGAGAAAACCATGCACCCATCCTCCTTGAAAAAGCCCCTGCGGATCCTACTGCTTCTGGCAGTATTGTGGCTGGGCCTCAAATATGTGCTGCCCCTGCTGCTGCCTTTTTTGCTGGGGGCGTTGGTGGCACTGGCAGCAGAGCCTGTGGTATCCCTGGGGGCAAGCAAACTGCGTATGCCCAGGGGACTGGCAGCCGGCATGGGAGTGTCGCTGATGCTGGTGTTCCTGGGAGGTGTCCTGTCCCTGGTGGCGGCAGTGGCGGTAAAGGAACTGGGAAATCTTGCCGGTGTGGTGCCGGATCTGGAGCAGGGTGGCATTGTGCTGCAGGACTGGCTGGTGTCTCTGGCAGACCGGGCGCCGGATGGAGTCCGAACGCTTGCCCAGCGGACAGTGCTGGATTTTTTTGATAACGGCTCTGCCTTTGTGGAGCAGATATCCGGAAAGCTCCCTGGGGTGGTGACCACGGTGGTCAGCGGCCTGGGCAACAGTGTGTTAAGTGTAGGTACAGGTCTTTTGTCTGCCTTTTTTATTTCTGCCAGACTGCCTGAGCTCCGCCGGGACATTGCCGAAAGATTGCCCCGAAGTTGGTACGATAAGTATTTGCCTGCCTTGCGGAGGGTGCGCCACAGCCTGGGAGGCTGGCTAAAGGCCCAGGGAAAACTGGCGCTGATTACATGGGGTATTGTCAGTGCCGGCTTTTTTGTTTTGGGTGTGCGCTTTGCCCCAGGCTGGGCGGCACTGGTGGCACTGGTGGACGCCGTTCCGGTTCTGGGAACAGGGACGGTACTGGTGCCCTGGGCGGTGGTGTGTTTTTTGCAGGGTGACGGCTTGCGGGCAGTGGGGCTGTTATGCATTTTCGGTGCTTCTGCCATTACCCGCACAGTGATGGAGCCCCGGTTGGTAGGGCGGCAGTTGGGGTTGGATCCTCTGGGAACGCTGATTGCCCTTTATGTGGGCTACCGCATTTGGGGAATTCCCGGCCTACTGCTGACACCCATCCTGGCATCGGCGGCAAAAAGTCTGGCAGAGGGAACTGTTTCAGAGCAAAAACCGGAAAATCGCAAATTATAAGCAGAAAATTGCAACTTCCTATTGTGCATCCAAGGTGTTTTTGTTATAATATAAGGAAAATGTTATAATTGGATGTGTTATGCTTTGAAATACGGAATCTGGAATGTAAGAGAACCGAGGATGGATGGGGTAAATGCGTTGGTATCCGGGGGCTATGCGCCCCTTGCTGCTATGGTGCTGGCATCCCGGGGGATGGAAAATGCCGAGAAGGCGAAGGCTTTCCTGAACTGCGATGCGCCCCTGCCGGATCCCTTCCGCTTGCGGGATATGGACCTGGCGGCAGGGCGGTTGGGCCTTGCCCTGTCCCGGGGGGAGAAAATCGCTATTTTCGGTGACTATGATGTGGACGGCATTACCGCCACCTGCCTTTTGACGGATTTTGTCCGCAGTCTTGGGGGCGATTGCGTTCCCTACATACCCGGACGGCTGGAGGAGGGCTATGGACTGAATTCCATTGCCATCCGGCAGCTTCACGGTGAGGGTGTCAAACTGATCGTTACTGTGGACTGCGGCATAACCGCAGTGGAGGAGGCAAAGCTGTGCGCCCAGTTGGGTATCGATCTGGTGATAACGGATCACCATGAGTGCAAGGAAGAGCTGCCCCAGGCCGTTGCGGTGGTGGATGCCCACAGGCAGGACTGCGTTTATCCTCACAAGGATCTGTCCGGTGTGGGTGTGGCATTTAAGCTGGCATCTGCCCTGTGCGGAAGTCAGGAAACCATACTGGATAAGTACGCAGACATGGTCTGTCTTGGTACTGTGGCAGATGTCATGCCGCTGGTAGGGGAGAACCGGGTGTTTGTATCCCGGGGCCTGGAGGCTTTGCGCCACACCCGCCGGCCCGGACTGCAGTCCCTTATGAAGCAGGCCGGCTGCGACCGGAGCGAGCTGACCGCAGCATCTGTAGGATATACCCTGGCGCCCCGGATCAATGCTGCAGGCCGAATGGGAAGAATTGAGCTGGCAGTTCGGCTGTTTCTGACCCAGGATGCCCAAGAGGGTGAGGAGGCGGCAGCAGCGCTGTGCGAGCTGAACAAACAGCGTCAGGCCGTGGAATCGGGAATCTACCAACAGGCGGTGGATATGCTGCCTAAGGACCGTATGCCCGAGGCTATTGTGCTGGCAGATGAAAGCTGGCATCAGGGCGTGGTGGGCATCGTCGCCAGCCGGGTGGCTGAGGAATACAGCTGTCCCGCCTTCCTGATTTGTCTGGACGGGGATCACGGCAAGGCAAGCTCCCGCAGCTACGGCGGATTCAACCTGTTTTCTTCTTTGACGGAATTGGCGCCTCTGCTGGAAAGCTACGGCGGACATGAGCTGGCGGCAGGCTTTACCATTACCAGAGACAATATCCCCGCTTTCCGGGAGAAGATCTGCGCCATGGCACAGGCTTTTTACAGTGACGATACACCCCGAACTGTGCTGGAGGCAGATTGCGTGGTTCAGCCGGAGCTGTTGACTATTCCCAATATAGAATCCCTGCAGCAGCTGGAACCCTGCGGCAACGGCTGCGCCAAGCCTGTGCTGGTGATTCAGGAACTGAAGGTGGATCGGATCGCCCAGGTAGGCGGCGGACGGCACCTGCGGCTGCGACTGCATAACAGCAGGCACTATTTGCAGGCAATTTGGTTCTCCACCAATGCAGAAACAGCCTCTCTGGAATTGGGAGATGTGGTAGATGTGGCCTTTGTTCCCCAGATCAACGAGTTCCGGGGTGAGCGTACAGTACAGATGAATGTGCTGGATATCCGGCCCCACTGCAAGGCGGACTGCCCTATGGACATAGCAGCCTACGGCGCTCTTTGCCGGGGCAGTATCTGCCGGGAGGCGGCAGAAGATTTGCTGCCGGATCGGAGCACCCTGGCGCAAGTGTGGCGGTATCTGTCCGGCGCAGGTCAGATGCCTGTCCGGGAGACACCGGACTGCCTGTGCAGAAAGATCGTTCGCTGGTCAGGACAGCCTTTGGGGCTGGGAAAACTGCTGACCTGCCTTGATATATTTGCCGATGTGGGGCTGGTGGATATCCAGCGGCTGCACCGGACGATGATTATCCGTTTGATCCCTGCGCAGCAGAAAGCGGATCTGCAGCGCAGCCGAACCCTGCAGAGATTGCAGGCGTTGAAAGAGAGCGAATAACTATGGAAACCTTCCAAGAACATTATGATTCCCTGAAAGCCACTCTGCAAAGGTATTTGCCCGGTAAGGACATGACTTTGGTAGAGGAGGCTATCCTGTACGCACGGGAAAAGCATAAGGACCAAAAGAGAAAAGACGGCTCCCCCTATATCATTCACCCCCTGGCGGTGGCGGAGATCGTTGCGGAAATGGGTCTGGACACCGATGCGATCCTGGGTGCGCTGCTCCACGACTGTAACGAGGATACCGATGCTTCGCGGGATGACATTGCCAAGCGTTGCAGTGATGCCACCGCGGAAATGGTGGAGGGTGTTACAAAGCTGACCCGGGCCAATTTCTCCAGCTCTGAGGAGAGGCAGATGGAGAACCTGCGGAAAATGTTCATGGCCATGTCCAAGGACATCCGGGTGGTGCTTATTAAGATCGCCGACCGACTCCATAACATGCGCACTATGCAGTATCAGTCGCCGGAAAAGCAGATCAGCAAATGCCGGGAGACCATGGATATTTACGCCCCCCTTGCCCACCGTCTTGGTATGCAGAAGATGAAGTGGGAGCTGGAGGATATTGCGCTGCGGTATCTGGATCCTGCCGGATATGACGACATTATGTCTTACTTAAAAGCCCATAAAGAGCACGACGAGGCCTTTATGCGTACCATTCAGGAGCGGATCACAGCCAGACTGGATGACATGGGCATCCACCACACGGTTTACGGCCGGATCAAGCATGTCTACTCCATTTATCGAAAAATGGCAGCCCAGGGAAAAACACTGGACGAATTGTACGATATCTATGCCTTCCGGGTGGTGGTGGATTCCATTCCCGACTGCTACAACGTGCTGGGCCATATCCACGACCTGTTCAACCTGGTGCCTGGGCGGTTCAAGGATTATATTTCCACTCCCAAGCCCAATATGTACCAGAGCCTGCACACCACGGTCATCGGCACTCAGGGTATTCCTTTTGAGGTGCAGATCCGTACCTGGGAGATGCATGAAACGGCGGAGTACGGCATTGCTGCCCACTGGAAATACAAGCAGGGCGCGCCCTCCGGCGACGAGAAGGATTTCGAGTGGGTCCGCCGTCTGCTGGAAAGCCAGCAGGATACCGATGCGGAGGACTATGTTAGCTCTCTGAAGATCGACATGTTTGATGACGAGGTCTTCGTGTTTACCCCCAAGGGTAAGATCGTGTCCCTACCTGCCGGTTCTACTGCCATCGATTTTGCCTATGCCATCCACTCCGGCGTAGGTAATGCCCTGGTGGGTGCAAAGGTCAACAACCGTATTGTCAACATTGACGCGGCTTTGAAAAATGGCGATATTGTGGAGATCATCACCTCCAAATCCGCCAAGGGCCCCAGCCGTGACTGGCTGAATATCTGTAAATCCAACCAGGCCCGCACTAAGATCAAGCAGTGGTTTAAAAAGGAAAAGCGGGAGGAAAATGTCCTCCACGGACGGTCCAGCTTTGAGGCGGAAATGAAGCGGCTGCTGCTGCCTCTGCCCGGCACTCTTGAAGAGGAGCTGCAGCAGAGCTTGTTGAAAAAGCTGTCCTTTGACAACTGGGACGATATGTATGCTGCCATTGGCTATGGCGGTCTCACCGCATCCAAAGCCGTAGGCAGGATCCGTGACGATCTGAACCGGGTTGTGAAGGTGGATAAAGCCAACCAGAATCCCTTGCGGATGACGCCTGATTCCGAGGTCGTTAAGCGCAACCGCCATGCGGTGAACGGCGTGATCGTAGAGGATATCGATTCCTGCATGATTAAGTTTGCAAGATGCTGCACCCCGGTGCCCGGTGATGCCATTATGGGCTTCATCACCAAGGGTTTTGGCGTTTCCATCCACCGGGTAGACTGCCCCAATACCGCAGGCGCTGCCGACCCCAGGCAGGCAGCCCGTTGGGTACGGGTCCGCTGGGACCAGGAGGAGGAGCAGCCCTTTGAGACTACTCTGGAACTGGACTGTATTACCCGGGACGGCTTGCTTTTGGACGTGGCCACTGTGATGACCACGGCAAGAGTCCGGGTCAAGGAGCTTTCCGGTAAGGACATTCCCGGCGGGCACAGTGTGTTTACTGTGCGTTTTGAGGTTAAGAATGTGGCGGAGCTGGAAACCATTCGCAACCACCTTATGAACATCCGGGATGTGATGGGCTCCCGCAGAGGACAGAACTAACCGCCCAGACCTGGGGTACTATCAATAAAGAATGAGGATTTGTTATGCGGGCTGTACTGACAAGAGTAAATTCCGCCTCTGTGACCATTGACGGCCAGGTGGTAGGCAAGATAGGCAGGGGCTTTTTGATCCTCCTGGGCGTTGGCCCGGAGGATACCCGGCAGCATTGCCGGTATCTGGCAGAAAAAGCGCTGGGCTTGCGGGTCTTTGAGGATGACCAGGGCAAAATGAACTGCTCCCTTGCAGATGTTGGGGGAGAGGTGCTGGTAGTAAGCCAGTTTACCCTTTACGGCAACTGCCGTAAGGGACGGCGTCCCAGCTTTACCGAGGCGGCGTCCCCGGAGCTGGGAAATGCCCTTTACGAACAATTCCTGGCAGATTGCGCCGACCTGGGATACCCGCCCCAGCACGGGCAGTTTGGGGCGGATATGCAGGTGGAGTCCGTCAATGATGGACCGGTTACCCTGATCCTGGATACCCAGCAGCTGATGGAGTCTCCCAGACGGAGCTAATGAGGTGATTTTATGAATATACTTACCATAACCGGCGGTTCTTTGTACACAAACTGTTATATGGCCTGGGAAGAGAGCTCCCATAGCTGTGTGCTGGTGGATCCCGGCTTTGATCCGGAGCAGATCCTGGCCCAGGTCCGGGCAAAGGGCAAAACAGTGGAGGCAATTTTGCTGACCCACGGACATTTTGACCATGTAGGCGGCGTGCGGCCCATTGCGGAAGCCACCAGCTGCAAGGTTTATATCCACAGGGAGGATATGGCACTGCCCAACCGCATGACCCTGGGCACCATTCCCTGTACGGACCATTATGATGAAGGCGATGTGCTGGAGCTGGCAGGTCTGAAGATTCAGGTCATGCACACCCCGGGACATACCCCAGGTGGCGTATGCCTTTTGTGCCAGGACGCCATGTTTGCCGGTGATACACTGTTTGCCGGCACCTGCGGCAGAACCGATCTGCCCGGAAGCTCCTACAGCCAGATGCTGAAATCTCTGGCAAGACTGGCGGCGCTGGATAAGGATTACCGGGTGCTGTCCGGCCATGGAGAGGAATCCACCTTGCGGGTGGAGAAGCAGATAAACCCCTATCTGCAGGGTGTTTTATGAAATTAGCACTAATCGGTCATGAGGACCGCTACGCCGTAGAGCAGCTGCAAATGGCCCTTTTTCCCGACAAGACCCTGACAGCCCAGGGAGAGGCGGTGTCCCGGTTGTACCGGGGAAAAAGCTGGCTCAGCGCGGTGACAGTCATAACGGTTGACGGAAAAACCAGCCGGGCTGTTCGCCGCCTGCGGACAGAGGAGGAGACTGTGCGGCTGCGCAGAAGAATTCTTCAGCAAAGCTACTATCAGGCGGCCTTGGCCCATTTGCCTGCTGCCCCTGCCTGGGGCGCGTTGTCTGGAGTGCGGCCCACTAAGCTCACCACCAAGCATTTGCTGGAGGGTGGCACTGAGGCTTCTGCCCTTAGGCTTTTGCGGGATGTATACTGTGTGTCCCCGGAGCGTCGGCAGCTGGCGCTGGATTGCTCCCGCTCCACAGTGGCGGCATGGAAAAAACTCCGGCAGGAGGATGTTTCCCTGTATGTGGGCATTCCCTTTTGCCCCACCCGCTGCGCCTACTGCAGCTTTGTAAGCCGCAGCGTAGGTAAGCGGACGGAGCTTCTGGAGCCTTATCTGCAAGCACTGATGCAGGAACTGCAGGTGACAGGGGAGCTTCTCAAACGCTCCGGGAAACACGTCCGGACAGTCTACATAGGAGGGGGCACCCCCACCACACTGTCGGCCCGGCAAATGGCATGGCTACTGGACAGTATCCGCGCCAATGTGGATCTGTCCCACTGCATTGAATTTACCGTGGAAGGTGGACGGCCGGATACCCTGGACGCAGAAAAACTGCGTGTGATCCGTGAGCATGGGGCGGACCGCATGAGCATCAATCCCCAGACTATGGTGGATACAGTGCTGCGAAAAAGCGGAAGACCCCACACGGCACAGGATGTGCTGCGCAGCTATGAGCAGGCGGTGGATGCCGGTTTTGATGATATCAACATGGACCTGATCACCGGCTTACCCTCGGATGATTTTCAGGGTTTCTGCCACAGCCTGGACACCGTGGCGGCATTAAACCCTGCCAATATTACGGTACATACCCTGGCACTGAAAAAGGGCGCGGACCTGTTTGAAAAGCAGGTAGAGCTCCCTGCCGGGGAGGAAGTCTCCCGGATGGTGGCTTATGCCAATACCCGTCTGCGGAGCCTGGGGTACAAGCCCTACTATCTGTACCGGCAGAAATATATGTCCGGCAGTTTTGAAAATATCGGCTGGAGCCGGGATAATCGGGACTGCCTGTATAATATCTATATGATGGAGGAACTTCACACCATCGTTTCCCTGGGCGGCGGAGGAATGAACAAGGCAAACCTGCCCGACGGAACGCTGCAGCGGTTCCACAATCCCAAATTCCCTGAGCAGTATATTGAGCAGATCGATAGCGTGCTGAAACAGAAGGAAGAATTGTTTGCCCTGATATAAAGGGATCTGCAAGAAAAGGAAGTGCTTTTTTGGATACTTTGATTTCCAATGCCACCGTTGTGACCATGAATGAGAAGCTGGAGGTATTTTTCGGCGCATATCTTGGCATTACAGACGGCAAAATAACATATCTGGATAAAGAACCGCCTCAGGAGCAGCCGGCTACTATCATTGACGGAACCGGCATGGTAGCTATGCCCGGTCTGGTAAACTGCCATACCCACTTGGCTACCACGGTTATGCGCTCCATGCTGGATGACGCCACCCGGGCACAAGCGTTGGAGCAGCAGCTGCAAACCGAGGCTAAGCTGGACAACCGCAGCGCAAAGGCGGCGGCGCTTCTGGGGATTGCAGAATGTCTGCGCTTTGGCATTACATCGGTTTCTGACCTGTATTACTACCCTGATGCCACCGCAGAAGCTGTGGCGGAAAGTGGTATTAAGGCAAATATCGCTTTGTCTTCCTATCGGTTTATTGATGAGAACGAGGACTTCGATTTTGAAACCGATGAGCAGTGTCAGGAGAGCTGCCGTGTGGCCCGGAAATGGAACGGCTATGACAATGGACGGATCCGGGTGGATGCGGGCCTGTATGCCCAGTACACCAGTAACTATAAGCTCTGGGAGGGTCTTACCGCCTGGGCAATGGAGGAGGGCTTGGGTCTGCAGCTGCATTTGGCGGAAACAGATGCCGAGGCAGAGGAATGTCTGGAACGGACCGGCCTGGGTCCTGCTGAGCTTCTCAACACCCACGGCGTATTCGGTGTGCCCACAGCGGCTACCGGCTGTGTAGGGCTGACCGGGGAGGAAAGAGCCCTTCTTGGAAAGAAAAAAGTATCTGCTGTGGCAACCCCGGTTGCTTATGCCAAGGCGGGTATGCCCACAATGCCTATCCCGGAAAGCGTCAAGGCAGGCATGAATGTTGCCCTGGGTACCGGCGGCGCCATTGAGTGCGGCAACCTGGATATGTTCGAGGTCATGCGGGCTGCCAGCTTTAGCGCCAGGACAGCGGGTGGGGATGCCAATGCTCTGCCTGCAGCCGCCGCACTGATGATGGCCACTGCCTGCGGCGCCCGGGCTCAGGGTCGGGCGGATACCACCGGTATGCTGAAAATGGGGATGGATGCGGATCTGATTCTTGTGGATTTCTCTGCGCCCCACTTGATGCCCTGCCACGATGTGATGAATGCGCTGGTATTCAGCGCCAAGGGCGGCGATGTTGCCATGACCATGGTGGGGGGCAAGGTCCTCTACCAGAATGGTCAATTCCCCACCATTGATCTGAAGGCTGTGGTGGAGGAACTGATGACCTACGCGATTCCCCGGCTGATGCAGCCTGATAAGGAGTAAGCTATGGCGGATTCTTCCAAAAAACAAACATTTTTGCATGGCGCTGCCTTGCTGGCCATTGCCACCGCAGTGGTGAAGGTCATTGGCGCCTTCTATAAGATTCCTCTGAAAATGGTCATCGGGGACCAGGGTTATGGCTATTTCATTACAGCCTACGATATTTATTCTGTGCTGCTGATGATCTCCACTGCCGGTTTGCCGGTGGCTATGAGCCGGATGATCAGCCAGGCCAGCGCTTTGGGCAATTATAACCAGGTGCGCCGGGTGTACAAAACCGCCCAGGGGATATTCCTGGGGTTGGGAATTTTGAGCACCGTGCTTATGGTGGGCTTTGCCCCACAGCTTGCTGCCTTCCAGCAGCAGCCCAACGCTGCGGCGGCCATTGCCTGCTTGGGTCCCTGCGCGCTGCTTATGGGTGTTATCTCCACCTACCGTGGCTTTTTTCAGGGCCAGGGCAATATGCGCCCCACCTCCACAAGTCAGGTGCTGGAGGCAGCCTTTAAGCTGATTATTGGCCTGGCGGCAGCCTTTGCCATTATGCACTATACTAAAAATGTATCCCTGGCAGCGGCAGGTGCAATTATCGGCGTAACCGCCAGCTGCGCTGTTTCGGTGATCTACCTTTATGGAAAATACCGCCCCGCAGTCAAGGAACTCCCCCAGACAAAGGACGCGCCCTTGGCATACGGAGCCACCGCAAAAAGCCTTTTGGCCATTGCTGTGCCTATTACCATTGGCTCTGCGGGACTTCAGCTGCTGACAGTGCTGGAGCAAAATCTGTATATGGGACAGCTACTGACTGTTGGGGGCTATTCTCAGGATGTGGCGGATACCATGAAGGGCATCTACTCCATGACCCTGACTATCTTTAACATGCCCTGCGCATTCATTGTGCCCATCACCATCAGTGTGATTCCTGCCATTACCTCTCACCTGACATTGCAGAACAACAGGGGCGTCCGGGAGACAGAGGAGTCTGCTGCCCGGATCACCGGCCTTATCAGCCTTCCCTGCAGTGTAGGACTTTGTATTCTGGCCCGGCCTGTGATGGCGCTGTTGGGTGACTACAGCGGTGAAAAGTTGGAGCTGGCAGCCAGCCTCATGGCGGTGCTGGGCGCCTGCATCTTCCTGTATGCCATTATCCAGTACACAAACTCCCTCATGCAGGCCCACGGCTATGCCCATATTCCTGTGGTGAATATGTTGGTAGCCGGGGTGGTAAAGCTGGCGGTGGTGTATATCCTGGTGGGCAATCCCAATCTGGGGATCCTGGGCGCGCCTATTGGCGCAATTCTGGGATATACAGCTATAGCGGTAATGAACCTTGTGGCAATTGCCAGGGTGGTGCCCCAGAAGCCGGCATTGCTCACAAACCTGCTGCGGCCTCTGCTGCCGGCGGTTATCATGGGGGCTGCGGTCTACGGAAGCTATTGGCTATTGACCCAAATCCTGGGACCCGACGGCAGCCGGATCCTGCTGTGCGCTGTGCCCATTGGCATAGGCGCAGCGGTGTACTGCGTGGCGGCGGTGCTGTGCAAATCCATCACAGCAGCGGACTGCCAGCTGCTTCCTAAGGGAGATAAACTTGCAAAGCTTTTGCGGTTGTAAGCAGTGGGGAATCGAACCCCGACAGCCCCGCTGCGGTCCTTTTGTTTGTGTTTTTCTTTATCTTCCTTGCCTTGCGCCAGCAAGGCTGCGTCATCTGCTCAAAAACCCAAAGCAAAAATCCTCGCAGTGGAGTGCCTTGCAGTTTTCGCAGAGCAGTTTTTCGGCAAGACAAGAAAAAGGTCGAAGGGAATACCCATTGGTATTTTCAAGGAGTTATCCGCAGTGTTGCCGGAAAACTGCCTGAGAAAACCTATCGGGGTTCGATTCCCCACTGCTTAAGCAAAACGAAAAATCCAAACAAATCAGGGGTCAATTTCGGCGAAAATCTTTCGTTTAATTTGTAAATTTTAACGAAATTTGACAAAAAGGCTTGCAAAATGTTTCATGCTGTGATACGATGAAATCCCAGAAATTAACTTAATGAAAAGAGGATAATAAATTATGAACAAGACTGAACTCATCGCTGCAGTTGCCGAGAAGACCGGCATGACCAAGAAGGACGCAGAGCGCGTCATCAACGCTACCTTCGAGACCGTTACCGCCAGTCTGGTTAAGGGTGACAAGGTTCAGGTTTCCGGCTTCGGTATCTTCGAGGTCAAGAACCGTGAGGCTCGCGTAGGCCGCAACCCCCGCACCAAGGAGACCATCCAGATCCCCGCAACCCGTCTGCCCGGCTTCAAGGCAAGCAAGGCCCTGAAGGACGCTGTCTCCAAGTAAGAAACGGCTATGCGTCTTGACAAGTATCTGAAGGTCTCTCGTCTGATCAAGCGTCGGACGGTGGCAAATGAAGCCTGCGACAATGGCCGTATCAGTGTGAACGGGCGGGTCGTGAAGGCCAGCTACGAGGTCAAGGTCGGTGACCGGATCGAGATCGCCATGGGCGCAAGAACTGTGGCGGTGGAAGTGGTTCAGGTGGCGGATAATGTTCGTAAGGACGCCGCCGGAGCCATGTATAAAGAAGTTTAACAAAAAAGCACGCAGCTTCTGACTGCGTGCTTTTTTGTATTTCTGGCGCTGGTACGAATGACACATGCTTTGATATGCTGTGTGCCGTGGGTATCCAGATAAAAAAGCAGACAAAGTTAATGACTCTTTTTGCCTTCCAGGTGTCCGGAGTGGATTACCGGGGGTTTGGGGTCTGCGGCTTCCCAGGTAATTGGCTTTTTTTCGTCCTGTTTCATTTTACGCCTCCTTGTTTTTAATTATTTTGCGTAGATACATAGAATTTATCCTTTACACAGTGAGTACTTTATGGTAAAATAGTTGCAAACGCAACAGTTGCGAATGCAACGAAAGGAGGGAACCCGGTGTCACAGATCGTAGAGGCTATATCTGAAATCAGTCGCAGATTGCGTCGCTGTCGCTGCGCCTATATGGAGCCTCTGGGGCTCAAGGGCGTTCACGCCCGCTATTTAAGCGAGATTTGTAAGTGTCCCGGGGTCTCCCAGGACAGGCTTGCCCAGCGGCTGGGTTTTGACAAGAGCAATGTGGCAAGACAGGCGGCCTTTTTGGAGGAAAACGGATTTATTCTGCGGCAGCCGGATAAAGAGGATCGGCGGGTCCTGTGCCTATACCCAACAAAGCGGACTTATGAAATGATGCCCGGTCTGCATCAGGCAATGCAGGAATGGGAGCAAATGTTGACCCGGGATTTGACCGGGGAGGAAAAGAAGCTGCTGGATGGGCTTCTTGCCCGGGTGCGACGGGATGCGGAAGGGGTGGAGTAAGTATGAAAGGCCTAATGAAATATATTCGTCCCCATGGCGTGTTTATTTTGGTGACACTGTGTATAAAATTCGTTGCCACCTACGCTGAACTGTGGATCCCCAGTCTGATGGAGACCATGCTGGACGAAAAGGTCCCTGCCGGAGATATTAAGCAAATATATTTATATGGCGGACTGATGGTGCTTTGCGCGGTGGCGTGTCTGGTGTTGAACATTACAGCCAACCGGATGACGGCTGTTAGTGGGGGGCGTGTTATAAAGGCTGTTCGCCATGATTTGTTCGCCAAACTCCAAAGCTTTTCGGCAAAGCAGATGGACCACCTTACCGTCCCCTCTGCGGAGTCCCGGCTTACCAGCGACACCTATAATGTCAACCAAATGCTTACCCGGATCCAGCGTATGGGAATCCGGGCGCCCATACTGTTGATTGGCGGCATTATCATGCTGATGCAAATGGATGTGAAGCTGGCGCTGGTGTTGGTTTCGCTGCTGCCTGTGATCGCTGTGGTGGTGTGGATCGTAACCAAAAAGAGCTTACCTATGTACACCCAGCAGCAGAAAGAATTGGACAGCGTTGTCCGGGTGGTGCAGGAAAACATTACTGGCGTTCGGGTGATCAAGGCGCTGAGTAAAACGGAATATGAGAAGAAGCGGTTTGAAAAAGTGAACCACGCGCTATCTATTATTTCACAAAAAGCGGGAATGGTCACTTCCGTTACCGGTCCTGTTACTTCTATTGTGCTGCGGGTAGGCTTGACGCTGGTGGTGCTGGTAGGCGCTTACCGGGTCAACGCCGGGGATATTAAAAGTGGTGTTATCATTGCGGCGCTGCAGTATTTTGTGATGATCCTTAACGCCATGACCGGTATTACAAGAATTTTTGTTATGTGGTCCAAAGGCGAGGCCAGTGCCAAGCGGGTATCACAGGTGCTGGAGCAGCCGGAGGATCTGGTAGTGATACCTTTTGCGGAAGGAGAAGAGGAATTCCAGACTGCGCCTCATATTGAATTTCGGGATGTGAGCTTTTCTTACACCGGCGTGGGCAAGAATATCGATTCCCTCAGCTTCAGTCTGGACCATGGGCAAACATTGGGGATTTTGGGTGGCACAGGTTCCGGCAAAACCACGGTGCTGAACCTGTTGCTGCGGCTGTATGACCCGGATTCGGGACAGGTGCTCATTGACGGCAAAGACATCCGCAGTATCCCCTATGACGAACTGCGAAAGAAGTTTGGTATTGTGTTTCAGAATGATTTTATTACAGAAGGAACGATTGAACACAATATAAAGTTTTTCCGTCATATTCCCCAAGCGGCGGTTTTGCAGGCGGCGGATTGTGCCCAGGCAGGATTTATTGCCGAAAAAGAGGGGGGCATGGAAGCCGAGGTTGTGGTCCGGGGCAATAACCTTTCCGGCGGTCAGAAGCAGCGGCTGCTGATCGCCCGGGCCTTGGCGGCAAATCCGGAGATCCTGGTTCTGGACGATGCCTCCTCTGCTTTGGATTATCGGACAGATGCGGCTCTCCGTCGCGCTCTGCGGGAAAACTACCGCAATACCACCACGGTTCTTGTGACCCAACGGGTAAGTTCCCTGAAGCATGCGGACCTGATTCTGGTGCTGTCTGACGGCTGTGTTATCGGCGCAGGCGATCATGACCGGTTGATGCGAGACTGTGAGGAGTACCGCAGCATTTCCCACACCCAAATGGGTGAGGGAAAGGGGGTGTCCTGATGGCAAACCCCAATATGATTGGCGGCGGCCGTATGAGCCGTATAGAGCGCAGCGGAGACCGGCGGCAGTTTGAGCGAAAAAAAGTGCCTATGGGCAAAATGCTCCTGCGGTTGTGGCGTTATATAGGCAGATACCGAATTTTGGTGGTGTTGGCCCTTATCCTATCTGTTACCAGCAGCCTGCTGGGGTTATACGGACCCAAGCTTTCAGGACAGGCCATCAACGCTATTGATCTGGGCGCAGGAAAGGTAGATTTTCAAACGGTATACCGCTGCGCCACCTTGATGCTGCTTTGCTATGTGTCCTCGTCGGTGCTGAGCTATGTGCTCCACGCGGTGATGCTGAAACTCTCCCGGTCTGTATCCAAGCAAATGCGCCGGGATGTGTTTGAAAATCTTACGGCATTGCCGGTAAGCTATTTCAATCGGTTCCAGACCGGCGACATTATCTCTACCATAACCTACGACATTGACACAGTGAACCAAAGCCTTTCCAACGATCTTCTCCAGATCCTGCAAAGCATTATCACTGTGGTTGTGGCGCTGCTGATGATGCTCTCCATCGCCCCGCAGCTGGTGCTGATATTCCTGTTTACCATTCCTGTCACCTTCCTCTTTACCCGGTGGTTTACCGGTCTGGTGCGGCCGCTGTTTCGGAAGCGCTCTGCTAAGCTGGGAGCTCTTAACGGCTTTGTGGAGGAAATGCTCTCAGGCCAGAAGACTATTCGGGCTTACGGACAGGAACGGTCGGTTCTTGAAAAGTTTGATGAAAAGAACCGGGAAGCAGTAGAGGCCTATACCAAGGCGGAGGCCAACGGCACTATGACAGGCCCTTCGGTAAACTTTATCAACAATATCTCCCTGGCACTGGTGTGTACCTTCGGGGCGGTCCTGTTCCTCCGGGGCAAGGTCCGGGCGGGAGATCTGGGCAGCTTTGTCCAGTATTCCCGGCGTTTCTCGGGGCCTATCAACGAGGTTGCCAATATTGTCTCGGAGCTACAAAGCGCCTTTGCGGCGGCAGAGCGGGTGTTCTCTCTCATCGATGCGGAGCCTGAGCCGAAAGACGCGGAGGGTGCCAAAGCGCTTGCCCAGGTTGCGGGAGATGTGCGGATCCGGGGCGTAAACTTTTCTTACATACCAGGTCAGCCCATTATCCAGAACCTGGATCTCCACGCAAGATCCGGCAGCCTGACGGCGATCGTTGGTCCTACCGGCGCGGGAAAAACCACCATCATAAACCTTTTGATGCGGTTTTACGATGTGGACGCAGGCTGTATTTATGTAGATGGACAGGAGCTGCGGCAGGTGACAAGAGCATCCTTGCGCAAGGCTTATTCCATGGTTTTGCAGGATACCTGGCTGTTCCATGGCACCATTTTTGAAAACATTGCCTATGGAAAGCCCGATGCTACCATGGAGCAGGTGGTGGCGGCAGCAAAGGCGGCCCATATCCACGGTTATATATCCCGGTTGCCCCATGGCTATGACACGGTGCTGTCAGACAATGGCACTTCCATTTCCAAGGGCCAGAAGCAGCTTTTGACCATTGCCCGGGCTATGCTGCTGGATGCCCACATGCTGATCCTGGATGAAGCTACCTCCAATGTGGACACCCGGACGGAACAGCGGATCCAGGCGGCTATGCGGACCCTGATGCAGGACAAGACTTGCTTTGTCATTGCCCACCGGTTGTCCACCATCCAGGCAGCCGATAACATACTGGTTCTGGATGGCGGCAGGGTGGTGGAGCAGGGCACCCACGAAAGTCTGATGGCGCAAAAGGGTGTATACTTCACTCTGTATCAGTCCCAGTTTGACGCCGTGGAATAGCAAGTTTTTATTCCTTTTTAGAAAGATCTATGATAATATGAATACATACAGAAGGAAAAGGAGGCACTCCTATGAAAAAGACTGTTTTTAAGGGCATGGCAACAGCTATGGTCACTCCCATGACCTCCACCGGTGTGGATTATGATGCCCTTGCCCGGTTTATCGATTTTCAGCTGGAAAGCGGAATCAATGCTTTGGTGGCGGTGGGAACCACAGGTGAAAGCGCCACCCTGTCCCCGGAGGAACGGAAAGCGGTGATCCGTTTTACGGTACAGCGGGTGGGTGGCCGTGTGCCTGTGATTGCCGGCACCGGCACCAACAACACAGAGCATGTTCTGGACTTTACCCGGTGCGCTTGTGAAGACGGAGCCGATGCGCTGCTGGTGGTGACACCTTACTATAATAAGGCTACCCAGGGCGGACTTTTCAAGCATTTCTCTATGGTGGCTGATGCTGCCCAGAAGCCTGTGATCATGTACAATGTTCCCAGCCGCACCGGTTGCAATCTCCAGGCGGATACCGTAGCCAAGCTGGCAGAGCACCCCAACATTGTGGGCTTGAAGGAAGCCTCCGGAAATATGGCCCAGGTGGTGGACATTGCGGCAAAGTGCGGTGACAAGCTGGACATCTATTCCGGTGAGGATGGAATTACTGTTCCCATTATGTCTGTAGGCGGCGTGGGCTGTATCAGCGTGCTGTCCAATGTGGTACCAAAACTGGCGGTGGAGATGACAGATAAGTTCTTCGCCGGAGATGTGGCAGGCGCAGGCCGACTGCAATGCCGGATGCTGCCTCTGATCGACGCCCTGTTCAGTGAGGTCAACCCTATTCCCGCAAAGGCAGCAGTATCTGCTATGGGCTTCGGTCAGGAGCACCTGCGTATGCCTCTGACACCTATGGAACCGGCAACCAGAGAGAATCTCTATTGCCAGATGCGCAAACTGGGAGTTCTGAAATGAGAGCGGTGCTTTGCGGCGCCAATGGCGCCATGGGAAAACTGATTCATGGAATCCTGGGCGACCGGGTGGTTGGCTGTGTCAGCCTGGACGGAGAAAACGGCGTACCCAGAACCTTCGCAGAATTGGGAGAAGTGGCAGCGGATGTGGTGATTGATTTTTCTCACCACAGCGCGGTGGGGGATGTGCTGGCTTATGCCCGGGGGATGGGCTGCGCCGCAGTCATCGGCACCACCGGTCACACCCGGGAGGAAAAGCAGCTGATCTATGACGCTGCTGGGGATATCCCTGTTTTTTACTCGGGAAATATGAGCTTGGGAATTGCAGTGCTGTGTCGTTTGGCGGCCCAGGCTGCGGCATGCTTCCCGGAAGCAGATATTGAGATTATGGAGATCCACCATAACCGAAAGGTGGATGCCCCCAGCGGTACGGCCCGGATGCTGTTTGAGGCGGTAAAGTCTGCCCGCCCGGAGCTGATGGAGCATTGCGGAAGGGCGGGGGAGGGCAAGCGCCTGCCTAACGAGGTGGGGATTTCTTCCCTGCGTATGGGCAATGTGGTAGGTGTCCACGAGGTCCATATTTGCACATCCAACCAGACCCTGACGCTTCGTCATGAGGCAGGGAACCGGGGAATGCTGGCAGAGGGCGCTGTAGATGCTGCCCGTTTTATCTGCGGAAAAGCTCCGGGACTGTACGACATGGCAGCGCTTTTGGAGGAGAACTGATGCAGGTTTACCATATGAGTGGCGCGGGCAATGACTTTATGGTCATAGATGCCCGGGGGATGAAATTGGATTTTTCATCCATGGCATTGGAGCTGTGCGCAAAAACAGGTGCAGATGGCTTTATGGCGGTAGATCATTCGGATACTGGCGACTTTAAGCTCCATTTTTATAATTCCGACGGATCCCGCGGTGAGATGTGCGGCAACGGCGCCCGGTGTATCTGCAAGTTTGCCTATGATATGGGTATTGCCGGGGAAGAAATGGTGGTGGAAACAGACGCAGGGTTGGTGCCTGGCTGGCGTTTGGAAGAAGACCGATACCGGGTAAAGCTGAACAATCCCGGGGTGCTGGATCTGCACCGCAGGGAGGATTGCGCTTATGTAGAGCTGGGCATGCCCGGCGTACCCCATGGTGTAACAGAAGTGCCGGGGCTTAACTGGGATATGGCCCAGGAGCTGCGGGAAAGGGCTGTGGCGCTCCGCTATGACCCGGCCTTCCCCAAGGGAGCAAATATCAATTTTTATGCATGGCTGTCTCCGGACCGGGTAAAGGTCCTGACCTATGAACGGGGTGTGGAGGACTACACTCTGGCATGCGGTACCGGCTGCGGTTCAGTAGCATCCACCCTGTGGACCCGTGGTGAGCTCCCAGGCGGTGTGTTGACAGCAGAAAATAAGGGCGGTATCCTGACGGTCACTGTTTCCGGACAAGGTAATACCATAGAGTCCTTAATGCTGGAGGGTCCGGCAGAAGTGCTAAAAGTGTATGAAATGTAAAAAACCGGAGCTTATCCGTTGGTGATGGGATAAGCTCCGGTCTTACTTTTTTTTGATCAGGTATTTTCCAATGCCATCATTTTGTCAATCCGGCGCTGGTGGCGTTCCTCGTGGGAGAAGCGGGTGCCCAGCCAGGTGTCCACGATCTCCAGGGCCAGCATGCCGCCTACCACACCTGCGCCCATGGCCATCATGTTGGTGTTGTTATGCTCCCGGGTCATCCGGGCAGACATGACATCACTGAGGAGGGCGCAGCGGATCCCCTTTACCTTGTTGGCGGTAATGGACACGCCAATACCGGTGGTGCACAGCACAATACCCTTGTCGCATTGGCCGGCGGCTACTGCCTGGGCAGCCGGGGCGGCAAAATCAGGATAGTCGCAGCTGTCAGAGGCGTTGGTACCAAAGTCCTGGATCTCCACGCCCTTCTTCTCTAAATGCGCGATAATGGCGTTCTTCAGATCCAGGGCGCCGTGATCGCAAGCAATCGCAATTTTCATTGTATTTCCTCCTATAGTACAAAACCACCGTTGACGCTAAGGACTTCTCCGGTGACAAATTGTGCGTTTATAAGATATTCCATGGCCTGGGCCACATCCTCCGGTGTGCCGTTCCTGCCTGCCGGTGTTTCCTGTCGCAGCTGTTCCAGTGTGTCAGGGGACACATCTGCGCACATATCCGTCAGAATCACCCCGGGGGCAATGCAGTTGACCCGAATGCCGCTGGGTCCCAGCTCTTGGGCAAGGGCCTTGGTCAGGGCGATAACAGCGCCCTTGGTGGCAGAATAGGCGGCCTCGCAGGAAGCGCCCACCTGGCCCCACATGGAGCTGACAGTAATGATACAGCCCTTCTGTTTCCGGAGGAAAGCAGGGGTTGCCGCGTTTACACAGTTATATATGCCCTTTACATTTACATTGAAAAGACGGTCCCATTGGGGTTCTGCCAGCTGACTCATAAGACCGTAATGGCAGATGCCTGCATTGCAGATCAGCACATCCACATCACCGATCTGACGGAATGCATTTTTTACCGCCTCCGAATTTGCCACATCACAGCAAATCGCTATAGCCCCGGTTGCCTGGGAGACCGCTTGGGCGGCTGCGTGATTTTTTTCGTACAGGAAATAGACCCGGTGTCCTTTTTGGGCAAACAGGGCAGTTGCGGCAGCGCCGATTCCCCGGGAGCCGCCTGTGATCACGATAGTTGACATAATATCGCAGACCTTTCTGGTGTTTTTATGGAAAGGGCTGCTGCCACTGGCAGCAGCCTGCAATATTTATTATCTTCTGCGGCTCTTGGTCCGGTGGTCAGAGTACTGACGCAGAGAGGAGATCTTGCTGTCGGACTCGGACATGAAGGCCTTCAGTTTTTCCTCAAAGAGTTGGTCCGCTGTTTTGGGAGCGGGAGGAGGGGTAGGGGCAGAACGGGGGGCGCGGCCTTGTCCGTTGTCCCGCCGGGGCGCGGAGCTGCGCTGACCGCCAAAATTGTTGCCCTCACGCTGGGGTTTAGGCTCCAGGCGCTTGATAGACAGATTTGTTTTGCCGCCCTCTGTGCTGATGACCATTACCTTTACATCCTGTCCTTCTGTCAGATGCTGACGGATGTCGCTGACATAGGTGTTAGCCACCTCGGAAATATGTACAAGACCGGTCTTGTTTTCGGGCAGGGTGATAAATGCGCCGAAATTGGTGATGGATTTTACTTTGCCTTCTAAAATTGCTCCTACGGTCAGATCCATGTTTGCTTTGCTTCCTCCATTACTGCTCAGGTATAAAAATTACGGTGTCCGGGTCTACAAGACCCAGCTTATCCTCTGCAATGTCCTTCATGCCCTCTACGGAGTCAATTTTTTCAATGTCCTCGGACAAGTCGTTGTTTTGTTGCTCCAGCGCGGCGGCCTCTTTGCGGTAGGCCTCTTCCTTTGCGTGCTCGTTCAGAATGGCTCCCCGCAGTGTCAGCAGGGCGGCCGTGCACAGGACCACGGCAGCCAGAACCACGCATTTCGTCAAAGTGGAACTGCGCCGATATACCAGCTTTATGTGGCTGAAGGGGTTCTTTTTTTCTGCCATGGTGGGCACCTCCCTGGTTGTTCCGGGTGTTATGGCGATCATTACACTTTATTGTACCCCTTTTTTTAGCAGTTGCCAAGAGAAATTTTGCTTTTTTTGCGGCTTTTTTTAGAAATTTTTTCAAGGGCAGGGTCACAAACCCACGGATTCGCCCCAATGTGTCCCAGAAAAAGCGGAAAACTGGGCGCAAAAGTCGCCCAAAGGTCAGTTCCCACAGAAAACCGCCGCACACCAGGCCCGCATTATAGCCCAGACGCAGATCACCCTGGCAGACGGCAAAGCCCAAATACAGCCATACCCAGCCTACTCCTAAGACAAAAAGAAGGTCCGAAAGGCCGGTGTGCCGAGGGCGCAGAGGACGCAGGAATCCGTAGTATAGCCCCAGTCTAACACCCAAAAGCACAGCGATAGCAAAGCGTTGGAAGGAAACAGCCGGTGTGATCATTTGAACATCCGGCTCCAAAATCCGCCGGGGCTGCGAGGTTCTTCGTAAATCAGGGCGGAGATGTGGCCGTCCACCGCCACCTGGCCGCCGTCAATGGATAATGTTTTCAGCTGCAGATCCTGTCCCTGCACCTCCAGCGTCCCCAGTGCGGTGTGCAGCACAACGGCAGTGTCATCAAAGCTCACAACCTCCGTGACTCCTGTCATGGTAAGGTTTTTGCGTTCGTTTAATGTAAGCTTGTGGGGCAGCTGCAATTTTTCCGGAGCCATGTCCATCACCTCTGTAAAGGCTATGGCGGAGGGCAGTTGGTTAGAACCCCTCGATTGACAGGAAAACAGTTTGGGGATATACTTAATAGCGAATCAATTCCCCAGAGCCTAACAGGAGGTGAGAGAAATGGAGATCTGCTGGCGCAGAATAGAACAGGGAAAGGGCCATGAAGCGGGCAGAGCCCTTTTGGAAGAAATGTACTGTCAGAAGTGGGGTAAGCCCATGCCCCGAATCCTGTTGACACCCCGTGGAAAGCCTTATTTTGAAGGGGAGACGATCTTCTTTTCCATTTCCCACACCAAGGCCCATGTGTTTTGTGCTTTGTCTGAAAAGCCTGTTGGCATAGATGCGGAGGAAGCAGACCGACAGATCGATTTGGGGCTGGCAGATAAGATTTTGTCTTCGCAGGAGCGGGCGTTTTACGAAGCAGCGCAGGATAAGCGACTGGCGCTGCTGCGCTTGTGGGTCCTAAAGGAGGCGGCTGCCAAATGCTCGGGGGAGGGGCTGCGTGGATACCTCAGGCACACCCGGTTTTCTCCGGAGGATCCCAGAATAACCACGATAGACGGCTGCCTGGTGGCGGTGATAGAGGAGGATAAAAATGCTGTTTGATACCCATGCCCATATGAACGACCCGGCCTTTGATGAGGACCGGGAGGAGGTCCTGCTGGGGCTTAAGGATAAGGGCGTAGAGCTTATGATGAATGTGGGCTGCTGCCTGGAATCTTCCAGAGACTGCATTGCCATGGCAGAAAAATACCCCTTCGTCTACGCTTCTGTAGGCAGCCATCCGGATTCTGCCGACGAAGTATGCGAAGAGGTTCTGGAGCAGTACCGCGCTATGGCCCGGCACCCCAGGGTGAAAGCCATTGGCGAGATCGGCGTCGATTACTATTATGAGACTATTCCCAGAGAGATCCAGCTAAAGGCGTTCCGTATGCAAATGGAGCTGGCAAGGGAAGTAGGTTTGCCGGTAATTGTCCATGAGCGCAATGCCCACGATGACGGCATGCGGGTAGTGAAGGAGTTCAAAGGTGTTACCGGGGTGTTTCACTGCTACTCCGGTTCAGCGGAGATGGCGCGGCAGCTGGTGGACATGGGATGGTACATCGGCTTTACCGGAGTGCTGACCTTTAAAAATGCCCGGAAAGCTGTGGAAACTGCCGAGAGGATCCCCCTTGAGCGCATTGTTCTGGAAACAGATTGCCCTTTTATGGCGCCGGAGCCTTTCAGGGGTAAGCGAAATGACCCGGGATACCTGTACCGAATGGCCCAGCGTCTTGCCGAGATCCGGGGCATCACCGTGGAGGAAGTTCATGCCATCACCACGGAAAACGCCAAGCGCCTTTACAGAATTTAACTGTCCGGGTTGTTCCTGCGGATCACTTGCACCAGCTGTTCCACAAAGCTCCACACCGGGGGCTCCAGCCACTTGTCGTAGAGAATACACATGTACAGGGCCTGGTGCCAGTTTTTGATAGGAACAAAGTGTACGCCGGGCTGCTGCTGCACGCAGTCGTCGGGAATTACGCAAAGTCCTACCCCGGCGGTCACCAAATCCAGCGCGGATTGGGCGGTATTTACGGTGCACACGATGTTTTCGTCGGAAGGCACCCCACTGGCCCACTGGCCGAAGCTGTTTTCCATATCATAATTAAATACGATCTGAGGCTCCCTGGACAGCTGCTGCGGCTCCAGGGAGTTGTTTTTTGCCAGGGGATGACCGGCGGGAAGGGCAGCCCAGAAATTGCGGCGGCACAGCTTGCGGAAGTGCAGGGTCCGATCCCGGTCTGTGGTGTCCACAATGGCCATATCCAGCTTTTCCTGACGCACCAGATCCATCAGGTCCTCGGCGGAGCTTTCGGTGAGGCGGAAGCGGATGCGCTCGTTTTGTCGGAGATAGGAAGCAATTTCTTGGGAAACGGTGCCGCTGACTGTGCCGGAGACCACGCCCATACGGATGAGGACAGGGGCGCTGATCTTGCTGTCCCGCAGGGTCATGGAGGCGGTGTTCAGCTCCTTCAGGGCGGCATCCACCTTTTCCTGATAGTAGCGGCCTTCTTCTGTCAGACGGATGTTCCGGCCTACTTTTTCAAAAAGACGGATGCCCCCAAGCTCTGTTTCCAGGTGATGTATGGCGCTACTCAGAGAAGGCTGGGAAATACCCAGCCGGGCAGCGGCAAGGGTGTAGTGCTCCACTTGGGCCAGAACGGAAAAATATCGCAGATAATTGTAGTTCATACAAGCTCCTTGTGATCTATAGATATAAACTATAAATAAAATATCATAACTATATTGGTTTTTGCAAGTAAAATTTGTATAATACCCAAGGCTTCGGAAAAATTGTGTTATTTTTCCGGGTTTTGGCCTTTCCACCCGGAAACAGTCGTTGCTTTCCCTGGTGAAATGTGGTATCATAATAATTAGATTATTATCCTAAGGAGAAAGCGATAAATGAGTTTCATATACAAGGGCTTAAAAGCCAAATTGGAGCGTCATATCGTCACCGGTGAAGAGGTGGATCGCAACATGCAGCGCCTGCTGCAGCAGAATCCCCGGGTGACAGAAGTGATGGACCGTCCCACCGAGCAGGGCGACGAAGTGATCCTGGATTATGCAGGCTTCTGTGGCGGCCAGCAGTTCCCCGGCGGCACAGCTCAGGACCAGACACTGGTGCTGGGAAGCGGTATGTTTATTCCCGGCTTCGAGGAGCAGCTCCTGGATAAGGTCCCCGGCGAAGAGGTCACCGTAAAAGTCACCTTCCCGGAGCAGTATCACAGCGAAGAGCTGGCAGGAAAGGCAGCCGAATTCCACTGCAAGGTGAAAGCCATTCGGGTCAAGACCGCTTATGAGCTGGACGATACCTTTGCTAAGGAGGTAGGCCAGTGTGACACCCTGGAGGAAATGCGCAGCAAAATGCAGCAAAGTCTCCAGGCCTACGCCGATGAGCGTGGAGAGATGGACCTGCAGGATCAGCTGCTGAATCAGGCAGCTCAGACCCTGGAGTTCACCGTTACCGATACAATGCTTTCTGACGCTGTGGAAGATCAGATGCGTAACCTGCAGGCGCAGCTTGCCCAGCAGGGGCTGACTCTGGAAATGTACTGCCAGTTTATGGGCACTACTGAGCAGCAGCTCAGAGAGGATGCAAAATCCTCTGCCGAGGCGGCGGTGCGTTGCCGTGCTGCCATTGACGAGATCGTGCAGATCGAGGGCCTTACGGCAGATGAAGAGGATATCAGCAAGGCATTGGCAGTGGTCTGCCGCCATAATAATATCACCATGGATGAGCTGAAGGAGCAGTACGATGCGGCTCTGGAGCAGGCAGTGATCAACAGTGTTCTCACCGGCAAGGTGATGCGTCTTATCCGGGATGCAGCCATTGTCGAGGAAAAATAAACATATCAATCATTGTACCGCTGAGCGGTACCTACATTAAGGAGGAAAAATACTATGGCAATCGTTTATGACGAAAATGGCAAGTACGTAGACGAGAAGGGTCTTGTGAAGCTGGATCCTACCAAGTTTGCTGACTGGCAGATTGCAGAGGAAGCTGAAAAGACTCTGCCTCCCGTGGATTACTTCCGCGAGAAGCTGGGCCTGCTGGAGGATGAGATCATCCCCTACGGCAAGACTCCCAAGATCGACTTTATTAAGGTTATGAAGCGTCTGGCTGACAAGCCCGACGGCAAGTTCATCGAAGTCACCGCTGTGACTCCCACCCCCTTCGGCGAAGGTAAGTCCACTGTCTCCCTGGGTCTGATCGAAGGCTTGGGCTACATCGGCAAGAACGCCGGTGGCGCTCTGCGTCAGCCCTCCGGTGGCCCCCACATGAACGTTTAGGGTCCTCCTCCCGGCGGCGGTAACCCTCTGCTGATGCCCATGACCGAGTTCTCTCTGGGTCTGACCGGTGACATCAACGACATCATGAACGCTCACAACCTGGCTATGGTGGCTCTGACCGCCCGTATGCAGCACGAGCGCAACAACACCGACGAGTGGTTGGCTAAGAAGGGCCTGAAGCGTCTGGACATCGACCCCAAGCGTGTGGAGATGGGCTGGATCATCGACTTCAGCGCACAGTCCCTGCGTAACATCATCATCGGCATCGGCGGCCGTCTGGACGGCTTCATGATGGAGTCCAAGTTCGGCATCGCTGTTGGTTCTGAGCTGATGGCTATCCTGGCTGTTGCTAAGGATCTGAAGGATCTGCGTGAGCGCATCGGCAAGATCGTTGTTGCTTACTCCAAGACCGGTGAGCCTGTCACCTGTGAGGATCTGGATGTTGCCGGCGCTATGACCGCTTGGATGCGTAACGCTATC
>JAZSDS010000087.1:0-21255 GCA_045531275.1 Faecousia sp.
ATGTCATCGATCGAGCAATCCAAAGCGGTACAGGTCTTAACGAGGACCTCGGTTGTAACATGACCATTCTTGCCCATTTTGGTGATGGTAGCAGGACTGACGCCAGCTTTAGCACTGAGGTCCTTTTTCTTAATGTCCTTAACAATGAGAAGTTTCCAGAGTTTCTTATAACTGACTGCCATAATCATTCTCCTTCCGGTATAGCAAAAGCCCTGCGTTTGGCAGGGCTTTTTGTGTACATATCCAGCTGCCGGCACTATTACAGCGCCGCAGACAGCGTTGTTATTTATTATAGCAGTGGTTGCAGTCAAAATCAAGAAAATTTATACATTCGCACGAATTTTGCTGACCAAAGAGAAAATATGAAACTAAAATGGCAGCAGAAAATCCGCCAAGGGTCAACTTGACGACAAACAATTATACAGACCAGTGGCTCGCTGTTTAACAGTAATATGCTCAGCCAAAGGTAATTAATATGCCATGGTTTCTCTAACTCTTATCAGTGTTTGTTCAGAAGAACATCTGTTATAAATGACCCAACAGTAGTAACAATACTGTTGGGTCATTATGTATGGTTAGATTTTTTGTCCTAGTAAGAATTATTTAGAAGTCGCAAACATTTCGATGCCCTGTCTAGCAATGCATCTTGCTGCATCTTGCCTTAAGCTCGCCACATAATGACTAGTAAGCGCAAAGAGCAGTGCATCATCATTAAGTGTTTCATGCTCCACAGATCCCAATTGATTTAAGTTGAACATTATACACCACTCTGATTCTAATATTTCAACAGGGTTCAGTATGAAAATATAGTCTTTCTTGTCTTTTGGTTCGAGAAGCTTCTTATCAACGCAATGTTTTTTGTACGTATCAGCAGGAATCATCACGCCCGGTACAACCCGCGTTAAAAAGTGCTTATTCTGTGCAATATCACACTCCGAGCTAATATCTAACAGAATATACTTGAACTGGTCATCACTCTGTAACTCTCGTTCAATCTCCGCATATTTAGATTCAGGATCAGTGTGCTTTCCCTTTATCATGCCATGAAATTTGAATATTTTAGATGGATCCTCATATACATTTCCAACCCTAACCATCTTGCTAGGCATTGTTGTCATAATCCAACGGTTAAACTTTGCAGGTTGCATTTCACCAACTTCAGGGATATGATCAATTTTTAAATCAGAAAAATCTGCATATGGCAGCCGCTGAATTGCATCCGTGCAAAAATGAGAAAACATTTCATTCAAAGACGACAACGCCGCTCTGAAACGCTCTTCAGGTACCGCAGCATCCATTTGTGCCTCAAGTCTGGTCTTTGCTAGGTAATACAGCATTGCCCTCAGCCGTTGCTCTGGTTGAATACTCTCCGGAATCACTTTTTGGATATTATTAATTGTGTTACTAGCAGCATCTCCAATTGTATTCTCCCATAACACAAATAGGTGCATTAGGTTTGCCTTTTTCATTTCTTCCGCAAGACGCTTTTCCATTTGTTCAAGCGCATCTTCTTTGGGTTTCTGTTCCAGGGAAGACAGCGGCAAAAAGCAATCATTTACTATGCTCTTTACTTTTGCCTCGTCCTCGATGTCCAGGCCAAGCTCATCAATTTGTTCTTGCACATTTTCGACCACATCTGCAATAGTATTTTGTGAATAGAAATAGTCTGCTTTTGAAAGAGGCAACACAAAAACCGGTCTTTTCTTTTCCTCAACCAGCGCCTCATTCAGCGCAGCTAAGTAATCATCTTCACAAGTGCTCCAAACCAATAGAATGTAGGGACCATTTCCCGAGGAAACAACAGCCCGCAAAATCCCAACAATGTTGGATACTACACTTTTCACATCCAATGCTGTTGTAAGTCTGAGATCACAAAAGACTAGGCGAACATCATCAAATGGCTTTTCTGGAAATTCTTCTGTCTTACCAGAGTAATAAATAGTCGGAACTCCCTTTGAACTTAGCAAGTTAATTAGCGGTCTTGCTTCCGTTATTTGATCATCAATGACCAGTACTTTTCCGCACTTTGGATATACCACCTTTAATCCCCCCTGAAAACCAAGGCTACCACTGCCCCGTTTCTATATTTCTCAGGCAAGTGAACATCCCCGTATTCAGGAAAGCTCAGCATTCCATCTTGAGATAACATCACTTCGTTTACTATATTTAAACCAAGTCCCATACCACTTGGTTTTGTGCTAACAAACGGCTTAATAACATCCTCTGGTGCAAGAGCAAAACCACAACCATTGTCGGCAATAACAATCGCTGGGCATCCGTAAAGCTCGTTCGTCACTTTAATAATTACGCTCTTATCTGGAACACCTGCATAAGTAGTCCACCAAATAGAGTTATCAATTATGTTAATAATAGATCCGACAATAAGGTTTGACGCACAATTAATTTTTGTATCTCCTAACTCACCATAATCTATATCTATATGAATTTTATGTGCATCCAAACGGTATTGCAAACTAAATTTAGCTTGATCAATAATACTGCTTATTGTATGTTCTGATCTCGAACGATTCCTCAGCAGTTCAGCATAGCTATCTACCAATCTGGCAAGGTGTTTTGCAAGATTCTTGATTTGACCCGAAGCTTTCTCGACTTTAACAGCTCGGTTAAGCTCCTCTATAACTTTTTCAATTTCATGGATCACTATGCCATAACTCATACCAGCACTGGCTGTTTTTAAATACATTTGCTGAATATACTGGTAGTCTGATTCAATTCGTTTAAGATATCCCTCAACCTCTTTGCGTTCTTTTTCATCTGGAATACATTTCGCAATTTTCTTGCGAATGATGCTTACATCATGTTCTACTGGTTCCTTTTTCCCTCCAGAAAGAAATACACGCAAATTCTCTTTATCAATATTTCGTTGGGTTGTGAAATAATCAATCGCATAACGCACAGCATCCCTAAAAACAAAGTAAGCCGCGTTTTCTATAAAACCTTCCCGATTGGCCTTTTCTTGTAGATCTCTACTATTCTCTCTTTCTATGCGCACAGCACCTAGCACTAGATTATTACTCAGGTACTTGCCCGGCGTATTGATTCTTCTGCTATCTAATTCTAGCCAATCATTACCCTGCTCGCCGTAATCATATATCCGAACCCCATCTCGAAAGACCTGAATGCCACCATTTTCATCGAGATAAGTTCCGTATGTTTTCTTATCTGCTATGTATTTGCTTCTTAGTGCCGAATCTCTATCGAAAACAAGCAAGTCAATTCTTACTTTTCCAATTTCATGTTTCCCTAAATCAATAAGTTGGGGTTCCTCATTCTTTTTCTTTGCTGGTATAAGCATTTCTACTGGGCGATCAATTGCGAATTTTCTACTCTTCATCCCAAACATATTCGAAAAAGGAGAAAATTGATAGGAGAATTTTGTAATTGCACTTCCTTCGATTTCAATAACGCCAGAATATAATGCATATTCTTTTATATCCTTGAAAGTTAGCAATCCCTTTAACCAGTCTTTTTTATTTGTTTTAAATTTAACCTCAAAGGAATCGATAGACTTAAACGGAGAGCCTAACGATGTGACTGCTCTGTGAACATCTCTCAACATACCTCTAGTCCAAGCAGTTGACAGATCCGTAATATAAAGTCTAGTTCCTGTGTCATCGCCCGTAAAACATACCGGCTCCCGCTCATCAATGGTTACATTCACCTGATCCAAGTATTGAGCATTATTAAAGGCATTCCAATCGATTTCGACTCGAATTTCTTTTTGTTTTGCTGCTCTTGTAATCATTTCGATCTTTCTGCCAAGCTTATGCACACCAAATCGCCCAATGCCTTTTTCACCGATGGGTAATCTACCCAAATCGCTACGCTTTCCTGCAGCAACATCATCTCGCTTATGTGTATTGCCCGGTTCCATCCACACTGTTTTAACGGTTTTCAGGTCCATGCCTTTGCCATCGTCTAGAATTTCAATAGATCCTACTTCGGGCTTATCTACATCTATCATCGAAATTGTTACTTTTTTTGCATCGGCATCATAGGAATTCTTAATCAATTCAAGCACAGCAACACTTTCACTCTTAATAAGCTGCTCACCTAACTGTAAAAGAATCTGTGCTTTAGGTTTAAACGGCATGATAGTTGCCAAGCTAAATCGCCCCTTCCGCAAACATTTCTGCTATTTTTTCTGCAATTGCTCTAGCCATCAATGGAGGAACTGCATTTCCTATTTGGGTAAACTTCGCCACTCTAGAACCTTCAAAATAGAAATCATCTGGAAAAGATTGAATTCTAGCAGCTTCTCGAACAGAAATGGATCTACATTGATTAATATCTGGATGAATGAAATAGTGTCCATCTTTCGCAATATGTGCAATCATGGTGTGCGTGTATTCCATATCTCCCGCAACAACTTTATAGCGATCAACAAAAGATGTTTCATTTTGTCGTGTTCTCAGTTCGTTTGGCAGATCATAATATTTCAGTCTGTTATGTCCATTATTCCATGCATCAATGACACGATGATAAATCTGTAAATCCGTATCATTGTGCATCCTGCACATATGTAGCGTAAGAATGTCATCCGGTTTTCTGATGCCCGTCCTAATCAGATAGTCAGAACTGGGATTGACGTATTGGTTGTTCTCTTCTCCAGGATGTAACGCCACCAAATCCTGCAAAATAGTGTTTACCTGTACACCATAGTGACGAATCTCTGGCTGCGGGTATCTTAGCTGCAAATCGTTCCTCCAGCCAAATATGATCACTCTTCGTCTTTGCTGTAATACACCATAATCATATGCATCCAATATACGATACTCAACATTATATCCAGCAGTTCTAAATGCACCAATTATTCTCCAAAAACGTTCGCCTTTTCCAGCAGTCAAAATTCCGGGCACATTTTCAAACACAAAAGCTTTAGGATGATAATGTACTAGAAACTTGATGTATTGCTTATACAGATAGTTTCTAGGGTCCTTTGTCATATGCTTCGCATCAACAGCACGTCCCATAAGCGAATACGCTTGGCAAGGTGGACCACCTACAATAATATCTATTTCCCCCAGGTTGTTCTCTTCAATGAGATTATCCAGATATTCAAACATTTGTGGGATGGTTTGGGAGGAAATCTCCTCATTAATAACTGTATCGAGCAAACCCTCAGGAACAGCCGCAAATAATTCTTCCCTGGTAATCAGTCCCTGTAAATAATCTCTATATATGTCCAATCGATTGTTTTCTTTTAAATAATAAAAGCAGGATCGCGTCTTTAATGTTTCTGCTGCATATCGATTCATCTCAACATGTGCAACAGGAACAAAACTTCCCTGCGATACAAAACCTTCGGACAATCCGCCTGCACCAGCAAACAAATCTATGAATTTGTATTTTCTATCATTCATATTCTTTCCCTCGATCTGTTCGCCTGAACCCTTAATCTCTTTAACAGACTCAAGTTGCTCGGCAGAATACAATTATTCAGGTTAATAATAACACAAATAAACGTCTGTTGCAATATCTTTCTCCTTGTCTAAACTTTGTCGTTGAATTAATCGCTTTTTATGTGCTCTGCTAAATTTAAAATATATTGGAGTGATACAGCCGAAGGCAGCAGAGCATCCAGTTGTCGTACCAGGAGATAACATAATGCAAGCAAGTAAATTCGATCCCCGCAGAGAGCATAATATTATCTTCTGTGAAAATTCCTTTAAGCGAACAAAAAGAAGAGGAGATGTTGGCACTCCTCTTCTTCATTTAATTATTAACAACACAATTATACATTGTACCCTATTTTTCTCAACGCATCAGCGATAATATTAGCTTCCCTATGCATTCCCATTTTTCTCAGTTCCACAACAAAAATAGGCCACGCTGGGTGCTTTGCCTTATAGGGATTCGAATCAGGTCCAGTATACATACCGCCTCCCGGACCAGCATATAACCCACCACCCGGACCAGTATATAAGCCGCCTCCCGGGCCGGTATATAGTCCGCCGCCAGGACCAGTATAAGCTCCGCCGCCAGGACCAGTATAAAGTCCTCCTCCGGGACCTGTATATGCTCCACCACCGGGACCCGCGTACATTCCTCCACCAGGTCCTGTATAGGCGCCACCGCCGGGGCCAGTGTACATTCCTCCACCAGGTCCTGTGTAAGCACCGCCCCCAGGACCTGCATACATATTTCTTACCCACAATTTATCCATAATTAACCTCCAACTCGTATCGTTTTATAATCTTTTTTCATATCGTGCACAAATATCCTCGATTGAGTCTACCATGTGACCAAAGCTTCGACGATACTCAACATGTAACCGTGTAGCATGAATTGCTTTTCTCAGTCCCTGGCTACCATACTCACTATATATCCAATCAAAATATCTTTTCATAGCTGTGGCATTGATAGATCTTTTATAAATAACGCCGTCGAGCATGCCCTGAACCGCATACAGGTACATTATTGCTGAATTTCTGTTCATTCCTGTCGCCTCAGTTATCTGTTCAGCGAGCTCTTGCGCATTTTCACCATTCGCAAGTCTTTTGCCATACTTATAGCACATTTCAATCATTTCATCCGTGGTTTTTTTGTATTCAATTGTGGATTCACGGGCAGTCGGTATCACACGTTCCTCATTATTGATCACAGGTGCTTGAATAGCGGTTCTCGTATTCAGGGTTTGTTTAAGTTCGCTTACGTCATCCTCAAGTTTCTTGATCCGGGATAAAAGCTCTAAAATAATAGTTTCATACTGCATAATTATTTTCCTTTCTGTGTTTCATAAATGTATAGAAATATTTCTAATCCATTTCTAACAAAACAATACCACATTATTTCTTTCTTGTCAATATAGAATTTTAATTTTCTTTCATAGAATTTCAAAGAATTATTTCTATATCATTTCTGCAATTGTGATTCACTTATATTGACAACGGTTTTTTGCGATGATTTTGCGTTACGAAAAAAATGATATGCGCCGCCCCAGGAGTGGGTGATATAGGTGACGACGTAATCGGTTTGTTTGAGCATCCAATTATTGCGCCAGGAGATGGCGTAGTGTGGGTGGACAGACTCGATCCCCTCTGGGAGCATAGTATCGGAGTAGTCGTCGTATTCGGTCTTCTTGCCGGGCATATAGGCCAGCACAACTGCGTAGTTGATCTGTGGGTATTCGTGTTTTAGCTTCTTCAGCTCGCTATGCACATAGGCATCGAATTGACCTTGATGTCCTACGTAAAACATATCCACATCGTGGTTGGTTATCAGATCTACAAGAACCTCTGTCAATTTGGGCTTGATTGATTCCGGACAGATCCGGTGTCCAAAAAATGTACATGCTGCCATAAATGTTGCCCCTTTCCGGCTATGTATAGCCTAATAGTAGCATGCATAGCCCATATTGTGCAACCAAATTGTTTATCCTATTGGTATAAAACCAATTAGGAGGCAACTTTATGGATACAATTACTGCTGTCAGAAACCGGATTCTCCAGTTGTGTGGGGAGCGCGAAATCAGCATCAACAAACTGGCTACAATTTCCGCCCTTCCTCCCTCCAGCATCAAAAACATCCTTTATGGAAAGAGTCAGAATCCTAAGCTTATTACCATTAAAATGATTTGTGATGGTCTTGGAATTACTTTAGGAGACTTTTTTTCTACACCAGAATTCAACGGGTTAGAGCAAGAGCTCAAGTGAGGATACTACCATTCGCCAATGGTTAACCATTTACTTAAAGGAGAGAAATCATGTCTTTTTTAATTGCTGTACACGTAAACGAAGGCATTGTATTGGCAAGCGACCGAAGAACAACATATACAAACACTAAAGTTATCGGCAACAAAATCATTGAGCGTATCGGTATTCACACAACCGACACAACAGATAAAACTTTTCTCTGTCCAAATGGCACAGGCATTTCTACATGTGGTGACTCTTCTCTACAGGGCAAACCTATCACTGGTTTCATCCAAGATATGATTAGAGCCCATATTACTGAAGAGACATTAACTGAGTCTATTCCACAGATTATCATTGACTACTTTAACCAATTAGAGAAGGTTCCCGATACTAATTTTATAGTTGCTGGATATCAAACCACCGCAGATGCAACACGGGTACAAAAAATATATAAAGTTCGAGTAAAATTCAAGCAAATCGAACCTATTAACACCAACGCACAAGGTGCTACATGGGACGGAGAATCAACAACTCTCTCTCGTTTGGTGCAGCGGGTCGCGATAAAAACGGAATCCAATACATATGTAGACCTTCCTTTTGAAGAGATCCTCTGGGGCTATTTTACCTTGCAGGATGCAGTTGATTTTGCAAGATATGCGGTAGAAACAACGATCCAGACCATGCGATTTAAAAACATGGTTGAGACGGTTGGAGGAAATGTTGACATTTTAGTCCTCACTCCAGAAGAAACTAAGTGGTTGCAAAAGGAACACTTGCGCTAAACATTTTTACTTAATGATGCGTAAACATTAATACAGGAGGCTGTTTTTATGTGGGAAAAACTCGTCGAGTCTCTTAATATATTTCTAGAAAAGCACTTGATCCCAACAGTTATTTCTATTGTTACCGCGATTTCTGCAATACTGTTTCTCCCAAATGAATATTGGATGATTCAAAAAATAGGGAAACACTTATTTTTCTTCTTGGTTGCAGGGATTGTCTTTCTTGCCGTTCAGTTAATTATTGCAATTGGCAAGGGTATTAGTCACTTACGATATAACTCGCACATAAAAACTGAGTATCACAAGCATAAAAACAACGAGGCTTTAGAAAACCTAGATGCGTGGTTGTCCTATGTAGACGGACTTCCCCCAGAAGATAGACAACTAATTGTAAAGTTTATTCAAACCGGAAATCAACCCATCATGGAACGAGGATATAGAATGTATAACCCCGACTCCATTCACAGCTCAGAATATATCATTAAAACACAAAATGCAGACGGCTCAAAGCTTATAAAGTTAAATGATCGCTTTTACCAACTAATGAAAGCAATATATGAAGATCGAGGTTCTATTTCGCATTTTTAAAACAACTGTACGATTTTTTGACATAAATAGGGCAGCCCTTTTGGGGGCTGCCCTTGGTTGTTGTACTCAGTTATTCAATTCTTGTGACAGGTATAGACCGAGTTTGATACCATCAACAAAACCGGTTTGTTGGTGGCCGCGGCAGAGACGGCAGACAGCATATATCACCTCATCTTTCTCTCGTAGTGTTTTACCATTCATAGCCTCGTAAAGATTTTCAAAGGCTTGTTTGATCTCTTCACTATCGCTATTGCAGTTCTGATCGTAATATGCTCCACAAAGGAAACCCAGCACACTATCGGCATCGTCACCAAAATTAGGCGCTATCTCATTGAGCTTTATCTTCAGAGCAGAAACGAAATCATTTATCTTCATTATCGTCTTCCTCCTCATAGTTTTTTATTCATGTTGTAACCCTCACCATTCTCGTCGAATGTGATTCCTCTATAGTCGCAGCGTGGGGTTTCTACCAACTCTTGAAAACTGATCTGTGCTGCAAACCGTTCTTGCGCAGTGGCAGCCACCTGCATGAGCGTCATCCGGTTGGTCTGCCATTCAAGGAGCCCTGCAAGATACTGTGTACGGCGCTTATCATCAATAATGAACGGTGTCACATCGTGACGCAAACACTCCTTAAACATTATCAGACGTCCTATACGACCATTGCCATCTTCGAAAGGGACTATCTGTTCGAATCGAACATGGAAATCCAGAATCTCTGTCATTCCTACCTCTCTCAAAGACTCATATTCCTGTATCAGCTTTTTCAAGCTAGAGATAATCTGATTTGCTGGGGGCATTGGGCGGTTTCGCCTCAAGATTCCTTCAGTACGATATACTCCGGGGGCAACCTGCTGCTTTCGATGATCCACAGTGCCAAACATCAGCATATAATGCAGCTGCATAATGATCTTTTGAGTCAATGGTTCGTTCACGCAGTCGAGTATGTAATTGATGCATACACAATGATTCATTGCTTCTACCATATCAGACACCTTGGTAGGTTCGAAAAGCGTTCGTATCTTACCTTTCCTATAAATATCTTCTACTTGCTGTCGAGTTAGACGGTTGCTTGCCAGCCGGCAAGAGGAATAGGTGAAGTAGATCTGCACATAGTCGTACAGTCCGTGAAAGCCTTTCTTTGTTTTCTGATAGACAAGTTTCTTTGCCAACGGCGACATTGGGGGCAACGCCCTGGTTACAATCTTCTTCGGTTTCTTTGCATTTTCGGGAATAAGCCAACTGCCATTTTCAAATTTGGCACCGGGTATTCGGTGTTGTCGGCAGTACTTACGGACAAGGACATCAGAGATATTCCACTTCTCTGATATCTCCTTTGCTGATATATAATTCATACCCATTTTCCTTTCTTTTAGGAGGTGCGCAACCCCGCGAAACATCTGGCATTTGCGAAACTCCGGCTACATGAGTTTTACACGAAACAGGACAGACGAAGTATAACCAGAAACACAAAATGAGATGAAAATATAGAAAAAATGATACGAAAAGTTATGAAACGATACTAGAAAAACGCGCTAAAACGAACCGCCAAACACATGGCATTCAAGAGGTCAGCGGGTCGATCCCGCTTATCTCCACCATAGATACTGTGTTTTGTTGCAAAAGTCGGTTTTTGTATTGTTTGGATATGTTTTTGAACAAGTTAACAACAGACGCAACAACTTTGAATTATACTGTGTAATATATTTATTATGAAACACCAAATTCATCAGATATGTATATGATCTTTCTCTAGCCTTGGATATTTAACCCTGAAGGTATAATTTCTGCTAATTCTTTATTTATTTATTGCCATTTTTAAAATAACTGTTATACTTGCATTATAGAAAAGGGGGGACCGTATGTCTGTACATGACGTCTACACAGAATTTGATTTTCTGTCATTCGACCGCATCGCTTTGGCTCACAGCCTCATTGCTGACGAATACTGTTATTCCCTCAATAACATCGGCTATGGCATTTATGGAAAACCCCCTGTTAACGGTGGCATCCTGGAAATTGGTTTTGTAGAGCAAAACCCTGTATTTTTAAGCGGTGAACTTGGAGAATTTTTGGTAGAAGAAAACGGCATTTTCATTATACCTCCCAATTCCAGTTTCTCTGTTTCCTCCAAGGAAAAGGGGCTGCACCGGCACACCTCTGTAGAGTTTCTGATCCGTTGCCACACCCGGCAGACCGACCGTTTTTCTCCCCCCTCCCAAAAACGATTCACCCTTCCTCTTTATATTCCGCCATCCTCAGACAATAGCGAAATCTTCAATTTAATTCGCAATATTGCCTGTGCCGGTACTGCCCAGCTGCAACGCAACTATTTTGAGGAATGTGCTGACTTTATGCTGCTGATTCACAAGCTTTGTGAGCGGGTGCAGAATGCCGGTGGTGCCGACACCGTCTCTCCCGGCAATCGGCGGCACTGCGCACGGGCAAAGGCCTACATCTCCGAGAATATAAACCGCAAACTGTCTGTAGCAGATGTAGCAAGCGCAATCGGTGTCAGCAAGAATTATCTTACCAATGTTTTCTCAAGCAGCGAAGGCATTCCCCTGACAGAATACATTAACCGCAGCAAGCTTTCCTATATGATGGTGTTGATACGCCGATATGGATACACACTTTCCCAAGCCGGCAAGCATGTGGGGTTGACAGATGTAAACTACATAAGCCGTATTTTTAAGCGCTACTACGGCATGACCGTGACCGAATATAAACGCAACCTGGAAACGCAGGAGAACGCCCAATAACCAGGAGGTATCCAAAATGTTCGAACCCCGTGTACCACTTACCCGCCTTGAAAAATCTGTCCTTGCCTACGAGGAACAGCCCATTGAGACCGGCAGAATCCTGTTTTACGGTTCTTCCGGCCTGACTCGCTGGAGTACCCGGTTTGGTCATCGTCCTCTGGAGGAGGATATCCGCATGAAGGACGGCTCCCCTGCCGCCGTAAACCACGGCTTCGGCAGTTCCACCGCGGAGGAGCTCCTTTATTACTATCCTCGGTTGGTCAAGCCCTGGGCCCCCCGCGCCCTTGTGGTTTCCATTGTCCATAACGACAGAGGCTGGGGCTATAGTGCCAACGAGATTATGTCCAATCTGGCAAAGCTTTTTGAATACGCCCGGGCAGACTTCCCCGGCATCAAACTGTACGCCTGCGACACCCGACCTACCCTGAAATACTGTACAGAGGCGCATCTTCGTTTTTATAATGAGTTTCATCAGTTGCTGAAGGAATACTGTGACCGGCACGAGGACACCACCTACATCCGCCACATTAACAGCTCCCTATGGTTTGAAAACCCGGAAGATATCGGCGACTATACAAAGGTCCGCACCGATATCTTTGTAGAGGACGATATCCACTTTAATCAAAAGGGCTATGACTTGTACAAAATCTTTATGACCGATGCTCTGAAGGACATCCTTTAACAGCGGGAGGCGTATATTATGTTCAACATCGAGAAGAACCTGAAGCACCTGGAAAGCTCCATTGTGGAATTCGAGCAGGAACCCATCGAGAAAGGCAAGATCCTGTTTTACGGTCATTCCCTGTTCACCCGCTGGGGCAGCCCCAGGCACGGCTTCCGCCGCATGGACGAGGACATTCGCATGAAGGATGGCTCTCTGGCAGTTGTCAACCACGGTTTTGGCACCTCCTCCTCCGAGGAACTGCTGTATTACTACCCCCGGGCAGTGCGTCCCTGGGAGCCCCGGGCGCTGGTGATTGCTACCTACGCCAACGACGGTCTGTACGGCTACAGCCCCGAGGATACCATGAGAAACCTGGTAAAACTGCTCCACTGGGCAAGAACTGACTTCCCCGGCATCAAGCTGTTCATCGTGGAGGATCATCCCCGCCCAAAGGCTGGTGACGGCACACTGCCTGACAAGTGGAACAACGCCATGCACAAGAGAAACCAGTACCTACAAATGCTCCACTTCTACGCCCAGACCCATGAGGACACCAAGATCATCGAGCTTTGGAACCGCCCTGAGCTGTTCCAGACACCTGAGGATGTGGGCGACTTCCACAAGGTCCGGGAGGACATTTTTGTAGAAGACCGTGTCCACCCCAACCAGGCGGGCTACGACATTCTGGGTCCCATTTTCCGGGAGGCCCTGGACGAACTTCTGTAACAAAGAAAAGCACCATGGATTCGAAGAACCCATGGTGCTTTTTTAGTTCTGCTTATAAGGGCCGTCGGCGGGATAGCCGCCCTTCAGCTTCTGCATCGTCCGGGATACCGCATCCTTGGAATTCTTCCAGGGAGCACTGGCGTTGCGGTAATCGAATTTATCCACAAACCAGTCCAGGTCATCCTGTACTCTGCTGAGGTTTTGGCGCATCAGGTCGGCCATAGTGGCATAGAACCACTCCCTCTGGCTGTTTGGAAGATACTCCTGAGTTGTTTCCAACAGCTTTTCAAAATGGTGCATGCACAACCCCTTGCTTTGCTCCACCTTTTTCCGGAATTCTTCATCCTTTATCAGGTGAAAAAAGGTGGCATAGTACCGGCGCATATTATAGGAGATCTTGCTACACAGGAAGCAAGTGCTGTTTTTCTGTCTTATCCACTGCAGCAGCGGCAGCTCTCCCTCATATTTCTTTGCAAACAACCCCTTCTTAGGCGGCAACTCAAACCCGGTCATCTGCTGATCCAGTTCCTTACGCATTCCGATCAGATAGGTCTGCATCACCAGGGCATTTCCCAAAGAATTGCCGTAATCGTACATCTTCTTAAAATGCTGGCGGCAAAAGCCCTGGCTGTCTGTAGCCCCACGGACCTCCGGCTCCATATAGCTGGCACCGGGCCCCAGAGTATAGCGGATCGCCTTTTGCTCCACCTGGCGCTCCAGCCAACAGAAGGGGCATTCATCCCCGGATTCATAAGCCTCATTTACCGGTATGGTATCGATCTGTATCTTCATATTTTCTCTCCTTTGTCGGTGTATTTTTATTATATCCCCAAGCTGCCAAATAGTCAATTTTCGGTTTATAAAAAAGGGACGCTGCCAAGCAGCGTCCCAGCGCCGGGAGCAACTCCCGGCAACAAAGAGGAAAGAAAAATGAAGAAGTCGGATTATTTCAGAAATTCCATGGGGTCAACCAATTCTCCGTTGCAGCTTACGCTGAAATGGACATGGTCGCCGATGGCATTTTCCAGCAGTGCTGTAGCACCAACGCAGCCAATCACCTGGCCCGCTGTCACCGTATCACCGGGTTCAACGGACACCTCCTGGGCAAGGCTGGCATATTTGGTGGTATAGCCCCCATCATGGCGGATCACCACTGTCATACCCATAGTCTCATCTTCATAGACCGTATAGACCGTACCATCTGCCGCTGCGCAGACCTCTGTTCCTGCTTCAGCCGCAATATCTACGCCGTCGTGAACACGCCAGTCTCTTGTGGTCTGGTTGTAGCTCAGCACATCCATAGAATAGTCTGCCACAGTTTCGCCGGACACCGGCTTTGCCGTTTTGGCCGGCTTAGGTCCGGTGGGAACGGTGGGCTGGCTGGTCTGATCCGTATTGCCGCCGGGCTGGGTAGCCACTGCCTGGACACCGTTATCGTTCAGCCCACCGGTGGCATCCACCGCAGTGGACGGATTTTGGAGCGTCTGCTCCCCATTGTCTGCGTTTCGGTAGTACAAATAGCCGGAAATCCCGATAGCAACAGCACACAGGATCAGGGCTATGTAGTAGCCCTTACCGCTGATGTTGCCGCTAAATTTTCTTTTGCTCATAATAAGCACCTCCGAAGTCCAGTATTGCCATTTTTGAGGAAAATAAACCATTTTTTAGAAAAAAATAATTTCACCCGTCCCATGGCCTCCATATGTGAAAATTTCATTGACAACGGGGGCATTTTAAGGTATATCTATAATTGTTATATTCGACGCATTTTTCGCAAATGTATTTTATATAGAAACGGGGGAGGATAATGTCCAAAGAACTCATCAGACTCCAGGACCTTGTTATGGAGTTCGACGGGGAACGGATACTTGACGGTATCAATCTCTATTTTAATGACCATGAATTCCTCACGCTGCTGGGCCCCTCCGGCTGCGGAAAAACAACCACTCTGCGAATTATTGGCGGTTTTCTGAACCCCACATCCGGCAGGGTGCTTTTTGACGGTAAATGCATCAACGATGTGCCGCCCTATGAGCGTCAGATCAACACCGTCTTCCAGCGTTATGCCCTGTTTCCCCATCTGAATGTTTACGACAACATCGCCTTTGGTCTGAAGGTCGCCAAGCTTCCCAAGGACGAGGTCCACGACCGGGTACAGGAGATGCTGGAAGTAGTGGGTCTGCAGGGCTTCGAGCACCGGCGCATCGACAATTTGTCCGGCGGTCAACAGCAGCGGGTAGCCATTGCCCGGGCGCTTGTGAACCGCCCCAAAGTGCTGCTTTTGGACGAACCCCTGGCAGCGCTGGACCTGCGTCTGCGGAAGGATATGCAGAACGAACTGAAGCGCATCCAGCAGGCTATGGGCATCACCTTTATTTATGTGACCCATGACCAGGAAGAAGCGCTGTCCATGTCCGACACTGTGGTGGTTATGGACAAGGGCCGTATCCAGCAGATCGGAAAGCCTGAGGATATATATAACGAGCCGAAGAATGCCTTTGTGGCGGACTTCATCGGCGAAAGCAATATTTTGGACGGCGTAATGCTTTCCGATTATAAGGTAAAGTTTTTCGGCCGTACCTTTAAGTGTCTGGACGCAGGCTTTGCCCCCAACGAGCCTGTGGATGTGGTTATCCGCCCGGAGGACATCGACTTTGTCCCCCCGGAGGAGGGCCATCTCACCGGCACAGTTACCAGTGTGACCTTCAAGGGTCTGAACTACGATATTATCGTAGATTTCAAAGGCTTCAAATGGCTGATCCAAACCACAGACCACCAGAGCGAAGGCGCTACTGTTGGCATTCGGCTGAACCCGGAGGATATTCATGTAATGCGCAAGAGCGAATACTCCGGCATGTTTGGTGACTACAGTTCCTACTCTGCAGAGTACGATGAGCTGACGGAGGATGCCGGCGATGAAGAAGAATAAATCCCTGCTCCTCAGCGCCCCTTACATTGTCTGGATGGTGGTGTTCACCCTGATCCCTCTGGGTGTCGTGGGCTATTACGCCCTCACTGATCCTGACACCGGCGCGTTTACCTGGGGCAATATCCGGGATCTCTGGTTGTTCCTGCCCACTCTGGGTAGCTCTGTGTGGTACTCCCTGGCATCGGCGCTGATCTGCCTGCTGCTGGGCTACCCGGTGGCCTACTTCATTGCCCACCGGGGACCCACCGCCCAGAAGATCCTTTACATGCTGGTAATGCTGCCTATGTGCATGAGCTTTCTGCTGCGCACCCTGGCCTGGGTAGGCCTTTTGGAATCAAATGGCATTATCAACCGGTTCCTGAATCTTTTGGGAATTGGCTCTGTAAGCATGATCGGCACCCCCGGCGCAGTAATTCTGGGTATGGTATACAACTATCTTCCCTACATGATCCTGCCCCTGTACGCTATCATTGTTAAGATCGACAATCGGCTGATCGAAGCCGCCGAGGATCTGGGCTGCACTCCTGTGCAGGTTTTTTCCAGAGTCATCCTTCCCCTTTCCATGCCCGGCATTTTGTCCGGCATCACCATGGTTTTTGTACCTGCCGTTTCCACCTTTTACATTTCTCAAAAGCTGGGCGGTACAGACACCATGCTCATCGGCGACGTAATTGAACGCCAGTTTAAGTCCGCAGGCAACCCCAACCTGGGCGCTGCTCTCAGCCTGGTGCTGATGCTGTTGGTATTTGTATGCACCGGCATTATGAACCGCTTTGGCAGTGACGAGGAAGGCGGTGTGGTGGTATGAAACGAACAAACCGCATTTTCACTGTGCTGATCTTTGTTTTTCTTTATATCCCCATGGCTGTGCTCATTCTGGGCTCCTTCAACACAGGCAAAAACCTGGCAGTTTTCGAGGGCTTTACCCTGAATCAGTACAAGGAGCTTTTCCGGGATAAGGACCTGCTGGCGCTGTTGGGCAATTCCCTGCTGATCGCAATTTTGTCCACCGCCATTGCCACCGCCTTTGGTACCTTTGCCGCTGTGGGTATCCACTCTCTGAAGCCCCGGCTGCGCAAAGCGGTTATGACACTGACCAACATCCCCATGACAAACCCGGATATTGTCACCGGTATTTCCCTTTCCCTGCTGTTTGTCTTTATCGGCACCGGCATGCTGGGGCAAAAACAGAGTTTGAACTTTGGGACGTTGCTCATTGCCCACATTACCTTTAACCTGCCCTATGTCATTTTGAATGTAATGCCCAAGCTGCAGCAGATGAATCCTGCCCTGCAGGATGCTGCCATGGACCTGGGCTGTACCCCTGTCCAGTCCTTCTTCAAAGTGACGATCCACGAGATCATGCCCGGTATTATTTCCGGCGCTATCATGGCCTTTACCATGAGCCTTGACGACTTTGTTATCAGCTATTTCGTCACCGGCACCGATTTCGTAACACTGCCGGTAAAGATCTATTCCTTTACCAAAAAGCCTATCCATCCCAAGATCTACGCCATGTTCACCCTGCTGTTCCTGCTGATCTTTGTGCTGATGGTAGCTATGAACCTGCTCCAGCTGCGGGGCGATAAGCGCAAGCCGGAGAAGCAGGCTAAAACCGACAGCAAAGCTCTGAGGGCTTTTAAGCGGATCGGTGCCATTGCCTGCGTGGTTATCCTGTTGGCAGGAAGCGTCTTCCTGATTGCTGTCACCCGGCAAGATAAGATTACCCTGAACATTATGAACTGGGGTCAAAACATCGCCGACGGCAGTGACGGAACTCTGGACATTATTGCCGCTTTCGAGGAAGCCTATCCTCACATCGATGTGAATTACTCCGAGTACGCTTCCAACGAAGAACTGTATTCCAAGCTGTCCAACGGCGGCATGGTTGTGGACCTGATCATTCCCTCCGATTACATGATCGCCAGGATGATCAAAGAAGATATGCTTCTGGAACTGGACTTTGATAATATCCCAAATTACACCAATGTGGCGGAGGCTTACAAGGATCAAGCCTTTGACCCGGAGAATAAATACTCCGTGCCCTACACCTGGGGCACAGTAGGCATTATCTACAACAGCAAGTTTGTGGATGAGGCAGATGTAACCGGCTGGGATCTGCTGTGGAACGAAAAATACGCCGGTCAGATCCTGATGTTCGACAACTCCCGGGATGCCTTCGGCATTGCCCAGTATAAGCTTGGCATCGATGTAAATACCACCGACAAAAATGAGCTGCAACAGTGCGCAGATGCCCTTTCTGCCCAGCGCCCCTTGGTTCAGCAATATGTTATGGACCAGGTTTACGCAAAGATGGAGGAGGGCAACGCCTGGATCGCACCTTACTACGCCGGCGATGCCATGATGATGATGGAAAACAACCCGGACCTGCAGTTCTATCTGCCGGAGGACCAGGCCTTCAACCTGTTCATTGACTCCATGTGCATTCCCTCCTGCTGTCAGGAAAAAGAAGCAGCAGAGCTGTTCATTAACTTCATGTGTGATCCGGAGATCTCCGGTGCCAACATGGACTATATCTGCTACGGCTCTCCCATTACCGGTGCTACCGACTATATGGAGGAATATCTGGCTGAAAGTCAGGTCATTTATCCCCCTGCCGAAGTGCTGGAGCGGGGACAAAGCTACGGCTTCCTGCCGGAGGATATTACCCGGTATGTAGAGAACCTGTTCCTGCAGGTCAGACTGAATTAAGGCATCATTCTAACACGACAACCCGGCAGCCATTTGGCTGCCGGGTTGCTTGTTTCCATAGGCTGACCTACTGTCATTCCGAGGCCCTTCAGGGGCGTGGGAATCCGTACTCCTGCAAAAAGGCGGGAACAGCAATAAAGCCGTTCCCGCCGGGGTGCTGATTAGGGGTTATTCGTCTGTTCCGGAGGGGACAGCAGAACCGTCCCTCCGTCCCCCTAATAAACAACCTCAAACAGCAGGTCAATCCCAGTCTGTTTCTCAAGGAACCTATAAGCAATTCTATTTGCTTCTATAAGATTATAAGAAGACAGATCAATGCTATTTTCCATTTTGGGGTGTGTATTTCCATTTGATATAAAAAAAGCATCTATCCCAAGCACCTGTATGTTGTTTTCGTTACAAAGACTAACTAACAGCATAGCGTCGCAACATCTGTATAAGTGCAATCCCCCTCGGGTTACTGCCCTGTCCAATAATACATCTTCAAAATTATTACTCGTCATTTTATAAACACATCACTCTTTAACAGTTTAATAGTTTCGTCAACCACCCAATTTAAATCGTATCTATTGCTGATTTGTATGATTTGTTTAGTAATATTATCGATAACAACATACGCACCAGAAGATGTAAAGTAAGCAGTTGCAGCATTTCCTGTAGCCTTATTAATTGCCTTTCTCCCGATGTTTTTGGCTATTGTTTTCCTAATTAACCTTTCTGACCAACCTCTTTTGGGACAAGAGAACCGTCCCTCCGTCCCCCGGACGGAAAATTCCCGGGGATTGGAGCCGTCCCCTTGTCCCTAGGCTGTTTCACAATCAATAAAGTTCTTATACCTAGTTCCACAGTTGTTGCACTCAAGTGTTATCCATATCCAAGTAAAAGCATTATCTGTATCGCTTATTTCAAGTTCTTGGAGTTCTTGAATATCTGGATATTCATATTTAATAGCAACCGAAAAACTTTCGTTCCGACATTTTAAACAATCAATAGGCTGGGGTGACACGCATATGTTTTTTTTCTTCATTCCACATTGACTATACCCATCGAAACTACTATTAAACACTGAAATAATCTTACCACACTTTTTGCAACGTACCTCCAATACGGTTCTATCATCTTCCGGATACAGAAACATTTTTGAAAATAGACCATGTTTAATTTCACCAACTACAAGAATTTCAAAATCGTTTGCGTTGCAGCACGTAAGAACTCCCTCAGTTATGCTATTATCTCTATCCTTGGTTTGGTGTGTTATCTTAAAATATGGTTGAATTAACTTAGGAATCATTCTATGCCCTCCCTATTTAAACAATCTTCTAACCCAATTAACAATCTTTCCGACAGTACCTGGATTATTAGAGAGCATATTTGACATTTTGGTTGAAATATACGTTGTGCTTTGTCTTGGGCTTACAACTTCAACCAACTTATTGACTCCGTTTTTACCGATGCCGATTACATCTGGTCTAGTCAATCCGCCATTTAACCCCATTTTCCCCAAGGATTTGTTTATACCAATTTGAGAATATTGTCCCGATGCTGCCATTTTACCAGCTTCCATATTTGTCGCTAATTTGTGCAGGGTTGATCCATGTGCATTTCCTACAACAGTTGTTGCACCAGTAGCTATATTTAATCCCGCTGAAGCTGCTCCCGTTGCACCACCTATTAATGTTCCAGACATAAACCCTGAACATGCACCATCTAATGCGCCTTGCCATCCTCCTGAAATGGCGCCTCCGATAGCGCCCATTACCGCACCAGAAGCACCACCAGCAATTGCCCCAGAAAGTGCAGCTCCGCATATTACCGCTGCTGCGCCACCTGTACAAACAGTAGCTACTGCCAATCCTGCAATCGCAACAGCGCCAACCGTAACTTTTAACCAATTAGGCATAGACAAGTTACCGTTAACATCAAAGCGGTTAACTGGGTTATTCATACAATACGCAAACAGATTATAGCTTAGCGGACTACCATCTGCACCGAGATAGTCTATATCGTCCGCATTAATCCACCGACCGATCTCAGGATCGTAATAACGGCTGGATACATAATAGAGTCCAGTCTCTTGGTCGTACACATAGCCCCGGTAGCGCAGGGGGTTGAGAGCGCCCAAGGTGCTGGCCATGGAGCCGGTGCAGGAGAGGATGTTGCCCCAGGCGTCGTAGGCGTACTCCACAACGGCAGTTCCGCTGCCGTTTAACAGCGCCACCACATCCCCCTGGAGGTTGGTCACATAAAAGTAGGTAGCGCCGTTACAGTTGATAGACAGGGGCTGTCCAAGGCCGTCATAGGCGATAAAAACATCCGTGCCGTTGGCGATCATATAGGAAAGCTGACCGTCTGCATAGGTGTAGCTATAGGTGTTGGTTCCGTTGGTGCGCTTGGTCCGCAGTCCGTCGCTGTTGTAGGTGTAGGTCCAGGTAGC
>JAZSDS010000055.1:0-22952 GCA_045531275.1 Faecousia sp.
CAATACTTCCGGTAAAGATCCCTCCAAAAAATTCAAACACCGCAAACGCTGCATTCAGAATAAAGGCAATCAAAATATTTCTTTGGGTTTTCATAACTCCCTCCTGTTGCTTTTCATACCGTTCTGCGATACAATATATTCATTATCGAACTTGTTGTTCAATAATTTTACCTTAACCGGAGCCCTGACTGCAAGATACGGTAGGACCTGGTTATTCATTACGGAACAAAAATTAGAAAATGTACGGAGGATTCCATGGACAGACGCCAACGAAAAACAAGAGATGCCATATTCAAGGCCTTTACCAAGCTGCTGTCGGAAAAGAATTTTGAGCGGATCACGGTGGGAGAAATAATAGAAAAGGCCGATATTGGCAGGGCTACCTTTTACGCCCATTTTGAAACAAAGGATTTTCTTCTGAAAGCGCTTTGTGAGGAGCTTTTCTGCCACATATTCGATGCCACTGAGGAAGGCTCTCCGAATCGCAGACACATATTTGATTGCGACGCGCCGGATTCCGTGTTCCTGCATTTGTTCCAGCATCTGCAAAAAAACGACAACAATATCCTGGCGTTGCTTTCTTGCCAAAACAACGAATTGTTTCTGCAATACTTCAAAAACGGTCTGCAGCGGTTAGTAGCAAGCCAGCTACCCAGGTTTGCCGCCAGACAAAGCGAAAAATTACCAAAAAGTTTTTGGACAAACCATATAACCTCTGTGTTTATTGAGACGCTTCGGTGGTGGGTGGACAACGGAATGACGGAATCCCCAGAGACTATAACGGAATACTTCTACCTGGTGGTGTGACCGTTGCACTGCTATGGGTTCGTGTCCTTTCGGCCATGCAGAAAAAGAAAAGACCACCCAATGGGTGGTTCTTTACCGATGCATCTAATATAGGACACGACATGCATTTTTGCCCTACAGGGCAAAAATAAATGTAGCCACCTGTTGGGGTGCCCGGCGACTGTCCTCGGCGCAAACGCCTTCGTTGCTCGCCGACCCTTGCCACTCGCTCTGCTCGCTTTTCCCGCCACCGGCGGCGGTCGCATCGCTCCCCAGTGTTTGCACTGGTGGCAGCAACATGCCACCGGCATGTTGCACTGCTATGGGTTCGAGTCCTTTCGGCCATGCAGAAAAAGAAAAGACCACCCAATGGGTGGTCTTTTCTTTTTCTGGTGGACGATATAGGACTCGAACCTATGACCTTCCGCACGTCAAGCGAAGTCATCAAGATTTGCGGGAAGTGTCCGCAGCGGGTGGAAACAGCCCATCCCGCATTCCAGTGACCGCTTTTTGCATAGTATTCATATCGGGGTGAGTATACCGAGCGGTGGTGTTAATGTCGGAGTGTCCCAGGAGCTGCTGTACGATGCGCACATCTGCTCCGGATGCCAGGGTGAGGGTTGCAAAGGAATGGCGGCAGCAGTGGGCGGTGAGGTTGCGTACTTCCGGGTATTCTTCCCGCAGAGCCTTGAAAAACTGGTTGTAGTCTCTGGAGAAGTTCCGGGGATGCCACAGAGTGCCGGAGCTAGTCCCGAACACGAAAGCTCCATGGCGGGGCAGACTTTGCATCAGGTGGGCAACTTCGGGCATGAGCGGCAATGTCCGCAGGCTCTTGGTTGTCTTAGCCTTGTAGTCCTCTACCATGGCTTTGCCACCTTCCTGGAACACGCCACGCCGGACGGACAAGGTGTTGTCGGTAATATCGTCCCATTTGAGGCCTAGCAGTTCTCCACGGCGTATGCCAGTAAACAGCAGGGAAACCACAGCAATGGCGATGCGGCGGTAGGGGTAGTCCATGGCAAAGGTCACAATCTTCTGCGCCTCGGCCTCCGTGAAGCTTTCCCTGGGCTTTTCGATAACCTGGGGAATGTGGAGCTTTGCAGAGGGATTGCGGTTTACCAGGTCATTGTCCAGGGCATCGGAGAACAGCCCATGAAGCAATACCCGCATTTTGTCCATATAGGACTTGCTGGCATCCTGGGAAAACTGGTTGATGAAGCCTTGCAGATGCAGCGGCCTAATCTCCGCAAGCTCCATGTCCATTAGTTCGTCCGGGAATTTCCGGGCAAGCAGCTCTAATTGGTGGTAGGATCTCTCTTTGATTGTGCCGAGCTTATATGTAGTCAGCCATATGGGTATCCATTCACGAAGCGTCATAGTCCACCTCCTTTTGTTCTAGGGTGAAGTAGTGCAGCAACTGCTCCGGGGCGGTTGCGTTCTTGATTTTGGAGTATGTCCCGGTATAGTCCGGGTCGGGCAGCACAACATCGGGAGCGGAGTAAATAAGCTCCTTTTGCTTGAGGCCCTGGGAGCGGTAGTACAGATGGGCGTTCAGCTCCTTAACCGAGCTGCCCAGCTCCTTGGTGACATACTTGGTTATGTACTTGCTGACCGCATCCGTGGAGCGGATGGGAGAAAGTGTGCAGTAGCCGAATTTCTTATCGTAGGCAGTCCATTGGAACACATGGTGACCTTTGGCAAGCTCCTTGCGAATATGGGCGGGTAGATGCTCGTCAAGCTGAAACTGCCGGAGGTCTGCCTCCGGGATGCCGGAAACAAGGCCATGCAAATGCCATGCGCCGTCCTGGTGAGGTTCAGGGATAAGCAGATACTGCACAGAGGCAGCGGCCTTGCGGTAGTTGTAGTTATTCAGCCACTTGGCGAAGGACTTCATGCAGCCTTCCAGGTCATAGCGGTCTTTCACTTTCTCCTGGGAAAATGTGAGGGTGCAGAAGTGGGCGAACTCGTTACAGAGCGCAAGCTCGAAGACTTTACTCTTTGCCCGCCGGATGTTCTCCGGGAGTTTTTCCTCGTTACCCGCTTCTCCTTTATGGGTAAAAGCTTTGCTTCCGTCTGCTAGCTCGTAGCCGGGCTTGCGTACCCTTGCACATACTGTCAGCTTGGAAACCTGGTCATTGTAGCGATATAGAAAACCTTTGTTGTATTCATACAGATCATGTTCCGCAATACGGAAGTGTGGCATGAGGAAACCTCCTTTCTTGGTGGGGTGAGTAAAATATGACCTATAGTCAAGTAGCGGGAGATGTACCGTGCTTTCGCAGGGTAGCCGGGTGGTGGTCGATACTCGGGCGCAGGGGCGCATGATAGACAAGATGCGCACGCAGCCGGGCGGTGACCTGAGGTGTGATACCCCGCAACGGAAGCCGGGCAGTAGTCGATACCTGTGTGAGGGTTCGCTGCAACCACATACCTGGGCAAGACCGCCGGAACAACCTGGGTGCGCTGCCTAGGGTGCATACTGCCGGCTTCCATGCGAGCCGCTTCGCTCTCGCATCTCTGTACCGCACTCGGTGCATTGCAGATTGCGTTATCATTTCTATCTGCGATATTACCATCATCTGCGATCGTTGTCAACTCTATTTGCGCATAAAACGCAAATTGCAATGAAATAGATATTGCAAATAGCATTGATAACAGCTACAATGATTGCAGATTGCAATGAAAGGGCGTGACAACATGGATGAAATGCAGTTTGCGTACAAGGGCGAATTTACCATCGAGCAACGCAAGGTTATGACAGCGGAGGCACTCCAGGAATTACGAAAGGGCAAGAAACTGTCGCAGAAAGAAGTAGCTGCCCATCTCAATATCCCGGCCACCACATACAACACCTATGAAAGCGGACGCACCGAGCCGCCTATCGAAATCCTGGTGCGGTTGTCCCATTTGTATGGGATGCCTATTGACATCATTGTGCAGCGGGACAGAACATACACCACAGCTGAGGATGTGGGTCAGAAGATGGTCGCATTCAAAGAACAGTTGGCAGAGATTGACAAGCAGATTGCGGAACAAGGCGTGGATGCCCCCGGTGTTCCGGAGTTTATGGCAGCATTGAACAAGCTCGCCGATGCAATGACGGCCTACAGCCAGACAGAGGCAGCTCAAAAGGCACTTAACAAGGGCATGAAGGATTGTGACCCCTGGAAATGAAAAGCACCCCCGGAGGCGAGCAACAGCTTCGCATCCGGGGGTGTGCTTTTTCCGTTTTCTCTCATGCAGCATACCTATGTGCGGTCAAGCCGCACATAGACACTCTGCATTCTTTTCTGCATATTCTTCCATTTCCGGGCATAAAAAAAGCCCTGCTATCCAATCAAGGATAGCAGGGTGTCCATGGTGGACGATATAGGACTCGAACCTATGACCTTCCGCACGTCAAGCGGATGCTCTAGCCAGCTGAGCTAATCGTCCAGACGCATGGGTGATTATACTGTAAGCTGACTGGTTTGTCAAGTGGTTTTGACAGAAAAACTGAAAAATTATCCTGCCACGCCATCTACCGTTTTTTCTCCCACAAACTTCAAAACCAACCGATTTGGCAGGCATACGATCTGAGCGCCGCCGCTACAAAAGCCCCTGTCCATACAGTAGCCGTCAGGGCAGTCTGCCTGGGTCACGGCAGCCTTGCCGTCTTTTACTGTGACTACATTGACTCCGCTGGATGATTCCACGGTCACTACTCGGTCCACCGCCAAGGAAATGGTCTGCTTCAATTCCCCCTGGGACCAGATCTCCACAGCCACTGCGTGATTCTTGGGCCAAAATAATGCAATACTCAGTCCCAGGCACACTGCCAGCAGCGCCGCTACAAGACCGATCCAAAGCTTTGTTTTCACCGCTCAATCACCTCGTATTCACAACCGGACAGCAGCGCTCCCTCTGTAGCGTAGATATGACCTTCGGTGGTAATAAACACCGCCTCAAAATCACTGCTTGCCCGCCAGAATTCCGTTGCTTCCTCCAGTCCCATGACAAACAGCGCTGTGGAAAGCGCGTCTGCCGTCAGACCATCCTTACAGATTATCGTCACAGAGGACAACCCGCTATTGGCAGGCATTCCGGTATCCGGGTCCAGAATATGGTGATATCGGACACCCTCCGACTCAAAAAATCGCTGATAGTCACCGGAGGTGACTACAGCCATAGTACCGGTTACCGCCACTGTGCCCACATAGTCGCCCCCATTGGGGTTCTGGATGCCGATGCTCCAAGGGCTTCCACCCTCCTTTTCTCCGTAGGTCTGGATATTGCCTCCCAGGTTCAGGATCGCCCTGTCAACTTCCAGTTGCTCCAATGCCGTCACACATAGACTGCCCACATATCCTTTCAGTGCTGCCCCCAGTTCCCACCGGGACTGTGCCAGGGCGTTCTTCAGTTCCTCCTGAGAGGGAATCCGATAATTTTCATCATAAAAGCCCCATGCCCGGATCACTTCCCACAAACAGGGGTCAAAGGCGCCGGCGGTACGCTGGGAGAGCTTTTGCACCTTCTCCAAAAGCAGCTGCTGGGAACTATCCGGTTCCACGTTCTCGCCCCGGTTTAACCTGCTTAGAACAGAGGTATCCCGGGTGGCTGACCAAATATTCTCCTGCTCCTGCAGGATCTTTGTGACCTCCCGGATGCCTGCTTCCCGGTCCCGGCCCCAGAGCTGCAGCTGCATGACTGTGTCCATAGCAAACACTGTTTCCTCTGTTTTCTGCTCACAGCCGGTCAGTGCAAACAGCATTGCTATAGCTAAAACAGCGTAAAACAGTCTTTTCACACGCCACACCTCCCATCAATCAGGGCAAGTATAGCAAAAAACACGGGAAAAGGCAACATTTATGTTGGAAAACCTCTTGACTTTTCATGGCTGGTTTGCTAAAATAGTCCAGCCGCATTGAATAGGTTCAAGTCGTGCGTCCAAAAAACGCCGCGCCTATAGAGCGAGTCTACAAAAATAAAGTAGGTGAAAAGAAATGAAAGCAGTTATCGTGACCGGTGGCAAGCAGTATACCGTCTCCGAGGGTGATGTCCTGTACATCGAGAAGCTGGAGGCCGAAGCTGAAGCTACTGTGAAGTTCGACCAGGTTCTGGCTGTGCTGGACGGCGAAAACTCCAAGATCGGTGCTCCCGTTGTTGAGGGCGCTGCCGTGGAGGCTAAGGTCGTTAAGAACGGCAAGGCTAAGAAGATCACCGTCTTCAAGTACAAGGCCAAGAAGAACGAGAAGAAGAAGCAGGGCCATCGTCAGCCCTACACCAAGGTGGAAATCACCAAGATCGCACTGTAATTATGACTAGATGCGAATTTTTTACCGAGAATGAGAGGATCACAGGATTCTCCGTCTCCGGACACAGTGGCTACAGTGAGGCCGGCAGCGACATTGTCTGCGCCGCTATCTCCACCGCTGTTACCATGGCCGAAGCCACCATCAACGATGTGTGCGGTGCAAAGGCCAAGGTCCGAGTAAAGGAAGATGACGCCCGCGTCACCCTGACTCTCCCCGCTTCCTGCGACGAAGAAGAGACCGTCCAGGCAGTCCTTTCCGGACTGCTGTTGACACTCATCCGCTTAAAGGAAGATTATCCAGATTATATCGAAGTTTTGGAGGTGTAACACCATGCTGAAAATTGGTATTCAGTTTTTCGCTCACCATAAGGGCGGCGGTTCTACCAAGAACGGTCGTGATTCCGAGGCTAAGCGTCTGGGCGTAAAGCGTGCTGACGGTCAGTTTGTTCTGGCTGGCAACATCCTGGTTCGCCAGAGAGGCACTCATATCCATCCCGGTGTCAATGTCGGTATCGGCAGTGATGACACTCTGTTCGCTCTGATTGACGGTACTGTCAAGTTCGAGCGCAAGGGTAAGGATCGCCGTCAGTGCTCCGTTTACGCCATCGAGCAGTAATCACGGATCACCGTATAGCTTGCTAAGGGCTGCTGCAAACTAATGCAGCAGCCTTTTCCATTTATAGATGAGCAATAGAGAAGAGCGAATAACTCCCGACCCGGGTTTTTGCTTGTCCGCTGTTCCCTATTGCTTATTTCCTAAAAAAGGAGGATATCTCATGTTTGTAGATAAGGTACGAATTACAGTTTGCGGTGGACGGGGCGGCGACGGTGCCGTAGCCTTTCACCGGGAAAAATATGTAGCCTCCGGCGGCCCTGACGGCGGAGACGGCGGCCACGGCGGCAGCGTGATCCTGCGGGTCAATGATAATTTGACCACTTTGCTGGACTTCCGCTACAAGCGCAAGTATAGCGCCCAGTCCGGCATGAACGGCCAGGGCCGGAAAATGAGCGGCAAGCGGGGCGAACCTCTGATTATTCAAGTCCCCCGGGGCACTGTTGTGCGGGACGCAGAGACCAACCAAATCATTGTAGACATGTCCACCGGCGAGGACCATATTATCGCCAAGGGCGGCAGAGGCGGCTGGGGCAATGCCCATTATGCCACTCCCACACGGCAGGTTCCCCGGTTTGCCAAAGCCGGTCTGAAAGGACAGGAGCGGGATGTGATTCTGGAGCTGAAGCTATTGGCCGACGTAGGCCTGGTGGGCTTCCCCAATGTGGGTAAATCCACCCTTTTGTCCGTCACCTCCAACGCCCGCCCCAAAATCGCCAACTACCACTTCACCACCCTCTTCCCCAACCTGGGTGTCATCTATGTAGACGAGGGCGTGTCCTTTGTTATGGCGGACATTCCCGGCATTATTGAAGGCGCTGCGGAAGGTGCCGGTCTGGGCCACGATTTCCTGCGGCACATTGACCGCTGCCGGCTGCTGGTCCATGTGATTGATGTGTCCGGCAGCGAGGGCAGAGACCCTGTGGAGGATTTTGATGCCATCTGCGAGGAGCTGCATAACTACAGTGTGGACCTGGGGGACCGCCCCATGATCGTGGCTGCCAACAAGTGCGATCTGCTGATGCCGGACTCCGACAATCTGGAGCGGCTGCGCAGCCATGTAGAAGCCGCCGGCTGTGAGCTCTATGAGATCTCTGCCGGCACCACCCAGGGCACACGGAATCTGATGCGTGTGGTGGCTGAAAAGCTGCGGACACTGCCTCCTGTAACCATTTATGAACCGGAGTATGTAGAGGTCATTGAAGAGGCCGGAGATCCCACAGAGCTGGAGATCGATCATCTGGGCAGCACCTGGGTCATCAGCGGCAGCTGGCTGGAACGGCTTATTATGAACATCAATTTCGATGATTACGAATCCCGTAACTACTTTGACCTGCAGCTGCGCAAATGCGGTCTGTTTACCCGGCTGGAGGAAATGGGTATTCAGGACGGCGATGTGGTAAGCATTTACGATCTGGAGTTTGAATATCAACGTTAAAATCAACGGAACCACCGGGGTCTGATTTCCCATGTATAACTTGCTATTTCAGAGAAAATCCTGTATAATGGAGTCACGATTGTGACTCCATTATTTTTATTGTTTATTAGTAAAGAGGGCTGTCATGGACTTTAAAGTATTGGCTGTAGGCGATGTGGTAGGCAACCCGGGTATGGATCGGGTATGTCGGTCTCTGCGGATGTTAAAAGGACAGACAAATGCAGATTTTGTTGTGGTCAACGGTGAAAACGCCAGCGTAGTTGGTATGACCCCTGCCCAGGCAGAGGATATTTTCGATGCCGGCGCGGATGTGATTACCATGGGCAACCACACCTTTGGCAAGCGGGAATTGGTGGATTATCTGGAGGATAACCGTCGCATCCTCCGCCCTGCAAACTACGCCCCTCAGGCACCCGGCAGGGGCTGGGGGCTCTATGAGACCTCTGTAGGTGAAGTTGCAGTTATTGACCTGCAGGGCCGCTGCAACATGGATTACGGCCCGGATAACCCCTTCCTTGCCGTAGAAAAAATCCTGAAGAAAATCGACACCAATCTGATCCTTGTGGAATTTCACGCCGAGGCCACCTCAGAAAAGCTGGCCATGGGCTACATGCTGGACGGACGGGTCAGCGCCCTGTGGGGCACCCATACCCATGTCCCCACTGCAGACACACAGGTACTTCCCCAGGGCACCGGCTATGTCACTGACCTGGGCATGACCGGTCCCAAGCACTCCGTTCTGGGAATTCGGCCTCAGCTTTCCATTGCCAAATTCCGGGGCGATCTTACAGAGCGTTATCGCTGGGCTGACGGTCCTACCAAGCTGGAAGCCGTTCTGTTCACCGTCGATACCGTCACAGGCCTCTGCCGCGGAGTAGAAAGGGTGGATATCTATGATTAAGATCCTGCACAGTGCTGACTGGCATCTGGGCTCCCCCCTGCAGCTGCAAAACGAAGAACTATCCCGGCTTCTGCGCCGCGCTCTGCTGGAGGTCCCCGGCAAGGTGGCAGCCCTTTGCAAGGCACAGGGCTGTGACCTGGTGCTGCTTAGCGGCGATTTGTTTGACGGACCTTACACCCAAGCCTCCCTCAATGCTTTCAGAAGCGCCTTGGAGGAGATGGCAGTACCGGTGTTTATTTCTCCCGGCAATCACGATTTTGTAGGTGCAGATAGCCCCTGGCTTAAGGAAGCCTTCCCGAAAAATGTACACATTTTTACCCATCCGACAATGGAATATGTTAATGTTCCCCAGCTGGACTGCCGGGTTTACGGCGCCGGATTTACCGGCATGGACTGCCCACCCCTTTTGGAAAACTTCCACGCCGATACGGATACAACCTACAGCGTAGCTGTTTTACACGGCGACCCCACCCAGGTCAACTCTCCCTACTGCCCCATTACCACCCAGCAGGTACAAAACGCAAACCTTGACTACCTGGCACTGGGACATATTCACAAGGGCGACATGTTCCGGGCAGGAAAAACCCTGTGCGCATGGCCCGGCTGTCCTATGGGCAGAGGTTATGACGAACAGGGTGAAAAGGGCGTGCTGGTGGTAACGGTTGACAAGACTGCTAGCGCTGCCTTCATTCCTCTGGACACCCCAAGATTTTACGATTTGGAGATCTCCCCTGAGGAGCTGCCCTCCACGCTGCCGCCCCTGGGCAATGCCTATCATTACCGGATTACCTTTACCGGCCCCAGCGAACCCCTGGATTTACCTGCGCTGGCGGCAGAATATTCCCGCTTCCCCAATTTGGTACTCCGGGACCGGACCGTTCCCCCTGTGGATGTCTGGAGCAGCGCCGGGGAGGATACCTTTGAGGGTATGTATTTTAAGCTTCTCCACGACGCTTTGGAGACCTCTGACGAGGAGACCCGGCGGCGGATCCGCCTGGCTGCAAAGATTTCCCGTCAGCTTTTAGACGGTCAGGAGGTGGTGCTGCCATGAAGATCTACTCGATGACCGCCACCTTTGGCAAGTTGGAACACCAAACCCTGTCCCTAAAGCCTGGCTTAAATGTAATCCACGCCCCCAACGAATGGGGCAAAAGCACCTGGTGCGCTTTCCTGGCTGCCATGCTTTACGGTATTGATACCCGGGAACGCAGCACCCAGACCACTCTTGCGGATAAAGAGCATTATAAGCCCTGGTCTGGCAGCCCCATGTCCGGCAGAATGGACATTCACTGGAACGGCAGGGATATTACCATCGAACGCTCTACTAAAGGCCGTGCCATTATGGGAGAATTTCGGGCATATGAGACAGAAACCGGACTGCCGGTTGCGGAGCTGACCGCCACAAATTGCGGCGAACTGCTGCTGGGTGTGGAAAAAGCGGTGTTCCTCCGTTCTTCCTTTATCCGGCTTACGGACCTGCCCGTAACCTACGACGAATCCCTCCGTCGGCGGCTTCATGCCCTTGTCACCACCGGTGACGAAAGCGGCGCCAGTGATGCCCTGGCCCAGAAACTGCGGGACCTGAAAAACAACTGCCGCTACAATAAATCCGGTCTGCTGCCCCAGGCTGAGGCTCAGAAAAAAGCGCTTGAAGAGAAGCTCCGGGAACTGAACGCATTAAAAGAACTGACCGTCTCCCTTGCCGGGCAGCAGGCGCAACTGGAGGAATACCGGAAGCAATTGCAGAATCATCACGCAGCGCTGGAATACGCTGCCAACCGCACTTATGTGGAAAAGCTTGCTGCTGCTGAGACGGCACAGACCATAGCCCAGGCCAAAGCCCAGCAGCTGCAGCAGGACTGCTCAACGCTTCCTTCTATGGAAGAGATCGACGCCACGCTTCTGAAGCTGCGGCAACTGCGCAGTGACCTGGATGCTTTACACACCGATGCTCAGCTGCTTCCCCACCAGCCCCTGCAACCGGAGGTTCCTTCCTTTATGAAGGGTCTTAACAGGGAGGATGCCCTGCGTCACGCCCAGACCGATCTGAGGGTGTACCGGGAATCCGTAAGGGAAAACAAAGCCAGGCCTCCCTTTATCCTGGGAATCGCTCTGTCCGTAGCCAGCATCGCCCTTTTGCTGATCCCCCACTGGATTGGTATTTGCTGTGGTGCTGCCGGTATTCTATCCGGTGTGGCCCTGGCAAGTACCAACACCGCCAGCCGCCGCAGGGCAGGAGCTACCCTTCACGCTCTGGAGCAAAAGTACGCCCCCCTCTCCCCGGATATGTGGGAAAAGGCTGCCGGAGATTGGGCCGATGTCCAAAGCACTTACGCCGCCCAAGCAAAGGCGTACCAAGCACAGCGCGCAGCTCTGGATCAGCGCATGGCCTCCCTGAAACAATCTACCCAAGATCTTACCGGCGGAGAATCCCTTGCTGTCTGCGAACAGCTTTGGATGGAGCGTCGCAGCAAGCGGCGGTCTCTTATTGACGTGGAAAACGAATTAAACCGGGCCACAGATCTTGCTTCTGCTTTGCGGTCATCCCATAAGGATGTGCCGCCTCCTCAACAGGAAGATACCTTGACCCTCTCAGAGGCTGAAACTGCACGACAACTGGCGGACTGCTCCTACCGGTTGCAGCAGCTTCATACCCGACTGGGACAGTGTCAGGGACAGATGGATGCCCTCGGTCAGGCAGATGCGCTGCAACGGCAGCTTGCCGCAGTGCAGGCAAGGATCACCCGCCTGGAGGACATTTATCAGGCCCTTGTTCTTGCCCAGAGCACCCTTTCTGCCGCCGCTGATACCCTGCAACGGCGTTTTGCCCCAAAGCTTGTGAAACAAGCGCAAACATTCTTTGACAAAATGACCGGCGGCCGTTATAATAGACTTTCACTGGGACAGGATCTGTCTGTCAGCACCGGCGCAGAAGGGGAGGATACCCTGCACAGCGGTCTTTGGCGCAGCGACGGAACGGCAGACCAGCTGTATCTGGCTGTTCGGTTGGCTGTAGCGGAGGCGCTGACACCGGAGGCGCCCCTGATTCTGGACGATGCCTTGGTCCGTTTTGATGACCATAGACTTGCCCTGGCAATGGACATCCTGAAGGACCAGGCCCAGGCTAAACAGGTCATCCTGTTTACCTGCCAGCAGCGGGAAACAAGGTATATTCCTGCAGACCCTGCATAGAATGAAAAAATATAATAACCGGGAGGAATTACATAAATGGAAATCAGAGAAGTAACCTTATTGGCTATTGCCCTGCGTATCATTGCGTCCGTAGTCATCGGCGGTCTGATTGGACTGGAGCGCGGCCTGAAGAACCGCCCCGCCGGCATGCGTACCTACATGGTGGTGTGCATGGGCGCATGTCTTGTGATGCTGACCAACCACTATGTATACCAAACCTTTGAAGTTGGTGACCCTGTGCGTATGGGCGCGCAGGTTGTCAACGGCATGGGCTTCCTGGGTGCCGGCACCATCATTGTCACCCGCCGCAACCAGATCAAGGGTCTGACTACCGCCGCCGGTCTTTGGGCCGCTGCCGGCGTGGGTCTGGCCCTGGGTATCGGCTTCTATGAAGCTGCCATCATAGCCGGTCTTGCCGTGTTTACCGTTATGACCCTGCTGCAGAAGATGGACAACAAGATGCATCGCAAGACCAAGGTCATGGAAATCTATGTTGAGCTGGACAAAGAATGTGGTCTGGGTGATTTCCTGCGTATGGTCCGGGAAAAGGACATTGAGGTCCGGGACACCATGCGGGAGCACGACTCTGAGACCAAGGATGGTGCCCGGGCATACTTCTCCACCCTGAAGCTGAGAAAGCGTCAAAACCACATAGAGATCATTGACGACATCCGCAGACTCCCCGGCGTTATCTGCCTGGAAGAGCTGTAAAATTACATAAAAAAGAGCACTGCGCAGTGCTCTTTTTTATGCTTATTTATTTTGCAAAAACCTTTTTCAGCCGGACAAATCTGGGCAGTCCGTCTTCCTTGACCATGCCGGTCTCCCCCTGGATCAGGGGCAGGCAATAGTCGATAAAGTCCTGGGTAACACCGTTGCCCTGGGCATTGATCCACTCCACAGGGAGCTTCTTCTCAGTGTTGGCAACCACACTCAGTTCAAACAGCTCAGGCTCGCACTTGTAGCCGTTAGCGTCACGGGTGCACTTGAAGCCCACCATCTTATCGGTGGCGCCGGCAACCGCAGCCTCTACAGCTACCTTACCGGACATAAAGGATTCCGCAATGTCGGTGCCGGAGGCGCAATGGGCAGCGCAGCGCTGCAGCAGGCTCAGCTCAATGGGACGAACCTTGGCGTCGGTGGCAGCCTTCACCACATCTGCAAGCCGGGCAGCCAAACCGCCCAACTGGGCGTGGCCGAAACCGTCGGTGCCGGAGGTCTTTGCTTCGGAAACAAAGGTACCGTCAGCATAATGGATACCCTCGGATACCGCCACGATGCAGTTCTTCTTCTCACCGTACACGCGCTTTACATCGGCAACAAACTTATCCATATCAAAATCCACCTCGGGCAGATACACCAGGTCAGGACCGTCGCCCTTTACACCTGCCAGAGCGGCAGCAGCGGTGAGCCAGCCGGCATGGCGGCCCATGCATTCAATAATGGTGATCACGCCGGTGTCATACACCTGGCAATCCCGGGACACTTCCATAACGGAGGTCGCAATATACTTAGCCGCAGAGGCAAAGCCGGGGCAGTGGTCAGTGCCTGCCAGGTCGTTATCGATGGTCTTGGGAACACCCATCACACGGCACTCGTAACCTACCTTGGACATATACTTGGAGATCTTGTTGCAGGTGTCCATGGAATCGTTGCCGCCGTTGTAGAAGAAATAGCGCACATCATACTTCTTGAAAATCTCCAGAATACGCTTATAGTCGGTATCGTCCACATCCGGGTCCGCGATCTTATAGCGGCAGGAGCCCAGAGCGGAGGAAGGTGTGTGGAGCATGTTCTCCAGTTCCTTGGGATCTTCCTCATCCATAATCATCAGTTCGTCGTTGAGAACACCCTTAATGCCATGGTAGGCGCCATAGACCTTGGTGATGTTCTCATTCTCCAGAGCTGTCTTAATGACACCGTAAGCAGAGCAGTTGATGACGGAAGAAGGGCCGCCGGACTGGCCGATAATTACGGATCCAACCAATGCTTTTTCAGACATATATTCATACCTCCGTAAGATTTTTTTGATGTTTTTATGCGAACCCGGTCCATAAGAACCCAGTTTATTGGATTATATCATGAAGATATTTAAATGGCAAATATTTTTATTGAATACCATAAATTATGTGCTATAATAGTATGGTAAATAATTGTGGAAGATTTCCACTTGATTAAGAAAGGAAGATTTTCTATGGCTCTTGTAACCACAACCGAAATGTTCAAGAAGGCTTACGACGGCGGCTATGCTATCGGCGCTTTCAATGTTAACAACATGGAGATCGTCCAGGGTATTACCGAAGCATGCCGGGAGGAGAAGTCTCCTGTCATCCTGCAGGTCTCCAAGGGTGCCCGTGCCTATGCAAACCATACTTATCTGGTGAAGCTGGTAGAGGCTGCCATCCAGGAGTGCCCCGAGATCCCCATTGCTCTGCACCTGGACCACGGTGACAGCTTCGAGACCTGCAAGTCCTGCATCGACGGTGGCTTTACCTCCGTTATGATCGACGCTTCCAGCAAGTCCTTTGAGGAGAACATTGAGATCACCCGCAAGGTAGTTGAGTACGCCCACGACCACGGCGTTGTGGTTGAAGCTGAGCTGGGTAGCCTGGCAGGTATCGAGGACGAAGTCAATGTTTCTGCTGAGGCCGCTTCCTACACCCGTCCCGAAGAGGTAGAAGAGTTCGTTTCCAGAACCGGCTGTGACTCTCTGGCTATCGCCATCGGCACCAGCCACGGTGCTTACAAGTTCACCCCCGAGCAGTGCACCCTGAATGAGCAGGGCATCCTGGTGCCCCCCGCTCTGCGCTTTGATGTTCTCGAGGAAGTCACCAAGCGTCTGCCCGGCTTCCCCATCGTGCTCCACGGCTCTTCCTCCGTTCCCCAGGAGTATGTAGCCATGGTCAACGCCAACGGCGGCAAGATGCCCAACGCCATCGGTGTGCCCGAGGAGCAGCTGCGTAAGGCTGCCGCTTTGTCCGTCTGCAAGATCAACATCGACTCCGACCTGCGTCTTGCCATGACCGGCACTATCCGTCAGTACTTCAACGAGCATCCTGAGCACTTCGATCCCCGCCAGTACCTGAAGCCCGCCCGGGCCAACATCAAGGAGATCGTCCGCCACAAGCTGGTGAACGTTCTGGGCTGCGCAGGCAAGGCCTGATCTAATTCCTTTAAATAAAAATCACCATAGTTTCGGACTCTTGAAACTATGGTGATTTTTTATAGCACTTGTAAAGTCTTACAATCTGTGGTAAACTAAGGTAATTAAGTTTAATTTACGGAGTAGATGTTATGTCAACTTTAGAACAAGAAATCAGCCGGCGCCGGACCTTTGCGATCATTTCCCACCCCGACGCCGGTAAAACCACCTTAACCGAAAAGTTTCTGCTGTACGGCGGCGCTATCGCCCAGGCAGGTGTTGTCAAAGGTAAGAAAAACTCCCGGGCAGCCACCTCCGACTGGATGGAAATTGAAAAGCAGCGCGGTATTTCCGTCACCTCCTCTGTCATGCAGTTCCAGTACGGCGGCTTCTGCATCAACATTCTGGACACCCCCGGCCACCAGGACTTCTCTGAGGATACCTACCGCACCCTGATGGCTGCGGATTCTGCCGTAATGGTCATTGACGGCGCTAAGGGCGTGGAGCCCCAGACACGAAAGCTTTTCAAGGTCTGCGCCATGCGCCATATTCCCATTTTCACCTTTATCAACAAGATGGACCGGGAGACCCAGGATCCTTTCGACCTGCTGGATGAAGTAGAGCGGGAGCTTGGTATCGAGACCTATGCTATGAACTGGCCCATTGGCTGCGGCAAGGACTTCCAGGGCGTATATGACCGGGAAAACAGCCAGCTGCTGTTCTTCTCCGGCGTAAACGGCAAGGCAAAGGCCGACAAGCTGGCAATCGACCTGTATGACCCTCAGGTGGCAGAGCTTCTGGACAGTGAAACCAAGCATCAGCAGCTTATTGATGATGTAGAGCTCCTGTCTGCCGGCAGAGAAATGGACATGGAAGCAGTCCGCAACGGCACCCTCAGCCCCGTGTTCTTTGGTTCTGCGCTGACCAACTTCGGCATTGAGCCCTTCCTGGAGGCGTTCCTGAAGCTGACACCACCTCCTCTGTCCCGTACCGCGGACTGCGGTGTAATTGATACCTTCTCTCCCGACTTTTCCGCCTTTGTGTTCAAGATCCAGGCAAATATGAACAAGGCCCACCGGGACCGCCTTGCCTTTATGCGGATCTGCTCCGGCAAGTTCCAGCGGGATACAGAATACTTCCATATGCAGGGCAACAAGAAAATGCGTCTGTCACAGCCCCAGCAGCTAATGGCGGCAGAGCGGGAAATCGTGGAAGAAGCTTATGCAGGTGACGTGATCGGCGTATTTGACCCCGGCATTTTCGCCATCGGCGACACCATTACAGTGCCCTCCAAGAAATTCCTGTACTCCGGCATCCCTACTTTTGCTCCGGAACACTTCTCCCGGGTATCCGCCAAGGATTCCATGAAGCGGAAGCAATTTGTAAAGGGCACAGAACAGATCGCCCAGGAAGGCGCCATCCAAATCTTCAAGCTTCCTAACTCCGGTATGGAAGAAGTGATCGTAGGCGTTGTGGGCACGCTGCAGTTTGATGTGTTCCAGTACCGCATGAAGAACGAGTACGGCGTTGACCTGCGGATGGAAGGTCTGCCCTACGAGGAGATTCGCCTCATTGAAAGCTATCCCGGCGACCTTTCCGCTCTGAACCTAGGCTCAGATGCGGAGCTTTTGGAGGATTACCGTGGCAGAAGCCTGCTGGTATTTTCAAGCTACTGGGCCATCGACTTCACCGTGAAGCGCAATCCCGGACTGGTCCTGTCTGAGATCGTGGTAGCAGAGGGCTAACAAATAATACACCCCCATCTTTTTGGAAGATGGGGGTGCTTTTTTACATTTCTGTGGGCTGGATATGCCAGATTTCCTCGGCGTACTGACGAATAGTACGGTCAGAAGAGAACTTGGCGCCGCTTGCCACATTGACAAGGCACTTTCTGCCGAAGGCCAGACGGTCCGCATAGTCCCGGTTGGCCCGGAGCTTTGCCTCAATATAGGATTCATAGTCCAGCAGCAGGAAGTAGTGGTCTGCCTTGTGCCAGGAGGTGCCGTCCAACAGAGCATGGTACAGCCCCCTCTGCTCGTTATCCGTAGGTACAGTACCGTCGACCAGTGTGTCAATGGCTCTGTGCAGGCGGGTGTTGCTATCGTAAATACCCCGGGCATAGTAGCTTTCCTTTTGCTCATTGATCTGCTGCACTGTGGCGCCGAAGATATAGTTATTTTCCATACCACCTTCCTTGACGATCTCCACATTGGCGCCGTCCAGGGTTCCCAGGGTAACAGCGCCGTTGAGCATCAGCTTCATGTTGCCGGTGCCGGAGGCTTCCGTTCCCGCAGGAGAGATCTGTTCGGAGATGTCAGCAGCGGGGATAATATGCTCGGCATAGGAGCAGTTGTAGTTCTGGACAAACACAACCTTCAGCTTGTCGTGCATATCTGGATCGTTGTTGATCATTCGGGCGATCCGGTTAATATAGCGGATGATGGCCTTAGCCCGGGAATAGCCGGGAGCAGACTTGGCGCCGAAGAGGTAAACAGTGGGCTGGAAGTCTGTCAGGCTGCCGTCCTTCAGGCGGAAGTAAATATCCACGATGCTCAGGGCGTTCAGCAGCTGCCGCTTATACTCATGCAGACGCTTCACCTGTACATCAAACACAAAGTCCGGGTTCAGCTTAATGCCTTCCCTCTCTGCAATGACAGCGCAGAGCTGCTCCTTCTTCTGGCGCTTAACAGCGTTAAACTGGCGCACCATGTCATCATCGATCATGGGCTTCAGCTTATTCAGCCGGTCCAGATCTCCCAGGAAATCACTGCCAATGCGGTATTTGATAAGCTGGGTCAGCTCCGGATTGCACAGGCCCATCCACCGGCGGGGTGTAACGCCATTGGTCTTGTTCTGGAAGCGCTCGGGGAATACCCGGTACCAATCCCGGAAGCAATCATCCTTCAAGATCTGAGAATGGATCTCAGCAACGCCGTTCACATAGGAGCCCACATAAACGCTAAGATTTGCCATATGGGCGGTGTTATCCCGGACGATAAACAGCTCCGGATGCTCCCACTTCAGCTTTTCGTCGATCCGCAGGATAATATCCACGATTTCCGGCACAACGCTGCGCAGCAGGTCCAGAGGCCACTTTTCCAGGGCCTCGCCCATAACTGTATGGTTGGTGTAGGAGAATGTCTTCTGGGCAATAGCAAAGCTCTGCTCAAAATCCATGCCCTCCTGCATCAGCAGCCGGATCAGCTCGGGAATGGACATAGCAGGGTGGGTATCATTCAGCTGCACCGCATAATGCTGGGCAAAATGACTCAGATCATTGCCGTGGATAGACTTATACACCCGCAGCATATCCTGCAGGGAAGCGGAGCTGAGCACATACTGCTGCTTGATACGCAGCCGCTTGCCCTCCCAGGTGGAGTCATTGGGATACAGCACCCGGGTAATATCCTCGGCCTTATTCTTCTGGGTCAGGGCCCGCAGGTAATCTTGGTCGTTAAAAGCATTGAAATCCAGCTCTTCTTCTGCCTCGCACTGCCACAGGCGCAGGGTGCCTACATTGCCGGTACCATAACCGATCACCGGCACATCATAAGGCACCGCAAGAACGGTATGGTCGGGGAATGTCACCTTAACGGTGTGGTTATAGCGGCGGTAAGACCAAGGGTCTCCGAACTTTGCCCAATCGTCGGCTGTTTCGATCTGGCTGCCGTTTGCATCGATCTTTTGCTTAAACAGGCCAAAGCGATACCGCAGACCATAGCCGGACAGGGGGATATTGGTGCTGGCAGCACTGTCCAGGAAGCAGGCAGCAAGACGGCCCAGACCACCGTTGCCCAGCGCCGCGTCCTCAATCTCCTCCAGCATTGCCAGATCCACGCCCTGCTCCGCGAACAGCTGTCTCATTTCCTCTAAAATACCCATGTTGTACAGGTTGGAATACACGAGTCTGCCAATCAGATACTCCGCGGAAATGTAATAAGCCTTCCTCTGGTGCATACGCTGGTGCTTGCTGTGACTCCAATTTTCGCTTATAGTCATCATAACAGCAATGCCTAAAGCCTCGTGCAGCTCCTGGGCAGATGCCTCCCGCAGGGATACATCATGGGTGAGCTTCAGGTGCGCTTCTGTCATCTTCAAAATATTCTGACAATCATAATTCATATATGGTTTCTCCTTATACTTGGGGAATTTTATAGATTTTGGACGCGACCATACAGTTTTGTAACGGCGTAGATTTTTTTCGCCAGGGCATCGTTATAGCTATCCTCCGGCGCGCGCCAGGTCCAGTTACCACAGGCAGTCCCAGGGAAGTTCATCCTGGACTCACTGCCCAGTTCCAGATAGTCCTGCATCTGGGCTATACAAAGATTGCTTACAGAGCTGTGGGCTGTGCGGATCACACCCCATACCAGCCCCTCCCTTTGGGAAAGGTTCATATACTCTGTGGCATAGGCCACCGCCGTCTCCGGCGCTGTTTCCAGCCATTGTCTCACCGGCATGTTATCATGGGTGCCGGTGTAGCAAACGGTGTTCTGTATATAAGTATGAGGAAGGTACTCTGAGGGTTCCCTGGAGTCAAACGCAAAGCCCAGCACCTTCATGCCGGGGAAACCGGACGCATCCCGCAGCGCAAATACCTCCGGGGTCAAAAAGCCCAGATCCTCGGCAATAAACTTCATGCCCGGCAGCTGTTTCTTAATGGCCCGAATAAAGTCTTCCCCGGGCCCCTTTTCCCAGCTTCCGTTCTTTGCTGTTTCATTGCCAAAAGGCACAGACCAATAGGACTCAAAGCCCCGGAAGTGGTCCAACCGAACCACATCATAAAGCTTTCCGGCAGCAGCCAGTCGACTGATCCACCAGCGATAATTTTCCTTTTTATGACGGGCCCAGCGGTACAGGGGGTTGCCCCAAAGCTGCCCGTCCTCGCTGAAGCCGTCGGGAGGACAGCCCGCAACTGCTACAGGCTCCAGATCCTCATCCAGCTGAAACAGCTCAGGGCTGCTCCAAACCTCCACAGAATCCAGGGGCACATAAATGGGCACATCACCGATCATAGAAATGCCGTTTTCATGGGCATAGCTCCGCAGCGCTGTCCACTGCTTATAGAACAGGTACTGCACAAAGCAATAAAAGCGGATCTGCACTTTTAATTCCTGGCGGGCATTCCAGACAGCGTTGGCCTCCCGCCGTTTCAGCCCTTCCTCCCACTGATACCATGGCTTTCCGGAATACTTTTCCTTCAGCGCCATATACAGGGCGAAATCCGGCAGCCAACTGCCGTTATCCCGGCAAAAAGTATCCAGGGCCTGATCGTCTGCAAAGCGATGAAAAGCCAGTCTTAAAACACCCAGCCGGTTCTCATAGAGAAGACCGAAATCCACCCGATCCTCCTGGCGGTACCATTGGATCCCAGCAAGCGCCTGCTCTTCCAGCAGGCCTTCAGCCACAAGGGTGTCTAAATCGATAAGGTAGTGGTTTCCGGCAAAAGCAGAGCAGGACTGATAGGGAGAATCTCCATATCCGGTAGGGTTCAGGGGCAGAATCTGCCAATGGCTCTGGCCAGCCTTTTTCAGAAAGTCTACAAAGGCGAAAGCATTTTTCCCCATAGTGCCCACGCCATATGGCCCAGGCAGGGATGTGATGTGCATCAAAACGCCGCTTCCTCGCATAAACTTTCTCCTTAGAACTACAAAAAAGCATTACCGGTTATGGACCGCTTCAGTCCTCCGGGGTATACTTTCCCACTTTTATCATATCTAAGAGAGTAATACTTTTTTGCCAATTTGTCAAGGAAAACCCGCATAGATGGGACAGGCAAAAAGTGGCATAAAAAACAGGTCTGCCCGAAGACAGACCTGTTTTTTATGTATTTTTCTTAAGCTTCCAGGTTGATGCCGGTCTCCTTGTTGAAGACATGGCAGACATTGCCAGCAAAGCCGACCTTGATAGTAGCGCCGGCGCACAGTGCAGCAACCTCGCTACCTGTCATGTTCATGGTGGAAACGATGACGATAACATCCTTGCCCATGACATTAACGTGCAGGTGGACAGTGGAGCCCATCAGCTCGTTAACCTCGATCTTTGCCTCGACGCCTTCCTCAGCCAGAGCCAGATGCTCGGGACGGACGCCCAGGTAGATCTCCTGCTCCTCAACATTGTTGGCAGCCAGAGCAGCCTGCTTCTCCTCGGACAGCTCTACGGTGTAGCCGCACAGCTGGACAGCATACTTGCCGTTTTCCTTCACCAGCTTGCCCTCGAACATGTTCATCTGGGGAGAGCCGATGAAGCCTGCTACGAACAGGTTGTAGGGATGATCGAAGACCTGCTGAGGGGTGCCGATCTGCTGGATGAAGCCGTCCTTCATGATGACGATACGGTCGCCCAGGGTCATAGCCTCAGTCTGGTCGTGGGTAACATAAACGAAGGTGGTATCAATACGCTCGCGGAGCTTGATGATCTCAGCACGCATCTGGTTACGCAGCTTGGCGTCCAGGTTGGAAAGGGGCTCGTCCATCAGCATGACCTTGGGGTCACGAACGATGGCACGGCCGATAGCAACACGCTGACGCTGACCGCCGGACAGAGCCTTGGGCTTACGTCCCAGATACTGGGTGATGTCCAGGATCTCAGCAGCTTCCTTAACCTTGCGGTCGATCTCATCCTAGGGAGTGTGACGCAGCTTCAGAGCGAAAGCCATGTTTTCATAAACAGTCATGTGGGGGTACAGCGCATAGTTCTGGAAAACCATTGCGATGTCACGGTCCTTGGGCGCAACGTCGTTGACCAGCTTGTCGCCGATCCACAGCTCGCCGTCGGAGATCTCTTCCAGACCTGCGATCATACGCAGAGTGGTGGACTTACCACAGCCGGAAGGACCAACCAGAACGATGAATTCCTTGTCAGCGATGTCCAGGTTGAACTCCTGAACTGCCACAACGCCCTGCTCGGTGACCTGAAGCTTTGCCTTCTCTTCCTGGCGCTCCAGGTAGTTTGCATAAGCCTCGGGATCCTTCTTCTTCAGCTTCTCAAGAGTCTTTTCTTTTTTCTTGTTCTTCTTGATGTCGTCGCCGCTGAAGGGATAGACTTTCTTGATGTTTTTCAGGGATACATTTGCCATACTTTCCGACTCTAAGCATACCGACTCCTCGCATATGCTCTCACCGCGGCCAGGTAAAATAGCCGGGGTATTACGACAGGTCTCCACACTGCCGCACCGTGAGTCTAACGGTTGTTTATTTTCCTCCTTTTGTGACACAGGACACCTATTTAGTGGAGTAGATAGCCCCATGCCCGGATGCTATAATGATATCACAAAACACACGTTCCCGCAATTGTCGTTTTTCACAGTTTACCGTTGCGGTTTTTGTGCATTTTGACAATTTATACCAGGTCGTAGCTGCCGTCACCGCAGGCCTTTACCGCGATGCCGTAATAGACCCGCATTGCAGCCTCCAGATCCAGCGCATCCTGCACGCCGACAGTCTCATAACACGAGTGCATCGCAAGCTGCGGCAGGCCGATATCTGCCGTGGGTACCGCCACATGAGACAAGGATATACTGCCCAATGTGGAGCCACCGGGCAGGTCGGCACGGTTACAGTAGGACTGGACCTGCACACCTGCCTT
>JAZSDS010000060.1:0-31016 GCA_045531275.1 Faecousia sp.
GGAAATGCTATCTCCATTAGAGACCAGTAGCCTTTTCTCCCAAGTTTTAATCCGAGAGCGACTTTGTACACCATACGCTCTGTTAACTCAAAGGTATCTCCTCTTCCGTTTAAATTCTTGAACATCCTAGATACCATTGCCTCTGATAAACCGGATGCACCGGCAAGGTCTCTTTGAGTCAAATTATCCTTTGCAAGATATGGTTTTACTGCTCTTACAAAGGCAGTCGTGTTACCAAGTCTTGTAGTGGGGCTTTGCTTTGGCATTTGCTTGGCCAAAGCGGTACCCTAAGACCGTTGGTTTTTTAATTTATGGCCGTGCGGCCGGAGGTGGTCTGCATTGTTTGTTTGCGGACGATATGGCATAGATCACTGAATAATAGTTGTACCATATCAACCACCTCCTCTCGAGAAGTACGTCTTGGTGAATAGTCTTACTACCCACCTCCGACGCGCAAAGCCCGCTAAGCTGTCAAATTATTACGATGTTATGGAACGGTAACCATAACTTAGGCGTCGATCGAGGTTTTGCTGTGGAGCTAAGGCAGTATCTTATCTCCACACTCGATATTTGTGATGCTTTCGCACCAATTAGCAAGGAGTCATTTCATAAAAAATTGCATGGTAAAAAATAATAAAAAGAAGACAAAAAACATTGTTGCCTCAGTCTGGCTGAGAGCATAGAGAAAGGAAACATTGTGCACGTGTAATGCGTGCCAGAAAGATTTGTGCAAGACCCTCGGCTGCTTGCAAGAATATTTTACCATATATTTCTTCAGAAAAAAGCAAATTTTCTGTAAATTCTCGTACTAATACGTCTTTTATGTCCGTTGTTTCCGTCTAGTATATAACAAAAACTGCCTATATAAGTACAGTGGCTCATATAGGCAGTTAAATTTATTCTCTTCCCAGCAACCAGTCAACAGATACATTCAGAATATCAGCTAAGGCATTTAGCTCGACATCTAATACAGGTCGTTTCTGACCTTCCAATAAGGATAGTGCTGGAACACTTAAATCAATTCCTGCAAGCTGTAACTTGGCAAGCAGTTCTACTTGTTTCATTCCTTGCGCCAGTCTTGCCTCGGTAACACGCTTGCCGATAATGTTACGATCACCCAATGCTAACTTTCTTGGCTTCATACTGCTCACCCCTTTTCACTGTTATTATATGGTGAAAGGGTCTTGATATATTTGGTAATACCAAATATAATAAATTTATTTAGTAATACGAAATATGGATGTGAGAAATATGAAGAGTTGCTTCTTTATAGGTCATCGAGAGGCCAATGAGCGGTTACTCCCCAGACTGGAATCTGAAATTGAGCGGCTGATAAAGGAAGACCAGGTTCACTTCTTTTATGTAGGCGGGTATGGTGGGTTTGACCAGATCGCTGCAACAGCTGTAAAGCGGATCAAACGGAAGTACCCGGAGATAACCTTAATGTTGGTGCTGCCTTACCATCCGGCAGAGCGCCCTATTGAGAAACCACCCGGTTATGATGGAACCTATTATCCGGAAGGACTAGAGAAGATCCCGAGACCCTTTGCCATCGTGAAAGCAAACCAGCTAATGGTTGACAGTTGCGACTGGCTGATCTGTTATGTGCGTCATGGTGCCAGTAATTCCAGAAACCTGTTGGAGTACGCACAGCGCCGGGAGAAGAAGGGTCTTATTCAAATTATAAACATTGCTGAGGAAATGGGTGCAAATCTATGAAAAAGAAAGTACTGTGGTGCGCTGGAATCGTTGTTTTGATTGGGTTCGTTGTTCTTGGTATTTTGCGTTATGTTGAAGTGCAGAATTGCCAGACAAATCCTAACTGGAAGCTTGCAGAGCAGATATTCAGCATTGAAAACGCGCTGAAAGAAGTGGATGAGGACTACACATGCAAGTCTATATCCAAAGTGACCCCATATACCTATACGGATCCAGATGGCAATACGATCGTTTATTACTGCTGCCAAACGACCTATATTGCTGATGAGAATGGGGACAATACCAAACTGAATACGGATGCAATCGGTATGGTGATCGATTTTGCCCAGATACGAAACAGACAGGACTGCAAGGTAAATGAGTATGACGCATTCCAGTGTGAAATGGGAGAGCGTTCCTATCTCTGTTGGACCATCTCTCCGGAAATCAGCTGCGTAATTGAGTATAGTGCAGATGTGAATGAAAAAGCGGACATCTTACGAATGGCAGAAAGTGTACAATTACCTAATGCATAACCACATATATCGAAAAAATGTTGACTTGGGAAATTCGTTTCGTTATCATTAGATCGGCAAGTTAATATTCCGCGATTTCTCAATGAAAATCTGCAGCATAATTTTCTGTTTATAAAATTTCTTTAAAAATTTTTGGAAAATAGTGAACCGTTCGAGCTTTCTATGTGTCTAATAATTATCAGGACACAAAGGAGGCAGATATGACATTCTTTGAACTGGTCAAGCAATGCTTGCAAAAAGAAGCTGTTCGGACTGAACCGGACAAACAGTTTACTATCCAAAAAGTATTAAAGGAGTTTAGTGAAAAATGGAAATCCAAGTAGTGACAATAATGACAAGGTGCATAGGGCTGGTCCGTGATTATTAATCCGAAGGAAGTTTGAAAATGGAGAAAGATAGAATGGAATCTCTTATCAACCGTGCGCAAAGCGGTGACTTGCAGGCGATGGAAAAAATACTGGAGGTTGCGCATACATCTGTTTCCTATCAATGCCGGAAGATGATGCCACGCCAAGAGGATGCGGAAGATTTAACGCAGGAAGTGTTGCTGGCAGTCTATCAAAAGATTGACACGCTAAAGGAAACAAAAGCGTTCTGGAGCTGGTTGCACCGCATTACCGCCACGCACTGTATGAATGCGCTGAGCCGCAATCATATAGACCTGCAGTTTGCAGAGGATGAGGACGGTCATAGCGTTGTGGATGATTTGGAAGTACTGGATGAGCATTCGATCCCCGATAAAGCACTTGATAATGCTGAAACTGCCCGGATGATCGACGAGATCGTTTCCGGTCTTCCGGAAGCACAGCGAATGTCCACGCTCTTGTATTATTACAACGAAATGAGCGTGAAAGAAATCGCTCAGATCATGAATGTGCCGGAGAATACGGTTAAAAGCCGTCTTAATCTTGCCAGAAAATCAATTAAAGATAAGGTCCTGGACTACGAAAAGCAGGGTGTCAAGCTATACAGTGTTTCTATTTTGCCGTTCCTTTGGTATTTCCTTCGCACAGCGGCAGAAAGCCAAGCCAATACCGGTGCTGCTGCCGCTTGCGCTTCAGGTGTTGTCACAACTGCTACAGTTGCAACTACGACAGCGGCAACAACGGGGGCAACGGTCACGGGAGCTGTTACAACCGGAATAGCCGCAAAAATAGTGGCAGGATGTTTAGTTTTCACCGTTGCTGTTGGTGGTGCTGCGTTGTATTTTGGAGGATATAATTCTAACAGCAGCACAGAAGAAACAACCACAGATACTTCTATTTCACAACCAGTTACCAACTCCACCGAAGGAAAAACAGAGCCTACAACAACAGAGACAGCAACAGCAGAGACTGCGACAATAGAGACTACTCAACCAAGTAAGCCGTCAACTGAACTAACTGAACCCGGGTATGATGCAGATGACCCCGTTTGGAAATATAACCATCCAACGCTTACAGAAGTTTGTGAGACCAAGTATGCGCATTGGAGGTTGATAACGGTGTATGACTGCATGGCGATTTGCACCGGTTATATTGGTAACACAATGCCAATACTGTCAATGGGCAATACTATTGGTGAAATTGGATTCAACGAAAAAGTCCTTTGTACTGGCGAGTATGACAATGGATGGTTTCGAGTTGAGTATAATGGAACAACGGGTTATGTGAATCCAGACAATCATATGTACAATTTGTACACGGAACCGGTAATTTTTACATACACAGACGGGACAACTGGCACTGTACCAAAGCACAACGCAACCTACATTGATGACGATGGAGAAAAAAGAACTTACATAGCCAGCCTAGATGGTTCAGGGCGTGAAGATGGAGAAATTTGTTCCTTGTGCGGCAAAGAGGTCAAAGCAAACTTTGGAGATTGGGCGCACCGTATTCATGAGCGGCTAAAATATTGCCACCATAGTAGCAGTGGTATATATTGTATCTATTGCGGCAAGAAAGTCCCTGCTGGTACATGCCACGATTGTATCGAATACTTTGATGAGGTAAGGTATTATTGTGAATATTGCGGTAAGGACGGTAGCTATTCAGACACCGTTAGTTGTTGCTATGCTGCAGATTATCTTGGTTATAAAGTAGGCAATACAGTAGAATACGGAGATAAAATTCTGGAATACCTTGGCAAAGACGAATGGAAGGACGACGACGAAATTATATGGAATTCTTATGAAGAATTCGGAAAAATATATTTTTATCGGCTGTCTACAAATGGAACTAGCGGAAACTGAACGGAATGGAGATAAATGACATGAGTAAAAAAGAATATGTGTTAGACTCTCTTTTTGAGGACATCCCAAAGGAAGACTATAATGAGTCTTGGTGTGAGCATAAAGAGCAGGTCCGAAATATGCTGCAAAAAGGATTGTATGGATTCATTGGAGGTGCCTTGATTTTTGGCTTTCTGATGTTTGTTATTCTTTCTGCAGGTAATGATGCTGGCTCCTTGGCATTTAGTGAAACATGGCCTTGGATTCTCGCAGCACTGGGTGTCGGTATTATGTGCATTGGATTTCCCTTTGGTTGGGAATTACTAAATAGGCTCGTAGGACAATGGAGCATTTGGGGAAATCTCTTTATAGTGATTGCCTTGTTTGTATTCAAATTGGCCTTTGCACTTATGATTGGAATGTTCGCGTACCCTATTTTCTTAATCTACCATATTATTAAATCCCAGAAATCAAAGCGCAGAGTACGACTTTGGGCGATTATCGTAATTTGCGTTGTGGTCCTATGGAATGTTTTCCTAGGAATTTATGCCATTATTGACGCAAAGTCGAATCCCGGAGAAGACAATCCTAACAGTACGACATCTTCTTCTGTGCAACATTACGCCACCGCAGATGAGATCCCCATGGATATTGCCCAACAGATCGCGGATCAGTTAGTTTCTGAAAAGCAAAAGGATAATGATGCGGATCCGAATTTCACCTATACCGATGTGGAATTGTACGGCATTTTCTTCCTTGAAGGCAAGGAGGATGCATGGGCTGATGAGAATCAACTTCACTTTGTAATCCACTATAATATGTTGGATGACAACGGAGAGGTCCAAAATGTATATTATACTCCTATGTACATTAAAGACATTATAGTTCAGGCTGATGGTAGAATAACTCTGCAACGAGACGACTGTGTAGCCCCCTTCTCCTATAGCTCTGCGGAAGCTTATACCGAGAAATACGCAGATGATTACGATATTACCGAGATTGGATAACATATTCTATAGCTATGATATTCTTCGTCTATCCTTGTAGTTCAAAAGAAATCTAAAGAGAAGCCTGGAACGATCAGTGCATCGTTCCAGGCTTTTAATACCGGCAATAAATACGGATATTTGCTGAGAGATGGTGTTGATATTTTGCCGGTAATGTGGTATAATAACGGCAAGAAAACTTACCGGGAGGTAGTTATGGAATACGTATCTGTTGCGAAAATAGCTGAAAAATGGGGACTTTCTGAACGAAGTGTAAGAAATTACTGTGCTCACGGCAGAATTGCTGACGCCAAGCTTATCGGCAAAACTTGGTACATTCCGGAAAATGTGCAGAAGCCGGACCGTATCAATAAAAAGAAAGATACCCCCTCCTTGCTGCAGATTTTATGGGAACAAAAAGCATCTAAGATGACCGGCGGTATATATCACAAGGTTCAGATTGACCTGACCTATAACTCTAACCATATTGAGGGTAGCCGTCTTACTCACGATCAGACCCGATATATTTTTGAGACCAACACCATTGGCTTTGAAAACGAATCTGTAAATGTGGATGATGTGATCGAAACCTCTAACCACTTCCGCTGCATCGATATGGTGATCGACCAGGCAGGCTCTGCGCTGACAGAGAAGTTTATTAAGGAACTGCATTTTGTTCTGAAGACCGGTACAAGCGACAGTCGCAAGGACTGGTTTAACGTGGGTGAGTATAAGAAGTTACCCAATGAGGTGGGTGGCAATGATACCACACTTCCCGAAAATGTCGCCGGTGAGATTCGTAAACTGCTGACAGACTATAATGCGTTGCCCTCTAAGACTTCTGAGGACATCGTAGCCTTCTATGTAGCTTTCGAACGCATCCATCCCTTTCAGGACGGAAACGGCCGTGTAGGCCGCCTGATTCTCTTCAAAGAGTGCCTAAAGCATAACATCGTACCGTTCATCATCGAGGATAATCTGAAGATGTTCTACTACCGCGGCCTCAAAGAATGGGACCACGAAAAAGGCTTCCTTATGGACACCTGCCTCACCGCTCAGGACCGGTTTAAGGCATATTTAGACTATTTTAGAATTTTGCACTAAATTGAATAAACTTTCAATGCGGTATTCATCAATGTTTCTGCGCTTACTTTTAGAGGGTGCAATGAGTGGATTACAGTAGTTATATCTATCCACAACTACAAGGAACACGCAAAACGGGAGCTGCACTCATAGTTAAAAATGCTAATTGCCTATTGTATTTAAAATGGTTAAGCTTGATTTGTTTACTTTATATTATAAACTAAGCCAAATTCTAAAATGGTTCTCTTAAAATTTGACATGGTATTCCTTGACAACCGCGGGATCGCGTAGTAAGCTTATTGTAGAACAACAAGGGGGGTGAGTTTGTAATGTCCATAATTTATGTCGTCAATTATGATAGTACAAAACTTGCCCGTTTAATACCAAACGATTAGTTTAGGGATTGGTATGTAATTACGGCGCAAGCATATGCTTGCGCCGCTTTTTCTTCCATATTAATCAAATAGCATACTTTTAATTCCTAGTATTCACAAGGTTAACGCGTCAGCTTAAGCGAACAACACAGCAAAGGGGGAGATGGCAAGCATCCCCCCTTTTTTGCTATTTAGATGAAATTAGACTGTCATTATATACCAAGCCTTGTATTTATCACTATAGAAAGAATGCTCGTTTTTCTTCTTCGCAAATGTTTCGTAGGTTACATATACGTCAATTCCTGTTTGTTGTGTTACTTTTCAAGATGAACCAAAATATCATCTAGCATTGCACCCAGAAATTCTGCGGGCTCTTGTTCTCCTCGTGTTTTAATATCGATCATCTCTAAAAGCGAATTGTCGGACAGGCAGATAATCAACTTTCCATTTTCTCTAAGCGAACCCTTAGCAGCTTTCAATGCATGATCATCCGCTCCGAACCTTGAAATAATGATTGCAACCTTTCGCAATGCTTTTTCATAAAGGTATTTCTCTGTGGTATAAATCTCTTCCTGCGTAATTTTATCCTTATAATTCTTGAACTCAAATACAATATACTTTGTATTGAAATAATGTTTGATTGTGTCGAAGAAATCCTGGTTGGCACCATTCTTTATTTTACAGCATAGATCAAATCGGTAGAGACCATCATTGGATGTCTCTTGTTCTTCCCAAAGTGTTAAGTATTCGCCCAAGACATATTTGAGGATTTCTGTACAAATTGATTCATATTCCCGGAACTGGTTGTTGCCTGCTTGAATCTTCAATAGCCGCTCTTTAAAATCAAGTTCCGAGGTCTTTGCTTCAGGCTGTTTTTGAAGGAATTCAACATCTGGCTCTGTGGGACTAATATGATCCGTGGAGTAATCTAGGAAGGCAACGAATTCATTTTTGATGTCGGGGTATTCATCAAACAGCCAAAGCAAATTTGCAATATCCCAAATGTGAACGCCATACTTGTTAAAATACGACTTTTTCTCCTCGTTGGACAATTCATCAGCAACAACAAAGACCGGAATACATGTTTCGCCCACATCACTTAATCGTTCAATTAAGTTTTTGGCCCTGGATGTTAAAGTATATTTCACTTCAAAATAAAATGAACGATTCCCCTGGGATAATATATAATCTATGTTGATATCATTAAATTTTGCATCATATTCAATTGACATGACAGAGCTCGCAGCCTTTTCCTGAAGCCGTTCCAGATAGTTACCAAAGATTTTCCCAAAACGATATCCGCGTTCTTTTCGCTGATTTCTCCAGGGATTGCTTGTCAGCGTGTAGTTTATCATTCCAGCAATTTGCTGAATGACGATTAAATTGCCAGAGTAGATTAGTTTCTTATACAGCCACCGTTTGTCATTACAGAGCAAATCGTAGTCATTGGGGAAGCTTTTCAAATTAGCAACCTCGCGATGGGTAATTCGCCTTAATTCACCACCAATCTTAACAAGAGGAAGCTGCATAAAGTTCAACTGAACGAAATCGACACCTTCATATGTATGATTTTTCCAGCACAGAACTTGGTGCCAATCTTCAAATATAGGCGCGCTATCCAATCGAATGTTGTAATACCACGGGTCAATGGGTGGTTCTTGTAAGATGAACTGAGAAATTGAAGCAAGTGGCAAGTTGTTTGGGGAAGGGAATTCAAACCTCTGATCTGTTGATTTAGATATGCCAACAACACACGCAGCATTTTCTCTGACGGGAATACCTGTCATCTGGGCCACATCAATTAACTTCCACGCAAGATTGTATTCATATCCAACAGCGTCTTCCAAGAAATAACGAAACTTGTCGTTCTTTATAGAAGCGGAATTGATTAACAAGAAAAATGCACGAGGCTTGCTAACGCACAAGATCTCTCGCAACCTATATAAATATTCATTATGACGATCCATTTTTGCGGAGTGAACACGAGAATAGGAGGGATGGTACAAATGAGCTGCAAGTAAATCCACATTGGGAAAAGAGTTTGCATCAATTTCTTCGATAGAAAGCAGATGAAGGGGTGTGTCAAGATTATGCCTATGAATCAGTGCAGACTTTTCTTCCGATTCAAATGCCGCAACGACTTGAAATCCTGACATTTGAAGACCAAGTGTTAAATCACCCAATCCTGCATTAATAACAGCGGCTGTTAATTGCATATCTATGTCCTCTTTTCTCTAAAGATTTGTTTCGAAGTTCAAGTACTGTAAGGTATTCGTAAACGAGGAATACTAACTAGCAAGTATTTTTAGATAACCGTATCCATCAATTGACCAGCGATGTCATGGCTGGTAAAACGCATAATGCTTTCCTCCGCCGTGCCGAAGCTGAGGAAATTGACACTACCATACCATACGATTCGGCCATCTATGACTGTGAATTTCTGATGGAAGCCAGTCTTATACCGGACTTGAACACCATATGCTTCCAGTTTTTGCGTGTTTTCAATTACACTCTTTTGGTCCTTTTCTGGAAAACCCTCGGTTGGGCGAGTAACGACAACAATCTTTGTGTTATTCAGCATAGCTTCTGATAACAACCGCAGGATTTGCGTAATACGACTTTTGCGCATAAAGGGGCTGACAATTAGAATCTCGTTCTTTGCATTCCGGATGTCATTGCTAAACACCGGATAGAAGCTCTTACCATCGTAAATAAGGTCCGGATTGGCTTGTGGCACACCGTCGATCTTGATTTTATATCCGATAGCGGAATATCCTTTCAGCCGCTTTTGATACATATTTTCCAGAACCGGCACGTGAATGTCTACATAATCATAGATTTGCACTTCGTTCTTACCGGGATAATTACGGTGCAAACGCCCAGCGTACTGGGCAACCTTACCTTTCCAGGCGATCGGCAATGCTAAGAACAAGGTGTCAAGCCTTGGGTAATCAAAGCCTTCACCTACATATTTTCCGGTCGCGACGATTACCAGTTGCTCACTTGCAGGAATGGCTTGCAATCTATCCATTGTTTCCCTACGGAGCTTTGCGGATGTAGTACCGAAAAGAGTGATAATGTTTTTACAATGTTTATTCAGCCGATCCGCTAACAAAAGCACGTGTTCGCGTCGTTCCGTTAGGATAATAGGTGTTCTGCCGCCTTTCAATGCCTTGATGACGTCTTTTACAATATGATCGTTTCGGATCTCGTTCTCTGCCAGATCCTTGTAAACGGCGGCAATGCCTTTATCTGTAGATGCACTGCGGAAAGTCGTAAAACGGGGCAATAAATAATGCTCAAAGGCTCGTTTTTCCGCCTGCTCCTTGGCATCTACAAGATAACGGATAGGTCCGCACTGCATATGGATGATTGGTTGTTGACCGTCCTGCCGTGTAGGGGTTGCAGTTAAGCCATATACATACTTGGCGTTTGCCTCTTTGAGAACCCGTTCAAAGCTTACTGCGGAAACATGGTGGCACTCATCCACGATCACCACTCCGTAATCCTTTACCAGTTCCTTTACATCATCACCGGAAATAAGCGATTGAATAATGGCAATATCTATGATTCCTGCAACTGTGTTCTTCGTGCCGCCTAACTGACCAATTACTGATCGCTCTTTCTTTCTACCGCGCTTTTTTGGCAACTCCGGCAACACCTCATTGATCTTTAAGAACTCAGACAACGATGCTTTCCACTGATTTAGCAAAGCTTGAGTATGCACCAATACCAGTGTGTTGACCTTGCGCTGACCAATTAAATGTGCTGCAATAACTGTCTTACCAAAGGCGGTAGTGGCAGATAAAACACCGGTATCGTGGGATAGCAACGCGTCCGCGGCAGGCTGCTGTTCAGCGCGGAGCGCACCACTGAAGTGAACATCAATCGGTTTCCCAGGATTGGTTTTATCTGTGATTTTATATTCTGCATTTGTTTCATCCAGCAAATCAATTAGGTTCTGCTCACATCCTCTTGGCAAAGCCAGGTAACCATCCCGTTCCTCTGCGGTACAGACAATTCTGGGTTTGTTGTAGATTGGTAGCCGCATAGCTTGACTGCGATAGAAATCCGGATTTTTAAATGCAGCTAAACGCAGCATTTGATTGCGCACTCTGGGCGTTAATGTACTGCTTGCAATATACAGCATATTGGATCGGATGATCTCTATTGGCTGTTCAAAATCCATAGCGGTGAGAGCTACTTTCGGTCGTTTCTCCCATGGTTTCGTTTCGTCAGCCTCTGTGCATAAAACACCAAGACCATCACCACGGCTGTGAATATGGATCAGATTTTCTGCTTCCACTAGTGCCAGCTTTTGAATTTGCGATAAGTAAGCCCATTGATCTTTGTATGCGACAAAGTTTTCGTCAACAAAGGAACTGTTGCTCTGTTTACGAGCCTGTCCCTGCAATGGCAATGCAATTAAGTTGCCAAAGCCGCCCTTAGGTAATGTATCTTGATTTGGGAACATCCGGTCATAGGAATCCAACTTCAGCTTGCCGCTGTTTTCCATGGCTGCGGTGAGCAGTGCTGTGCCCAATTTCCGAGCAGTGCTGCAGGGGACTGGTTCAGAAAAGAATATCCAAAGGTGGGCACCTTCGCCACTGCGAGAGCGTTCTACTGCACAGGGAATATTCCAACCGGTGCAGATATTCCGTACCTCGCTGACGTTGTCTTGCCAATCACCATCATCAAAATCTATGGCAAGAAAATAGCAGGTATCATCGGGCAGAATGGGATATAAGCCAACTACATCCCGCCCAAATCCGTCTTTTCCACTTAGATGCTCATAAATAATTGCATCGCTTAACGATACCAACTCTCGGTTTTCGCATTTTGAGCAACTGCCATTTGGCTTGATGCAAACACCTTCGCGCCATTCATTGGCACACACCGGAGAATATCCGCTTTTCTCAGTTTTGGTGCTATACCACCGTTTCGCAAAGACGTCTTCACGACCACGGAACAAACTACGAAACAGATGAATCTTTTCATTAGGAGAACTGTATTTGTGAACGGTTGCAGAGGGTAAGGTCTCAACCTCTGCCAATGGTACAGTGGCGACAGCTTTTGTGTCAGATAAGCCTAACTGCGCACGGAGCTCGGCATTTTCTCTTTCCAGTTCTGCAACCCTGCGTTCAAGCTGTTTGCAGTATTCTTCGTTTGCCAAATCTGACACCTCCAATCGCAACATTCCTAATCAATTACATTTCAAGACTGTTTTCGTTCAGCAGGAATTCTTTAACACCCATCATCACATATCCCTTATCGTCCCTGCGCGGCTTCATGCTTCGCTCTACGACGATAATCTTCTTAAAGGAGTCTTTTGCGTTATCAAAGGACCTAGTCTCCTGGTCCCATTTTTCACTGTTGGAAATTTCATATGCAGACTGGATATAATAACGTTTGCTGCCTTGGTTGGCAATAAAGTCAATTTCTAATTGCTTTTTGGTTTCTTTTCCGTCTTTGCGTTCACGTACCTCAACAACACCTACATCTACATTATAGCCTCGGTAACGCAGCTCGTTGTAAATGATGTTCTCCATAAGATGGGTAGGCTCAATCTGCCGGAAATTCAGTCTTGCATTACGTAGACCAACATCCTCGAAATAAACCTTATAGGGAGTATCAATATACCGTTTTCCTTTCACATCATAACGCTTGACCTTGCTGATTAGAAAAGCCTCTTCAAGATGAGAAATGTATTTGGCAACTGTAGTCTCGCAAATCCCGGAATTCTTCACACTCTTAAAAGTATTTGACAGCTTTCTGGGGTTGGTTAGGGTAGAAATACCAGAGGCAAGGATGTCCAAAAGCTCACCGATATCTTCGTCCGACTGGAGATTGTATCTGCGTACGATATCACGCAAATAAACATTCTGTATTTGGGTCATCAAATACTTTGATTTTTGTTCTTCGGTCTGCATAAGTGCGGCCGCAGGGAGTCCGCCATAGACCATATAATCGTCAAAAGCCTCATCCTTAGATCCATCATATACACTGTAGAATTCAGAGAAGGATAAGGGCAGTACATGCACCTCGTCACCGCGCCCCTCAAATTCCGTAAGGATATCGTGGGACAGGAACTTGGAGTTACTACCGGTCACATAGACATCCATATTGCTCTTGCGGAGGTATCCGTTCAAAACAGATTCAAAACTGCCCAGTTTTTGAACTTCATCCAAAAGCAAGTAGTGCAGGGAGTTATCCTTGACACAAAATGAGATATAGTCCATAAACTTTACAGGGTCAACTTTTCGGTTTTCTTCATCGATCTTCCATAGATCCTCACCGATTTTACGCAAATCATCCGCAGAGTCAAAGGCAAATTTGATGATATGAGATTCATCCACACCTTCTGCAATCAGGTGGTCATAAAACAGCGTATTCAAAAGATACGATTTACCGCAACGGCGGATACCGGTAATGACCTTAATAAAACCGTTCTGTTTACGCACAATTAACTGATTCAAATATCTGTCGCGTTTAATTTCCATAATAGCCTCCACTTAATATTTTCGCCGCAACCGGACTTTTTCTTAACTGCATTATAGCAAAACACTTTGTTGAAATCAAGTAAATACGCAGATCTAATTAATATTTTTTCCGGATGCGGCAAAAATATTAACTGGACTGCATTTTGGATATGGGTTGGTTTTTCTATTTTGCGAATTGGTGTCCGTGACCTCCACAACAGCGGTGGGTCTGTTACCGGAAAAGCGGGTATGGCCGTCAGGCTGATCAATTCGGGTGTCGCTGGTAAAAATATGAGCATGACTGTCCTCGCCACACAAAACAGCCCGCTTTGAGAATACTGCCAGACCGTACAGGGCGGCAGGACGCATGCAGCCGATGGTGGCATCAGCAAGAATGCGATAGTAGAAGGTAACGTCAATGCAGTAATGATTTCTGTCAAATGCCACCGGCTCCACATCAATGTAGGTGTACAGAAGATCCGCACAACGGACCTTTGCTCCGGCAGCTGTATCCAGAAGCGCCTGTGAGGACTTGGTCAGATAGACCCGCAGATCCTCGATGCAGTCCTTGTCACGGCAGCTGTCCGTGATTTTTCGGGTGTGGATTGACAGTGCCTGGCGCAGGTCATCCGGATTACAGCGCACTGTCTGCTGACAATTATCAGACATGGTAATACCTCCCGATGAGAATTTGGGAATAAGCAACGGTGCTTATAGGACAGTTTATGCTTCATTGCCCGGTCTGTGCAAGGCTGGCACCCGAAAATAGGATAATCATTTTTGTATAATAAAACTGTTAAAAACCGTTATCAATATATTGCAAATGTTTTGGTAATATGTTATGATACATAATGCCAAGAAAGGTGCAATAGCCTTTTGGGAATCTAAAACAGCACCACAGGAAAGAGGAGCAGATATGAAGGAAAAATTGTTCGTAATATCCTTGGATGCAACTGTCCATGAGGATGTTGAGTATCTGATGACCAAGCCTAACTTTTCCAAAATTATGGCAAAGCGGGCAGAGGTAGAGCGGGTTCGTTCTGTTTACCCCAGCCTGACCTATCCGGCGCATGTTACTTTGCGTACCGGATGCCGCCCGGGAAAGCATGGCGTTTATAACAACGCTGCGTTTACCACCCATGATGATGGGATTAAGCATTGGCATCTTTATGCAGATCTTGTCCGGGTAGAGGATCTTTTTACCGTGGCAAAGCGTGCGGGTCTCACAACAGCGGCAGTATACTGGCCTGTGTGCGGTAACCACCCCCATATCGATTACTTAATCAATGAGTATTTCTTCCCCTACGAGCAGGAGGATACTGTTGAAGCTTATAAAAGACTGGGTGCCAGCGATGAGACTATGAAGCTGGTAGAAGAGAATCTGCACCTGATTGATACCCTGGAGAAAAGAACGAATGCAGCCCAGACAGATGAATTTGCCAAGGCTTGCACCTGCAGTTTGATCCGCAAGGCACAGCCTGATCTGATGATGGTACATATCAGCGCGCCGGACACTGCCCGCCACTATAAGGGCCTGTTCAGCCAGGGACTGTATGAAGCGCACGACAAGATGGATGCCTGGTTGGGCGACATTGTTCAGGCAATGGAGGATGCCGGCGTTTATGAGAATACAAACTTTGTTATCCTCAGCGACCACGGTCAGCAGGAAATCAATCAGCGCGTCAAGCTGAATGTGCTTCTGCAAAGAGGCGGCTTCATCAAGATGGCACCTGACGGACAGGTATATTCCTGGAAGGCCTTCGGTCAGTCTTTGGCTATGACCTGCGCAGTCTATTTGGCAGATCCCGGCGACGAAAAGCTCTACCAGGAGGTTTATGCATACCTTCAAAAGCTTGTTGACGATGGTGAATGGGGCTTTAAGCATGTTTATACAAATGAGGAGCTCCGTGAAAAGTACGGCACCTATGGTGCATTCTCCTTCATGATCGCTACCGACGGTCACACCGCAGTCAGTGATGATATGGATGAACCGCCCATTGCTGTTCCTGATCCTCATGATTATCGCCTGGCTCTTTGTACCCATGGCTATGAGCCGGAGCTTGGTCCTCAGCCTGTATTCCTGGCCCACGGTCCTTCCTTCAAGGAGGGCGCTGTGTTGCCTACAGCAAACCTGATGGATATTGCACCTACGTTGGCAAAGGTCTTCGGTCTGGATATGCCCCAGGCAGAAGGTCGTTGCATGACGGAGTTGCTTAAGTAAAGAGGTGTAAAAACAATGCAAAAAAAGCGTGTTCTTGTATTGGAATTCCACCAGGAAACCAATACCTTCAATCCCATTGTAATGCCGCTGGAATGGTTCAATGCCGGCGGTGAAACAGAGGGAGAAGCTGTTTTTCAGCGCCGCAAGGCAGATCCCTGTGCTGTCCATGGTATTGTGGATGTGCTTGAGGAGATGGGTGCAGAAGCGATTCCTTCGGTGTTCATTTCCGCTATATCCGGCGGAAGAGTAGCAGACAGTGTTCTGAATTATTTGAAAGAACGCCTGGAATACTATATTGGCAACGCCGGCGAATTTGACGGTGTTTGCGCTGTGCTTCACGGTGCCACCTGCACCGAGAGCTGTGACGATGCCTGTGGCGATCTGCTGTGTTTCCTCCGGGGATTGGTAGGAAATAAGCCTATCGCTATTACCTGTGATCTGCATGCAAAGATCACCGATAAAATGCTGGAGAACGCAGACTTTGTTTGTGGCTACCAGACCTACCCCCATGTGGATTATTACAATGTGGGTCGCCGCGCCGCCACCCTGTGTATGCGTAAGATCTGCGGTGAGGAAACCTATGTTGCAGCTGTGGCCATCCCTATGCTGATCCCCCCTGCAGGTTACACGAACCTGGAAGGCCCTATGAAAGATCTGATCGATTCCGGTCATACTATGGTAAATGGTGGCGAACTGCTGGATTTCAGTATTTTTGCGGTACAGCCCTGGTTGGATATTGATACCATAGCCAGCCGTGTTATCGCGGTGGCTGCGGATCCGGAAACAGCGGTGAAGAAGGCAGAACAGCTTGCCCAGGGGCTCTTTGATCTCAGAGATGCTGTCCAGCCTCCTATGCTGACTGTAGATGAGATCATTGACATCGCTGAGGCAAACAAGGGAGATAAGCCTGTGATTCTGGCAGATTCCGCAGACTCCCCCAATGGCGGCGCCGTAGGCGACAGCCCGGTGGTAGCCATGCGTCTTCTGGAACGGGGCAGCAAGCTTCGTGCCGGCATGTTCATCAAGGATCCTGAAGCAGTGAAGCAGGCCTACGCTCTGGGTGTTGGCGGAACTGCTGAGTTCTCTGTTGGCGCAGGCTACACTGTGGGTATGCCCGGACCTTTGAAGGCTGTCGGTACTGTCCGCTCTCTCCATGACGGCTTCTTCCGTCTGGAAGGACCTGCAGGCAGAGGAGAGCCTGCCAGCATTGGTCTGGCGGCGGTGGTCAGCTTTGGAAATGTGGATGTTCTTATCTGCGAGGACACCGCAAGCTCCGGCGATCCCCAGCTGCTGCGGCACTTTGGTATCGAGCCCAGTCTGTACGATTTGATCGTGGTCAAGGCAAATACCTCCTTCCGTGTGCCCTACAGCAAGTTCTCCGATTTGATTTATGTGGCCGATACTCCCGGTGCCGGTGCTTCCAATCTGAAGCAGCTGCAGTGGAAGAATCTTCCCAAGGGAATGTATCCTTTTGATCTTCCCGATAATTATGTAATTGAAAAAGCAAAGCTTTGGTAAAAAATAGAAAGGTTGTGTTACTATGAGTCGTATGATTGGTACTGTTTCCAGAGGTCTGCGTGCCCCCATTATCCGTGAGGGTGAGGACCTTGCCCAGATCGTTGTGGACTGCATTATGCAGGCAGTTGAAAACGGTGATTTCCAGGTTCGCGACAGAGATATCGTTGCAATCACAGAGTCTATTGTTGCTCGCATCCAGGGTAACTTTGTAACTGTGGACGACATCGCTGAGGATATTCGCAATAAGTTCGGCGGTGATACCGTAGGCGTTATTTTCCCCATTCTGAGCCGTAACCGCTTCTCTATCTGCCTCCGCGGTATTGCTAAGGGCTGCAAGAAGGTCATCATTATGCTCAGCTATCCCGGCGACGAGGTTGGCAACAACCTGGTTAATCCCGAAAAGGTTGACGCACTGAAGCTGAATCCCTACACCGATGTTCTGGATGTTAAGAAGTACCGCGAGCTGTTTGGCTACGAGAAGCACCCCTTCACCGGTATGGACTATGTGGAGTATTATGAAGAGCTGGTCCGTGGCTGCGGTGCAGAGGTAGAATTCGTATTTGCCAACGATCCCTGCGTGATCCTGGACTACACCAAGAATGTTCTGAACTGCGACATCCACACGCGTGAACGCACCAAGCGTGTCCTGAAGGCTGCCGGCGCTGAGCGTGTGTACGGTATGGACGAGGTTATGAGCGCTCCCATTAACGGCAGCGGCTGGAACGCAAAGTACGGTCTGCTGGGCTCCAACAAGTCCACCGAGGACCGCATCAAGCTGTTCCCCCGTGAGTGCCAGGATCTGGTAGAAGACATCCAGAAGCGTCTGCTGGACAAGACCGGCAAGCTGGTGGAAGTCATGGTCTACGGCGACGGCGCGTTCAAGGATCCTGTTGGTAAGATCTGGGAACTGGCTGACCCTGTTGTTTCTCCTGCTTATACTGCAGGTCTGGAGGGCACTCCCAATGAGCTGAAGCTGAAGTATCTGGCAGACAATGAATTTGCAGGACTGTCCGGTGAGGAGCTCCGTCAGGCTATCAAGAATAAGATTTCCCAGAAGGACGGCTCCAGCCTGGTGGGCAATATGGCATCCCAGGGCACAACCCCCCGCCGCCTCACCGACCTGATCGGCACTCTGTGCGACCTGACCTCCGGTTCCGGTGACAAGGGTACCCCGTTCGTTTATATCCAGGGCTACTTCGATAACTACACTGCAGAATAATCAGCAGGAGGAACTTACAATGAGTCAGTTGCACGTAGGTCACGCTAAGTGTGACATTACCCCTAAGCTCGGTTGCTATCTGCAGGGCAATACCAATACCCGCATCACAGAGAAGGTCCACGACCCTTTGCATGTGCGCTGTGTGATGTTTGAGAACGAGGGTACGGCGATACTGCTGTACTATGATCTTGTAGGTATTAAGCAAGAGCTTTGTGAGGGTATCCGCCAGTTTGTGGCGGAAGCTATTGGCTGCAACCGGGAAGATGTGTTTGTTTCCTGCACCCATACCCACACAGGACCCAATATCAACAATGCGGCATTCCCAAAGGATGAGGCATATATTGAGAGCCTTAAGCACCTTTCTGCTCAGGCAGCAAGAAAAGCCAAGAACGATCTGCATCCTGCAGAACTGTTCTTTGCCAGGGATACCTTGGACGGAATTAACTTCTGCCGCCGTTACCGCATGAAGGACGGCAGCGTTCGCACCAATCCCGGTGCTAACAACCCGGATATCCTGGAGCCTATGAATGAGGGCGACAATGTGATCCAGCTGCTGAAGATCACCCGGGAAGGGGCAGGGGACATCGCCCTTGTTAACTTCCAGTGCCATGCGGATGTGGTTAAGAAGATTGACGGTGTTCATTCTGTCTCTGCGGATTACCCCGGCGTAGTGTGTGATGTTCTGGAAAAGGCAATCCCTGATCTGTCCTGCGTATACTGTAATGGACCTAATGGCGATCTGGTCCAGACTGATCAGATAAGTGTGCCCGAGTGGGATAACCGTCGGTGCTGGAATCATGCGCTGCACATGGGTCGCGCCATTGCGGGCAAGATCCTTGGTATGTATACAAAGGCCTGTCCTATTGAGGGTGGCATAGTCAAAACAACGGAAAAGCGGATGGAACTGCCCTTGAAGCAGCCTACCCCTGAGCAAGTGGAGGCTGCAAAGAAGGTGCTGGAGGCTTATGAGAAGGGTGAGTTTGTGATTCGTCCCAAGAACCCTGGCACAATGGAGGATACCACAACCCTTTATGAGGCCCGTGTGAATTTTGCACTTTCAAAAGACAACGAAAAAGCATATGCTCGGGTGAGCGCATTCAGCATGGGTGATTTTGCGGTAGCCGGCATTCCAGGCGAGCCCTTCAGCGAGATCGGCAAGCGCATCCGCAAAGGAACACCTTTCGCTGCTCAGTTCTCCCTGTGCCTGACAAATGGTTGTGAGGGCTATTTCCCTATGGAGGATGCCTTTGGTGTGGACGGATACGAATCCCGCACTACCAAATTCCGCGCCGGTATCGGCGAAACAATGGCAGATACAGCGCTTGAGCTGCTCAACGCGCTGAAAAATACATATTAAGAGGAGGATTACTACATGAAAAAGATTCTTAGCGTATTTCTGGCAGTTATGCTTGTGTTTGGTCTGTGCGCCTGCGCTGGCGGCGGAGCAGGCAACGAGGGAGGCGGCAACGAAAAGGCAAGCCTTCAGGTCGGTTTTGGCAGAGAAAAGGTTATGCCCACTAAGCCTGTCAACATCTCCGGTGGCGGCGATGCAAGCCGAATTTCCGACGGCTATCTGGACTTCCTGTATGTTACTTGCGTGGCAGTTACCGATGAGGCCGGCGAGACTGTGCTGATCTATACCCAGGATCTGCAGCAGGTATCCGCATCCTTTGCAGGTCCTGCCAAGAAGGAGATCTCCCAGGCTACCGGTATTCCTGAGGAAAAAATCATGATCGCAGCTACCCACACCCACTCTGTTCCCAGCCAGACTCTGTCTAAGGTTGGCATTGAGGATTACTTCCCCATTTACAAGGAGGGTATGGTGAAGGCAGCCCAGACTGCTATGGCAGACCGCTCTGCTGCTACTGTTTCCGTTGGCAGCACCAAGGCTGACGGTTATGTCTTCGTCCGTCACTACAAGATCAGCAACGGTACATACGCAGGTCCCAGCTACGGTAACTTTGGTGCTGGTACCAACGAAGGCCATGCTTATGATTCTGATACCGAGCTGCAGCTCATCAAGTTCACCCGTGAAGCTGAGGATAAGAAGGACATCGTCCTGATGAACCTGGGTGCTCACGCCACCTTCTTCAGCGCCACCAATTATAAGCAGCTTTCTGCTGACTTCCCCGGACCCACCCGTGAATACATCGAGAAGAATTCGGACTGCCTGGTTGCTTACTTTATGGCAGCAGCCGGTGACCAGACTCCTGATACAAAGATGGCAGAACTGGATCATGGCCTGGATTACAGAGGCTACGGCGAGGCTATCGGTAAACTGGTAGTAGATGCCCTGCCCAACATGACTCCCGTTGCCGGCGGTAATGTCAATCTGCTGCAGAAGACCTACAACATCCCCACCAACCAACGTGGACAGGATAAGCTGGAACAGGCAAAGGAAGTCTACAATCTCTACACCTCCGGTTCCGGTAAGACTGCTGCCGACGCTCTGGCAGCCCAGTATGGCTTTGTCAGCGTATACGAAGCCCGGGCCATCGTTAATAACCACAATAGAGGCGCCAGCACAGACATCAGCCTGCATGCCTTGTCCATTGGTGACATTTCCTTCGTTTTCGCGCCCTACGAAATGTTCAGCGCCAACGGTAGACAGATCAAGGACGGCTCTCCTTTCAAGGATACTACCACCTTTGTTATCACACAGGCAAACGCAACCGTTGACTATATCCCTGCGGAAATAGGCTATGTGATGGACTGCTATGAGGCATATACCAGCCTTGCAAATAAGGGTACCGGTGAGGACCTTGCTAAGACCTTTATCGACATGCTGACCCAGCTGAAGAACGGCCAGTAATCATCTGAATTTTGGAGCAGGACAGTCTCTTATGAGCCTGTCCTGTTTCCACAGACAAAGTGAGGTTAACCGATAATGGAAGCAAAAAATAACGAATCACTTTTGCAGGTAGGCTTTGGCAGAGAAAAGATCATGCCGGAAACCCCCGTGTATATTTCCGGCGGCGGCAACCCTAACCGCATTTCAACAGGTGTGCTGGATGAGCTGTTTCTTACCTGTGTTGCTATGACGGATGAAAGCGACAATACTATTTTGCTTTTCACCCAGGATCTGCAGCAGGTGGCAAAAAACTTTATACCCCCTGCCCTGGAGGCGGTAACTGAGGCTACCGGTGTTGCCAAGGAAAACATTATGATCGCAGCAACCCATACCCATTCCTGTCCCGGTCAGCATTTAGGCCGCACCGGTATCAAGGAATTCCAGCAGGTCTATATTGCCTCTGCTGTCAAGGCAGCAAAGGCTGCAATGGCTGACAGGTCTGCTGCCGTTATTTCTACCGGCAGCACCCAGGCGAAGGGGTTGGTGTTTGTCCGGCACTATTTGCTCAGCAACGGTACATACGCAGGCTCTGCCTACGGCGACTTTAAATCCGGCACTATTGTACGCCAGGCTTATGACCCAGACGAGACAGTACAGCTGATCCGCTTTGCAAGAGAAGGGAAGAAGGATGTTCTTCTGATGAACCATGGCTCACACGCCACCTTCAACGGAAACATCAAGCTTACCAATATTTCTGCAGACTTCCCCAACCCCACCAGGGAGTATATTGAGTCCAATTCCGATTGTCTGGTTGCCTATTTCCTGGCGGCTGCCGGTGATCAAGTGCCTCAGTCCAGGCACGAGGAAATCGACCACGGTATGGAATACAGGGAATACGGCGCAAAGCTGGGTCAATATGTCGTGGATGCATTACCGACGCTGACCCCGGCAAAGGGCGGCAAACTCAGCCTGGTTGGAAGGACCTTTACAGCGGAAACCAACAGACACAGCCTGGATAAGTTGGAGCAGGCTACGGAGACCTATGAAGCTTTCTTGGAGGGCAGCTACAAGCTGGCAAATCCTCTGGTTAAGAAGTATGGTTTCCAAAGTCCATATGAAGCCCGGGCGATCTTTAATAATTCCCGGCTGGATGCAACCATCGATATGGATGTTTTTGCACTGGCGGTGGGTGAAACTGCCTTCATCTTTGCACCCTATGAAATGTTTGGCTGCAATGGCAGGTTCATTCGGGAAAATTCCCCTTATAACACTACATTTATCATTACCCATGCCAATGCCTGCTATGACTATGTCCCCTCAGATTTCGCTTTTGAAATCTATTGCTACGAGGCCTTTGCAGGCAAGGTGGCAAGAGGTACAGGTGAAAAGTTTGCGCAGCAGTATGTGGATATGCTGAATGAATTAAAAGCAAAGCAGTAATTTAATACATAGACAGACCGATGAAATCCTTCATCGGTCTGTTTTTTTGTTGGGTATCAATCTTGACAGGTCCCTATTATGATGATAATATATGGATATACTTGGAGGTGCTTGGAAATGTTTGCAAAAGAAAGGCAAAATGCAATTTCTGAATTGCTGCTAAAGAACAATGCGGTCACAACTGCCCATTTAATGAAGTTGTTCGATGTCTCCATCGAGACGGTGCGAAAGGACCTGCTTTGCATGGAGAAGGAGGGACTTTTGTCCCGTGTACATGGCGGCGCTGTGGCTAAAGGTGATATGAAGCCGTTTTTCGATTTAAAGCAACGTAACACAGAACGGGGAGAGCAAAAAACAGAGCTATCCATAAAAGCAACTGATTTTATTTCAGATGGGGATGTGATTGCTGTTGATGCCGGCAGTACGGCAACTTTTTTCTCCGAGATACTAAAGGAGCGCTTTTCAAAACTCACCATTGTAACCCACTCCCTGGATATATTCCAGCGTTTGAGCAATCATAAGGAGTTTGAGGTGATCCTCTGCGGTGGACATTATTTAAAAAATGAAAGTGCGTTTTATGGGGCATTGACCATGGATATATTAAGTGTGCTTCATGTGCAAAAGGTATTCTTGTTCCCAAGTGCTGTTTCTCTGTCTAACGGCATTTGCGATTTTCACACGGAACTCTATCAAATTCAAAGGCAGCTGATACAGTTGGCAGATGAAGTGTTCATTTTGGCAGACAGCGGCAAATTTGAGAAAAAGGCACTCCTGAAAATTGCAGACACCGAAAAGCGCTATACCTACATTACGGACTCTAAACTTCCTGCAGAGCTGCTGAAGCTGTACCGGGAAAATGATATCGTTATTCACGCAGGGGGCGAGATATAATGCGGACATTGTTAATTTTGGTGGACGGAATGCGTCCGGATGCACTGTCCGGACAACCGCTGGCGCAGCAAATAATGCAGAAGGCATCCTATACTATGCGAGCAAAAACAGTTATGCCGTCTAAAACGCTGCCATGTATTATGTCGCTTTTCCATAGCATCGATCCGGGAAGACACGGAATTACTACGAATGTGCATACTCCCCAGGTAAGACCAATCGACGGACTGTGCGAGGTACTGCATAAAAACAAAAAAACAAGCGCTTTCTTCTATAACTGGGAAGAACTGCGGGATATTGCAAGACCGGGATCTCTTACATATTCGTTTTTTTGCAGTGGAAACGACGTTGGATATGATAAAGCCAACAATAAGGTTACAGACGCTGCTATTGTACATCTGCATAACAATGAAACGGATTTTACGTTCCTCTACCTGGGCTATACCGACATGGCAGGTCATGCCTATGGCTGGATGAGCGAAGGATACATGAAAGCGATGGACAACAGCTGGGATAATATAGAAAGGGTTTTGAAAGCCCTGCCCGATGATTATGCTGTGATCATCACAGCTGACCATGGCGGGCACGACCGGATGCATGGCTTGGATATTCCGGAGGATATGACGATACCGCTTATGCTCCTGGGTAAGGGTTTCGCCCCAGGAAACGAAATCGGGAAAGCCAGCATAATGGATATCGCACCCACAGTAGCCAGCCTGCTGGACATAGAGCCCGATAGCCAGTGGGAGGGGAAAAGCCTGATATGATGAAGCTGCAAGACAAAAAGCAGATCAATCAGCTTACCCTGCTCTTTGCTGCAACCTACATGGTCAGTTATATGACGCGGATCAATTACGGTGCAGTCATATCGGAAATGGAAACAGCCACGGCGTTTTCCAGAAGCCTGCTTTCTCTGGCAGTAACAGGAAGCTTTATCACTTACGGTGCCGGGCAGATTGTAAGCGGTATTGTTGGTGACCGGTGCTCTCCCAAAAAGCTGGTTTTCGTCGGCCTGTGCGTTACAGCGCTTATGAATCTTTTGATTCCTGTGTGTCAGGATCCTTATCAGATGCTGTGCGTTTGGTGCGTCAATGGCTTTGCACAGAGCTTTCTGTGGCCGCCGCTGGTGCGGATCCTGGCAACGATGCTGCGGGAGCAGGATTATAAAGAGGCTATCAACAAAGTTGCCTGGGGAAGCAGCATTGGCACCATCGTGATATATCTTGTTTCCCCTGTATGCTTATCGATTTTTGGCTGGAAGTCTGTGTTTGTGTTTTCTACCCTGTGCGCAGGTGTCATGCTCCTTGCTTGGAATCGATATGCCTGCGATATAGGGGTTGAAACGAAAGCGGATAAAGCTAAAGGGCTTGCAAAAACAAGCGGAGCCTTGTTTACGCCGCTGATGTTCGGCGTTATGATCGCCATTGTTATGCAGGGAATGCTCCGGGACGGCGTGACTACCTGGATGCCTTCGTATATCTCGGAAACCTACCATTTAAGCAACGCTATTGCCATATTGACGGGTGTGGTCTTGCCGGTTTTCAGCATCTTGTGCTTCCAGATTGCGACAAAGCTGTACACAAAGAGGCTTACCAATCCGCTTACCTGTGCAGGGCTGCTGTTCTGTGTAGGCACTGTCGCCGCCTTTGGCTTGGTGCTGATCACAGGAAAAAGCGCCGGACTTTCCGTTTTTCTTTCAGCAGTGCTTACAGGATGCATGTACGGTGTGAACCTGATGCTCAACTGCATGATCCCGCAGTATTTTGAAAAGAGCGGTATGGTATCCACCGTATCCGGCGTTTTGAACAGCTGTACCTATATCGGCAGCGCGGCATCTACCTACGGAATTGCTCTTTTGTCCGAGAAGCTGGGCTGGAATTTTACGCTCCTTAGCTGGCTTGTGATCGCAGTCCTTGGAACGGTAATTTGTTTCATTTGTATCAGACCCTGGGCACATAAATTTGACAGCTAGTGTGTCATTTTTGTTAAGTATGGACAATGACAATTAAAGGAGGAAAAACCATGAAAAAACTAATTAGCATTATCCTGACCCTGGTGATTATTCTTGGCCTGTGCGCCTGCGGCGGTGAAGGCGGCGAACAAGGCGGCAGCAACACAGCATCCGGCCTGCAGGTGGGTTATGGCCGGGCAAAGATCATGCCCACAGAATCTGTGCCCCTTGGCGGCTACGGAAACGGCAGCACTTCCCGCATGTCCGAAGGGTATCTGAATTATCTGTACGCTACCTGCATCGCTTTCAAAGACGGTGACGAGACCATTCTGCTGTTTAACCAGGACACCATAGCATCCAGAGAAGACGCTACGAAAATTGTCCGTGATAAAATAACGGAGGCAACCGGTGTGCCGGGTGACCATATCATGATCACAGCTACCCATACCCATTCCGGACCGGACCAGGATAGCAGCCATGCCAGCATTGAAAGATACAACGAGGGCCCTTACGCTACCGGTTTTCTAGAGGCAGCCCAGACTGCCCTGGCGGATCTGGCCCCGGCTACTTTGTACAGCACCAGCGTTGAGGTGGAGGGGCTGAATTTTGTCCGTCACTATCTGATGAACGACGGAACATACTATGGCTCCAATTTTGGCAGCAGTGCCAGCGGCATCAAGGATTATGCCATGGAGAAAGACGACGAAATGATCCTGGTGAAGGCGGAGCGCGAGGGAGATAAAAAGGATATTCTGCTGATGAACTGGCAGGGTCACCCCTGCTTTGATTCCAATGGCGGAAAGGACAGAAACCTGTCTAATGACTATATCGGTGCTATCCGGGACTCCTTTGAGAGCCAGACCGATATGCATTTCGCTTATGTACTGGGTGCCACAGGAAACATGGTCACAGATTCTCAAATCAAAGCGGATGAACACGGCTTAAACCGCGATGACTACGGCGCCGCGGCGGCAAAACATGCCATAGACGCTCTGCCTGATATGCAGCCTGTGGAAGGCGCGGGTATCAAAATCTCTCGGGTGATGTTCGAGGCCACCGTAAACCATGACGACGATGATAAGCTTGAACAGGCGAAGGAAGTAAAGGATGCATACAGTGAATCTTTAGCATACCAGTATGGTTTCAACTCTGTCCACGAAGCAAGAGCGATCGTCAGACGCTACGCTCTGCCTGCTACAATGGATATAGAATTAAATGCGTTCTACATCGGTGAGCTTGCATTCATCACTGCTCCCTATGAAATGTTCTCCACCTCCGCTATGGACATAAAAGCACGTTCGCCCTTTGATACGACGGTGATCTGCACCTGTGCCAACGAGCACTATTCCTATATACCGACCCAGGCAGCCATCGATTATGACAGCTATGAGAGCAACAACTCTAATTTTGTGAGGGGCACCTCAGAAACGCTGGTGGACCAGTTTGTTACTATGCTCGAAGACTTAAAAGGATAAGATTTTCTTAATAGGGAAAACACCTCTGTGGAAAGACAGAAGAAACTGAAAACGGAATAAATATGGCAAAATATCCCCCAAGCTCTGGGGGATATTTTTGCGCGGTTTTCCATTTGTGGGGTTGACAAACGGATCGAAATGGTGTTTATTAAAACAAAAGAAAAAGATATATTATCAAAGGGGAAAATATGGATCACAATCTTCGAACTGATGCAGAGCAAATCATATCAGCTGCTATCGGCGCGGTTTTGCCCGATGCTGCGGTCAAGCGGGCGCTTACGGGAAAGCAGTTCCCCGGCAGGGTCGTGCTGGTGGCCGTGGGCAAGGCAGCATGGCAGATGGCGAAGGCTGCCCATGATTGCCTGGGAAGCCGCATTGACAGCGGTATCGTCATCACAAAATATGCTCATGTGATGGGTCCTGTCGCGGATTTTGCCTGCTTTGAGGCAGGACACCCGGTGCCCGACGAAAATTCCTTTATTGCAACCCAGAAAGCACTTGAACTGGTTGCTGACCTAAAGGCGGAGGATACAGTCCTGTTCCTTCTGTCCGGAGGCGGCAGTGCGCTGTTTGAAATGCCTTTGGTCAGCGGCGCTGAGCTGCAGGAAATTACCCAACAGCTTCTTGCCTGCGGCGCGAATATTGTGGAAATCAACACCATCCGTAAGCGCCTGTCGAAAGTTAAGGGCGGTCGCTTTGCGGAGCTGGTAGCCCCGGCGAAGGTGCACGCTATCGTGCTGTCAGATATTCTGGGAGATCCTCTGGATATGATCGCATCAGGCCCTGCCTGTGCAGACACCAGCACCTGCGTTGAAGCAAGGGCGATTGCCGAAAAGTATCAGTTAAAGCTCTTTGGGGCTGCAAGACAGCTTCTGGATCGTGAAACACCGAAAATGCTTGACAATGTAGACACCCAGATCACCGGCTCTGTCCGGGAACTGTGCAGTGCCGCTGCAGCTGCGTGCAAAGAGCTGGGCTACGAGCCAACGGTGCTTACCGATCAGCTTTGCTGTCAGGCGAAGGAGGCAGGTTCGTTCCTGGCATCTATTGCCAAGACCTATGTTCTCTCTGGCAAGAAGCTTGCCTTTATAGCAGGCGGTGAAACCGTAGTGGAACTGACCGGAAAAGGCAAGGGAGGCCGCAATCAGGAGCTGGCGCTAGCCGCTGCTGCCTGTATCGATGGGCTTTCCGGAGTGGCTGTGTTCAGTGTTGGCAGCGACGGGACAGATGGCCCCACAGATGCGGCAGGCGGTTATGTGGACGGTGAAACAGCAACGGCTCTTCGTACCCGGGGGATCGATATTTTCTCTGTGCTGCAGGATAATGACGCGTTCCATGCCCTTGAAATGGCGGAGGGACTTATCTACACCGGACCCACTGGCACCAATGTCAATGACGTAGCAGTTGTTCTCATAGATCCATAAAAAATCGCTCAACCAATATGGGTTGAGCGATTTTAGTGTAATGTCAGATTTCAATGTCCATCTTGGAGATAACACTTGCACAGCGGGGGCACAGTCCCTCGGCGTTTGCCTGCTGTGAGTGCATCCAGCAGCGGGGGCACTTTTCACCTCTGGCCTCACTGACGCCAACGGTCAGCTGGGGCAGGTTGGTGCCGGTGCCTGCAGTGGCGCCTTCCGGTACGGACTCCCAGTCGCAGGAGGAGACGATAAAGATCTCGCTGAGATTCAGGCCCTTGCAGGTGTCTGTCAGCGTAGTATCCTCGGTCTGCAGACTGACATGGGCCTCCAGTGCTTTGCCGATGCGCTTGTCAGCCCGGGCAATTTCCAGAACACCGTTTACATCCTGGCGTAGCTTCATAACAGCTGCCCATTTCTCCATGGTAGCATCGTCCAGAGCGTAGTCGTCAAAGCCCTCCGGCATCTGGTTCAGGAGAATGTTGCGGCTGTCGTCACCATCACGGTGGGGCATAGCCTGCCAGATCTCGTCGCAGGTGAATGCCAGAATGGGGGCAAACAGCTTTGCCATGGCATCCACAATCAGGAACAGGGCTGTTTGTGCGGAACGGCGACGCAGGCCATCCTTTTCCTCACAGTACAGACGATCCTTAATGATGTCCAGATAGAAGCTGGAAAGCTCCACCACGCAGAAGTCGTTAATGGCATGGGAGACAAGGTGGAATTCGTAGTTGTCGTAGGATTTACGGCACTGGGCTACCAAGACGTTCAGCTTGGTAAGGGCCCACTTGTCCAGTTCTTCCATTTGATCAGCGGGGATCAATGCGTTGGGGTCAAAGTCGTTTAGATTACCCAGGCAGTAGCGGGCAGTGTTACGGAACTTCAGATAGTTCTGGGCAATCTGCTTAAAGATATCCTTAGAGCAGCGCACATCTGCGTGGTAATCGGAGGAAGCTGCCCACAGACGGACAATGTCGGCACCGAAATCCTTAATCAGGTCAGCAGGGTCAACACCGTTGCCCAGGCTCTTATGCATAGCGCGGCCCTGGCCGTCAACAGTCCAACCGTGGGTCAATACCTGCTTGAAGGGTGCGCCCTGATCCAACGCGCCAACAGAGGTTAGCAAACTGGACTGGAACCAACCACGGTACTGGTCAGCGCCTTCTAGATAAACATCTGCAGGCCACAGCTCGGGTGTATCACGCATCAAAGATGCATAGTGGGTAGAACCCGAGTCGAACCAGCAGTCGAGGGTGTCAGTTTCCTTGGTGAAGGTTTTGCCACTGCAGTGGGGGCAGGTAAAGCCGTCGGGGACCAGCTCCATTGCATCCTTTTCAAACCAGATATTAGAGCCATGCTCGTCAAAAAGTGCGGAGATCTTTGCAATGGATTCAGGTGTGGAAACAGGCTTGCCGCAGTCGCTGCAGTAGAACACAGGAATGGGCAGACCCCAACGGCGCTGACGGGAGATACACCAGTCGGCCCGCTCACGGATCATGCTTACCATGCGGTCCTCGCCCCAGGCGGGATACCACTGCACGTTTTCAATGGCTTTAATAGCCTGGTCCTTAAAGGATTCCACAGAGCAGAACCACTGAGGTGTAGCACGGAAGATCACGGGCTTCTTGCAACGGTCATGGTGGGGGTAGGAGTGGACAATATTTTCAGCGGCAAACAGCATACCGGATTCCTTCATGTCCTCCAGGATCACCGGGTTGGATTCCTCGGTTTTAAGACCGGCGTACTTGCCGGCGTAATCGGTATGCCTGCCATAATCGTCTACGGGAACCACCAGTTCCATGCCGTAACGCATGCAGGTCTGATAGTCGTCAGCACCAAAGCCGGGGGCAGTGTGGACACAGCCTGTACCGGAGTCCATGGTGACATACTCTGCGTAGACAAGGCGGGAGGTCTTATCCAGGATGGGGTGCTTGGCGGTCATGTTCTCGAAGAAACTGCCGGGATAGGTAGCCAACACCTCATAATTTTCAAAACCGCCCATTTTCATGGTCTTTTCCATCAGGGCCTGGGCCATGATGTAGGTTTCGCCGTTTTCTGCCTTCACCAGAACATAGGTGTCACGGGGATGCAGGCAGATGGCCATGTTGCCGGGCAGGGTCCAAATAGTGGTGGTCCAGATAACGAAGTAGGTCTTGCTCAGATCAAACTGGGAGAGCTTACCCAAATCGTCGTTGACGGGGAATTTGACATATACAGATGTGCAGGGATCGTCCTGATATTCGATATCAGCCTCGGCAACAGCGGTGGCGCAGAAGGGGCACCAGGTAACAGGCTTCAGACCCTTGTAAATGTAGCCCTTGTCAAACATCCGGCCAAAGACCTTCACTTCCTGGGCTTCAAAATGCTTGTCCATGGTGCGGTAGGGACGTTTCCAGTCACCCACTACGCCCAGGCGCTTAAAGCCGCCCATCTGCTTCTGGATGAAATCCTCGGCAAAATTTTCGCAGGCCTTGCGGAATTCCGATACAGACATATCCTTATTCAGCTTACTCTTGGACTTTTCGATCGCACGCTCAATGGGAAGTCCGTGGTTATCCCAGCCGGGGACATAGGGGGTGTAAAAACCCATCATGGCATGGCTTCTTACAATAAAGTCCTTCAGGGTCTTATTCAGGGCGTGGCCCATGTGAATATAGCCGTTGGAGAAGGGAGGACCATCATGCAGGACAAAGGGGGGCAGGTCCTTGTTCTTCTCCAGCATCAGCT
>JAZSDS010000053.1:0-3796 GCA_045531275.1 Faecousia sp.
TACTAATCGGACAAGGGGATTGTCAAGATGTACGGAGCTGCCTACAATCTTTCGCTTTGGCGGGATTATGTTGCGTTTTGTATCAAAATCAACGGACTTTCCCTTTTTCGATTGACAATCAAGTAGTAATCGTGTATCATATATGCGCAAGTAAATATTCCGTTTAAGTGCTTGTGGATGTGGTAACAGCACCACAAGAGAATAGAAAACCGGGTGAGAATCCCGGACGGTACCGCCGCTGTATGCGTGGAGGCACCCACACAAGACGAAAGTCGGTCATTGGGGAAACCTGAGAAGGCTGTGTGGAGCTTAGGATGCGTAAGTCAGAAGAACTGCTTAAATGAGGTAAAAACACTAGGGTCTGCAAGTACGGAGCCTGAGGTTTTTTGTTGCGGAAAAACGGCTGCAGCGGCCCAGTATAGGGTTGCTGCAGCTTTTTTGCTGTGACCGTCTGTGTGGGTCTCATCCCCTTTGTCCTGCTGATTGCCCTGGCGGGCACAGCCCGCAAACCAACTGAATATTGCTTATCGATGCGGTATGGTGATCCGGTGAGAAACCGGAACAACCGTCCATTGCTGTGTTTGGCATCCCCCTTGCCATAAGTCAGAGAGCCAGCCGCATTGATTGGGTTTATCACGCTTTGACAGGAGAGTGCAGCCGAATTGATCCGTACTTGAGGATCAATAGGTTGCACTTTTTGTTTTGCGGATAAGCCACATGAGAAAAGAAGGAGGGATGCAAGTGACACCGGAAGAAAAGAAGGCCTGGGCGGAGGATCTTCTTCGACAAAAGTATACGGAGCTTGGAAGACTCCCCACAAAAAAGGACTTTGACAATGCTGCTTGCGCCCAGATCAAGGCCTTCCTTGGACCTTGGCCCCGTGCATTGGAGTCCGCTGGATTAAAGCAACCCAAAGAAAAGAGAGTTATTAAATAAGCTTTAAGAAAGGACTTATTTGTTATGCGAATTACCAAAAAAGTACTTAGTATGAACCTTGCCGTCGTTATGGTGTTGGGTCTGCTGCCCGCAACCGCCTTTGCAACGGAAAGCCAGTATGTGTACATCTCCGTCAGCTTTGACGGTCAATATATTGATGACAAAAACGGAAGCCCTATGGTGTACGTCCCCGTATCCTTGGATGAAGTCAAATCCATTGATCTTAACGAATATGGTCTTAGTGAATATCTGTATGACCCGGATGGTGATGGCGCTTATGAGACTACTGCCTTGCAGCTGATCATCTATGCCCACGAGAACATCTACGGCGGCAGCTGGAGTGATGTCAACTTCACCGGTGGTGCAGGCAGTTCTTATTTCCAGGGTGGTATCTTCGGTTTTGACGAGAACCTGAACTACTTCCTCAACGGTGAGTTCCCTATTGACGAGGCGCTATCCGAAGGCTCCTCCTTTGCCGTAGGCGCCACTTCTGACCACATCATTCTGGAGCCCGGCGACTTCATTGATATCGCCAGTTTCACCAGCTATGCTTTCCTGTGGGACAGCGCTGCGGGCTTCCATCTGCTTGCAGATGAGAATGATAGCTTTGTCCACAACTACACTGCCCAGGTCGGCGAGGCTGTGTCTGTGAAACTGCTGCGCTCTTACAGTAATATGGTTGACGGTACACCCGTTCTGGCACCGGAAAGCGGCTATGAACTTTTCTACGGCGCAACTTTCGGTACTGCCGACGGTACGCTTACCACCGATGACAACGGCTGCGCAGTCCTTTCTTTTGATCAGGCAGGTACTTACTATTTGTGGTGTAACGGAGCTTATGGCATCGATGCTGATACCGAGAATATCGTATCCTCTCCTGCCTATGCAAAAGTTACTGTAACCGCTGGCGAGGTAACGCCGCCTGCTGTCAGTGAGGTAGCAAAATGGAATATTACACTGACAGATGCCCTGAATGTGAATTTCTATTTAAATATCAATCCGTCTATTGAATCTACAGCAGCTGTCGTAATTTCTGTAGCAAACACTGAGGTGAGCTATACGGCAAATAACCTAAAAAAAACAGAAGAAGGTCTTTATGTTGTTGATGTAAAACTGGCTGCAGCACAAATGACCGATAACATTGTTGTTACGATCAAGAATATGGATACCGTTGAAAGCACGCAAACCTACACAATTCGGCAGTACGCACAGACGGTTCTGGCCGATGAGAAACTCAGTAATTACCACGCTTTGGTAAAAGAAATGCTGAATTATGGTGCGGCTGCACAGAATTATTTTGATTACCGTGTGGATACACCTGCAAATGAAGGTATTACTGGTACCGGTGCAACCAATATTCCCTCAAATGAAAACTGTACGCTTAGCACCAATGGTGCATTGGAGGGAGTGTCTTTCTGTGGAGCAACCTTGTTATTCCGTGACAGAATTGCTGTCAGATATTATTTCCGAATTCAGGGCGATACCAATGCAGTCAGCTTTACTGCAAATGGTAAAGAATACACTGCTAAGTTAAAAGATGACCTGTACTATGTAGAAATTCCGGATATTCTGCCTCAGGATCTGGATCAGGAAATCGAACTGCTGATCTCGGATGCATCCGGAAATCAGATGACAATCCTTTACAGTCCGCTGATCTATATTGTTCGGATGAACGAAAAAGGAAGTGAATCCTTGCAGGCGCTTCTGCAGGCACTCTACAACTACCATTTAGCTGCCAAGGAAGTAGCAGCATTAGGATGATCCACCGAAAATATGCTCTACCAGGAAGGATTGCGATTATGCATAGCTTTAAGAAAATACTCAGTGTAATTGTGGTGTTGGGCGTTGTTTTGAGTCTGACACCTATCAGTATTTCGGCAACAACTGATTCTCGTACAGGCAGTACTTCCCAGAATGTCAGTACTGTATTGGATGCCACGCTTACTCAACTGGCAGCTACCGTGAAGGAGCCTGTTTTCGGCACTACCGCTGGTGAGTGGACAGTATTGAGTCTGGCCCGCGGCGGCTACTATGCCAAGGATGATGCTTATTTTACCGCCTACTATGACCGTATCGTAGATACTGTAAATACAACAGCCGCAAAGGTTAACCTGAACGGTGCGCTGCATAAATCCAAATCTACTGACAACTCTCGCCTGATCGTGGCATTGTCCGCCCTCGGTAAGGACGCCACATCTGTTGGCGACTGGAATCTGGTGGAGGCTTACAGTGCCAATGGCTTCAAATGGATCAAAAAGCAAGGCATCAACGGCACCATTTGGGCACTAATCGCTCTGGACTCTAATAACTACGCAACAACCGATGCCACGATTCGACAGCAGTGTGTGGATTCCATTGTGTCCTTGCAGCACAATGACGGTGGCTGGTCCCTGATGGCCAACAAGTCTTACGCATCTGATCCTGACATCACCGGTATGGCGTTGGTTGCTCTCTATCCTTACCGGAATCAACCTGAGGTAGCCGCCGCTTGTGAGAAAGCATTTGCCTGCTTATCTGCCCTGCAACACGATAACGGCACCTTTGCTTCCGGCGGTGCGGAATGTGCGGAAAGCTGTTCCTGGGTCATCGTTGCCACTACTGCATGGGGCATCGATCCTGATACAGACAGCCGTTTTATCAAGAATGGTAAATCTGTTGTAGATGGACTGCTTTCTCACTATGTGCAGGAAGATGCTATGTTTCAGCACGTCGTTGGCGGCGGCTCCAATGCCATGGCTACCGACCAGGCCTGCTATGCGCTGGTTGCTTACGATCGCTTTATCAATGGCAAGCCTGCATTGTATGATTATTCCGATGTGACCTTTGACACCCCGGAATCCGATGAAATGATCGCCACGCT
>JAZSDS010000046.1:0-14835 GCA_045531275.1 Faecousia sp.
CTGATAAGTAAATATAAAATAAAGGGGCCCTGCTCCATTCGGAGCAGCACCTCTCTTATTGGTTGTCATACAGGGCTTTAAAATTAAAGTCCCATTTCCTCCTTGACCTGCTTGAAGCAGTCAACAATGTACAGAATGTCCTCTTCGCTAAGAGCTGCGGACAGCTGGGTTCTGATACGAGCCTTGCCCTTGGGAACGACAGGGTAGGAGAAGGCCACCACATAGATGCCCTTGTCCATCATCCGCTTTGCCATCTCAACAGCGGTATGCTCATCGTAGAGCATAACAGGTACGATGGGAGTGCCGCCGTCCTGAACATCCAGACCAACTTCCTTGATCTTCTGTGCAAACAGCTTGGTGTTGTCGAAGAGCTTCTTACGCATGCTCAGGTCATTCTCAATGATCTCCAGAACTTTCAGTGAACCTGCAGCCACAGCGGGAGCCAGGGTGTTGGAGAACAGGTAGGGACGGGAGCGCTGACGCAGCAGAGCAACGATCTCCTTTCTGCCGGAGGTAAAGCCACCGGATGCGCCGCCCAGAGCCTTGCCAAAGGTGCCGGTGATGATGTCAACTCTGCCGGACACGCCGCAGTATTCAGCAGTGCCTCTGCCGGTGTCGCCCATGAAGCCGGCGGAGTGGCTGTCGTCCACCATCACAAGAGCGCCGTATTCGTCAGCCAGATCACAGATGCCCTTCAGGTTAGCCACGATGCCGTCCATGGAGAACACACCGTCGGTGGCGATCAGCTTGATGCGGCAGTCCTTTGCCTCTTCCAGCTTGGCCCGCAGATCGTCCATGTTGTTGTTCTTATAGCGGAATCTTTTAGCCTTGCAGAGTCTTACGCCGTCAATGATACTGGCGTGGTTCAGCTCGTCGCTGATAACAGCATCCTGTTCGGTGAGCAGGGTCTCAAACAGACCGGCGTTGGCGTCGAAGCAGGAGGAGTACAGGGTGGTATCCTCGGTGCCCAGGAAGCTGCTGAGCTTGTTCTCCAGCTTCTTGTGCAGCTCCTGTGTGCCGCAGATAAAGCGGACGGAGGACAGACCATAGCCGTAGTTGTCGTAGCTCTCCTTAGCGGCTTGGATCACCTGGGGGTTGTTGGCCAGACCCAGGTAGTTGTTGGCGCACATATTGATAACTTCTCTGCCGTCAGACAGGCCAACCTTAGCACCCTGGGGGGTAGTGATGATCTTCTCGTTCTTGGTCAGACCGTCCTTTTCAATGCTCTCCAGGGTCTCTGCGAAATAGTTCAATGCGTTCTTCATTATGCGTTGCTCCCTTCATTCAAAGCGGTCCAGTCCAGAATGACCTTGCCGCTGGTTCCACTGTTCATGGCTTCAAAGCCCTTTTCAAAGTCCCTGACATCCAGCTTGTGGGTAATGATCTCGGAAATATCCAGACCGCCCTGCAGCATAGCGGACATCTTGTACCAGGTCTCGTGCATCTCTCTGCCGTAGATGCCCTTGATGAACAGACCGTTGAAGATGACCTTGGACCAGTCGATCTTGGCATCGTTCTTCAAAAGACCCAGCAGAGCGATCTTGCCGCCGTGGATCATGTGGTCGATCATGGTGTTAAGGGCGATCTCACTGCCGGACATTTCCAGACCGATATCGAAGCCCTCTCTGATACACAGCTTGTCCATGATAACGGACAGGTCTTCCTTCATTGTGTTAACGGTATACTCGATGCCCAGCTTGTGAGCCAGCTCCAGTCTGGCGTCGTTGATGTCGGTCAGCACAACATGTCTTGTGCCTGCAAACTTACAAACAGCAGCAGCCATGATGCCGATGGGGCCGGCGCCGGTGATCAGCACATCCTCACCAACTACGTTGTAGGACAGGGCGGTGTGGACAGCGTTGCCGAAGGGATCGAAGATAGCGTACATATCCTCGGAGATACCCTCTTCGCATCTGCGGACATTTTCCTGGGGGATCACCAAGTACTCGGCAAATGCACCGTCTCTGTTAACGCCGACACCCACGGTGTCCTTGCACAGATGGCCCTTGCCGGACAGGCAGTTTCTGCACTTGCCGCAGACAATGTGGCCCTCGCCGGAGACCAGATCGCCAACCTTCCAGTTGATAACGTTTGCGCCAACCTCGACGATCTCGCCCACATACTCGTGGCCAATGACCATGGGGGTGCGGATGGTGTTCTGGGACCAGGTGTCCCAGTTGTAGATGTGCAGATCGGTGCCACAGATGGCGGTTTTATGTATCTTGATCTTTACATCGTTGATACCGGTGCTGGGTTCCGGAACTTCCTCCAACCAGAGACCTTTTTGGGGAAACTTTTTTACCAGTGCTTTCATTTGCATTCTCCTCCGTTATATGTTGCAAATTTTTTGTGTGGATTTTATTAACAGGTCAATAAACCCTTGGGTCATGCCTGAAATCTTAATTTTCGTTCAGCAGGTAGCCGATAATGTAGCGCTCTTCGCAGTCCAGGGGGATGCTTACAATGTCACCCTTATTCGGGGCAGAGGGCTATCTATATTATAAACTACCATGCCAATATTTTCAAATATGAACAAGCCATAACCTGTGTTCACACATTGTAGATATTGTAGCTCGTTTTTTCCGAAAATGCAAGTGTTGTGTAAGATGTTTGTGAGAATCGGGAAAAGAAAAATGCTCGTCCGCGTTGCATTTGATTTTTCGAGCCTCGCCGTGAATAAAAAATATAGCATCCCCAAAAGGGATGCTATATTTTTGGCACCCCCGGCGAGACTCGTTTGCATCTGCGCTAAACGCAGATAAAGGATTCGCTCCGTCTAGCCGTCGCGAGCAACAGTCCACTGGATTGTTGCGATTTGATTTTTCGAGCCTCGCCGTGAATAAAAAATATAGCATCCCCAAAAGGGATGCTATATTTTTGGCACCCCCGGCGAGACTCGAACTCACTACCTTACGCTTAGGAGGCGTACGCTCTATCCAGGTGAGCTACGGAGGCGTTTGTTTACCATAGCATTGTAACGAAAAAAATATAAGCTGTCAACTAAATTCGCTGCACTTTTTACAAGCCTGCGCATATATTACTGGGAGTGCTATTGTAAGGGGGTGGTTTTATGTATGTTTGTGACAAGTGCTATGCGGATGTGGATGAACTGATTTTCGCGGAGGAGGTCTGCCTGCCAAGTGATCGCTGATAATCAATGCAAAGGGCCCCATTACAGCGTATAGTTGCGGCTGTAATGGGGTTTTTCTTGTTTTGGGGCGGGATTTCTTTTGTTTCCTCTTTACAGAAATAGAAAATTCGGCTATAATAAACCGAAATGTCAATTTTAAGGAAATGAGGGTACAGGCCCATGAATATTGAATTTGATGCATATAAGCAGAAGTTGAACGAGGTGCGCCCGGCATTGGAGGCGCTGGCGGATTCCCTGAATGTAGAGGGCTTGCGCAACGAGCTGGAGCGGCTTCGCGCTATGCAGGAGGCACCGGGATTTTGGGACAATCCGGAGAAAAGCCAGCAGGTGGTGGTAAAAACCAAAACCACCGAAAACAAGATCGAGAAGTATGAGCAGATGCTCGCATCCTGGGATGATCTGATGACCATTTGCGAAATGGCAGCAGAGGAAGACGACGATTCCATGCTGGATGAGCTGAAGGAAGGCTTTCAGAAGCTTTCTGAGGATATGGAGCGCTGCCGTCTCCAGACCCTGCTTACCGGAACCTACGACAGCAACAATGCTATGGTCTCTTTTCAGGCAGGTGCTGGTGGTACTGAGGCCCAGGATTGGTGCCAAATGCTTTACCGTATGTACACTCGCTGGGCAGAAGCCCACGGCTACACCTATAAGATCATGGACTATCAGGAAGGTGATGAAGCCGGGCTTAAGTCAGCAGATATCCTGATCGAGGGAGACAATGCTTACGGATTTTTAAAGGGTGAGAACGGTGTGCACCGGCTGGTCCGTGTGTCTCCCTTTGATGCCAACGCCCGCCGCCAGACTTCTTTTGCGGCTATCGAAGTAATTCCGGATATTCAGGATGACAGCCAGGATGTGGAGATCAAGGCAGAGGACTACGAAATGCAGGTGTCCCGTTCCTCCGGCGCCGGAGGCCAGCACATTAACAAGACAAGCTCTGCGGTTCGTCTGATCCATAAGGCTACAGGTATTGTAGTTGCCTGCCAGACCGAAAGAAGCCAGTTCCAGAACAAGGAAAACTGTCTGCGTATGCTCCGCAGCAAGCTGGTGGAGATCAAGGAGCGTGAGCACCTGGACAAGATCTCCGATATTAAGGGTGTTCAGAAGAAAATTGAGTGGGGCAGCCAGATCCGCAACTATGTTTTCATGCCCTATACCCTGGTTAAGGATACCCGTACCGGCTGCGAGACCTCCAATGTCAATGCGGTTATGGACGGCGCGCTGGATCCCTTTATCAACGCGTATCTGACCTGCGCTGCCACAGGTAGCTGGGTCACAAAATAAGCTGCCGAAAAACAGAAGAAAAGTTCTTGCAATTTGTGGAAGCCTGTGCTACAATAGTCAGGCTATTATGAGCCAAAGTGTTGGCATTATGAAATGTAATCCGCTGTGTGCGGTTCAACACAGCCGGAGGGAGGTTACAAAGATGGAAGTAATTAAGATCATTCTCACTGTCCTGGAGGTTATTGCCAGTGTTATTCTGGTTGCCGTTGTGCTGCTGCAGTCCGGCAAGGAGGCAGGTCTGTCCGGTGCCATTTCCGGCAACAGTGATTCTTACCTGAGCAAGAGCGGTAAGGGCGGTCTGGACAAGCTGCTGGCAACCGCTACCAAGTGGGTCGCTCTGGCATGGATCGTCCTGACACTGGCTTTGAGCCTGATCCCTTGATAAAAGATATTTGGCCGCAGGTTTTGCCTGTGGCCATTTTCTTTTTATAGGGTTAGACTTTTTTCTGCTGCTGTGGTATAATGACACAGAGTTGAATTGCGAGGTGTTCCTATGAAGGCAGTCAAGCTTGCCGGCCTGGCGCCGGAGGCGGTTTTTGCTTACTTTGAAAAGCTGTGTTCCATCCCCCATGGCTCCGGCAATACCAAGGCCATCAGCGATTATCTGGTTTCCTTTGCCCGGGAGCAGGAACTGGAATATATCCAGGATGAGCTGAATAATGTAATTATTTTCAAGAAAGGCACCCCCGGCTATGAAGACCATGCGCCTGTAATCCTTCAGGGCCATATAGATATGGTCTGTGAAAAGGATGAGGACTGCGCCGTTGATATGCAGACCCAAGGAGTGGATGTCACCCACGACGGACAATATGTGTTCGCCAAGGGTACCACCCTGGGCGGTGACGATGGCATTGCGGTGGCCTACGCGTTGGCGCTGCTGGCGGACTCCGGTATTTCACACCCCCCTCTGGAAGCGGTATTTACTGTGGATGAAGAAACAGGTATGTTTGGAGCTGCCGGTATTGATCTTTCTATGCTGAAGGGCCGGATGCTTTTGAATATTGATTCCGAGGAGGAGGGAGTATTCACAGTGTCCTGTGCCGGCGGTGCCAGAGGTACTATCAGCTTGCCGGTGGAGCGGCGGGCGGTATACGGACCCTGTGTCCGGTTGACAGTGGAGGGGTTGCAAGGCGGCCACTCCGGTGTGGATATCCACAGAAACCGGGCCAATGCCAACAAGGTCATGGGTGAATTCCTGAGCCGGGTACAGAAGCTGATGCCTGTATGCATTACCAAACTGTCCGGCGGCGCTAAGGACAATGTGATTACCAGATCCTGCCAGGTGACCCTGGTTGCGTTGGGTATGTATATTGAGCGGATCAATGACGTGGCAACGCAACTGCAGAAGGAGATCCGTGAGCAGTACGATGAACCTGAGGCGGTGATCCGGGGAGACGATGTAGATGCACTGGGCGGAAACGCCCTGACTACCGAATGCTCTGCAAAGGTCATCGCCCTTTTGAACGCAGCGCCCAACGGCGTACAGGTCTGGAGCAAGGATATTCCCGGCTTGGTGCAAACAAGCCTGAATCTGGGTGTTGCGGAACTGGACGAAGAAATGAAAATGACCTTTGCGGTGCGCAGCAGCGTAAACGCGGAAAAGCGGGAGCTCCTTTCCAAGCTTGCAGAGCTTGCCCGCTTCCACGACGGCGTATATACCGAGACGGGAGAGTATCCTGCCTGGGAGTACCGGGAGGATTCCCGCCTGCGGGATACTATGGTAAGGATCTACAAGGAGATGTTCCGGCAGGAGCCCCAGGTGGTTGCCATCCATGCAGGCCTGGAGTGCGGATTACTAAGTGAAAAACTGCCGGGTCTGGATTGTGTATCCATCGGACCGGAAATGCACGACATCCATACCAGTCGGGAGCGGCTGGGAATTGAGTCTGTAGAACGTACCTGGAATTTTATTTTGGAAGTATTAAAGCAGCTTTAAGGAGGAACATATTATGGAAGAGAGAAGATTGGATGGATTGGAGCCCCAGCAGGTATTTTGGTATTTCGAGGAAATCAGCCGTATTCCCCATGGATCCCGCAATACAAAGGCGATCAGTGATTATCTGGTTAACTTTGCCAAGGAGCACGGACTGCGCTATATTCAGGATGAAAGCTATAATGTAATCATTTTTAAGGACGGCACACCGGGGTATGAGGACCATGAGCCCATGATCCTCCAGGGACATATGGACATGGTTTGCCAGAAGGATAAGGACTGCAGCATCGATATGGAGAAGGATCCTCTGGACATTACCCACGATGGAAAGTATGTGTTTGCCAAGGGTACCACACTGGGCGCTGACGACGGCATCGCTGTGGCTATGTTCCTGGCTGTGCTGGAAGATAATACGGTTGCCCATCCTCCCCTGGAAGTGGTATTTACTTCCGATGAAGAGATCGGTCTGATCGGTGCCAATGCCATTGACCTGTCCATGCTCAAGGGTAAAAAGATGCTCAATATTGATACCTTCCGGGAGGGTACTTTCACAGCAGGCAGCGCAGGCGGCGCTTATGTCACTATGGATATGCCTCTGGAAAAGTCCGGGTATACAGGCGCTTGCCTGCAGATCAGCATTGATAATCTCCGTGGCGGACACTCTGCTGTTGTGGTGCAGTATAATTATGCCAACGCGGCAAAGACCATGGGTACCTTGCTACAAAAACTGCAAAGCAGTGAAACCTTCCGTCTGGTGGATTTTGCCAGCGGCACTGCAGGAAATGCGGTTCCCCGCAGCTGCCAGGCAGTGATCACCGGAGATAAGCTGAACGAACAGAAGGTTAAGGAGATCTGCCAGACGGTGTTGCAGGAGCTGAAGGAAGTCAACGGCGAGCAGGATGCCAAGATCACTGTAGAGGTACTGCAGGAAGCTACTGTTGAAGCCCTCACAGCTGCTGCCACCGAGAATGTGATCGGTCTGATCAATGAGATTCCCAATGGTGTGCAGGCGTGGGAGACTGCTTTTGCGGGTCTGCCCCAGACAAGCCTGAATGTAGGCATCGTGGAACTGAAGGAAAGCCTTTCAGTTTTGATCTACCCCCGCAGTAGTCTGAACCAGCAGCGTCAGGCACTCCAGGATCGGCTGAAAGCTATCGCCGAAGGAAGAAATGCCGTATATGGACAGTATGGCGTGTTCTCCGCCTGGGAGTACCGGGAGGATTCTCCCCTGCGTCAGTTGATGAGCCGTATCTATAAGGAAATGTACGGCATAGAGCCTACAGTCCGGGTGGTACACGCCGGATTGGAATGTGGCGCTTTTGGTGACAAGATTCCCGGACTTGACTGTATTTCCACAGGCCCTAACGCACAGGATGTACATACCAGTCGGGAGAGAATGGAAATTGCCTCCATGCAGCGGGGATGGGAGTACCTGCTGAACCTGCTGAAAGCAATGTAATATTTATGAAAAGTAGCCCACTTTCCGAAGTGGGCTACTTTTTTGCTATCAACCCCTTAAGCCAGGATATATCCTCTTTGCCTACAACGCCGAAAAGAAATAGCAAGCATCCCCAAATAAGAAGGAAGGCACCGGCTTGCAGAATAGGAAGAGCCAGAAAGGAGGCCGCCCATACGGAGGCGGCGGTCCCGATCACTGCCAGGATGGGTACCTTCAGTGAGATTACTTTTCCAACGATTTTTAACAGTCGGTTCAGGCTTAGTATAAAATTCAGCAGGTGGGTGATAAGAAAGCTGAAAAAATATCCCGTCATGCCGTAGCGGGGCAGGAGAATATACAGAAAAGCCACATCCATGGAGGAAGTTATAATGTTGTAGCGCACACAGGCCTTTTGTTGCCCCAGCCCCTTGGTCATAGCATCCGTCAGGGCATCACAGTAAAGCATAGGTATTAAAAGCGCGTACAGACGCAGGTAATTCCCAGCCTCATGGCTATCGTAGAGAGCAAAACAAAGCTCACCGGACAGCAGATATTCCAGACCGCAGAAGCAGCAGCCGTATAAAAGGGCAACCCGCAGGCCACGTTTGACTAAATAACGGATCCGCTCCTGACTGCCTGCCGCGGCGCACCGGGCAAGCTCGGGGATCAAAAGCTCTGCTAAACCGAAAAGGATTGCTGCCGGAAACATGAGCACGGGAAATACCATGCCGCATACCATGCCAAAGGCAGCAAGTGGGTCGCCTGCGTCGGGAAACAGAGAAAGACGCTTGGGGACCATAAGATTTTCTGTGGTGGAGATGCCTGCCTTCAGATCGTCCGCCAGCGCCAGGGGAATAGCAGTCTGGACCAGGCGGTTTTTTACCGGGATCCGTGGCGCAGCTTTCGCTTTTTCCATCAGTCGCAGAAGCACCAGTGCGCCCAGGGTCATGCAGGAACTGATGCCGCTGCCCATAATAATGCTTTCGCATGCCTTGGCCGGGTCACTTCCCGCCCAGAGGGTAAGGATCGTCATTGTAACAGCCATAGACAAAAGCTGTTCTGCTACCTCAACCGCGGCCAGGGTGCCAATGCGGTTGGCGGCGGTAAAGTAGCCTACCATAACGCCGCAAAGGCAGGATACCGGCAGGAAACAGGCGAATAGCCGGATAGAACCAACGGTTCGAATATCGCCGATCCAGTTTTCTGCAAGAAAGGGGGCAAAGCTGTGAAGCAGCAGTGCTACAGCACTGCTGCACAGGATGCTGTAAAGAAAGCATCCGGAGAGTATCCAAATCACATTTCCCGGTCGTTTGCGGCCCAACTCCTCTGCGGTTAGGTACATGGTGGCGGTGCGGATACCGGCCATGCCGGCGGTCATAGCAAGAGAACCTACGGAAAGCACCAGCTGCAAAAGACCTACCCCCGCAGCTCCAATTCTTCCGGATATGTATACCTGAAAGGATGTGGATACCAGCCGCAGCAACAGGTTCACCCCTGTCAGCAGCAGGGCGCTGTAGAAAATGGGAAGTTTTTTTGGCAAAAGGATCCCCCCTTGTCCACAAAGTATGCGGACAGGGGGGGAGATATGCTTAATTAACATGGCTACATAAAGGAGACAGGGGGCATTCGCCGCATTTGGGATTTCTGGCGGTGCAGACCTCCCGGCCAAACAGAACGATCCGGTGACAGAAATCAGAGCTTTCCTCAGGGGGTAAAACGGAGCGCAGCTGTTTTTCTACTTTCTCCGGCTCCTTGCCCCTGGATAATCCCAGTCTGCCGCAGATGCGGATACAGTGGGTGTCACAGACTACGCTGCCCGGCAGATTGTAAAGATCACCCAATAGAAGATTGGCTGTTTTTCTTCCTACGCCCGGCAGCTTCAAAAGCGCCTCCATGGTGCCGGGTACTTTGCTGTTATAATCCCGAATGAGCATCTGGCATGCCAACACGATGTCCTTCGCTTTCTGGCGGTAAAAGCCGCAGGAGTGGATGTAATTTTCCACATCGGCAATGTCTGCGTCTGCCATGGCTTCCAGGGTAGGATAAGCCTTAAACAGTGCGGGAGTTACCAGGTTTACACGGGCATCGGTGCACTGGGCAGAAAGCCGCACAGCAATCATCAGTTCATAATCTTTTCCGTACTGCAAAGCGCAGGGGGCATCTGGGTATTTGTGGCGTAAAATATCGATAATGGCGCTGACCTTCTCTTGCATAGGCGCTCCTCCTGTAGATTTGCTACAAGTTTACCACAGAATCGACAGATTGAAAAGAGATATTTTATTCCCTGCACACAATGGCCTTTGCCGGGATATGATGGTGTAGCAATCATTTGGAGGGGATGTTATGGAGATCACTTTGGATCGCCTGGGGCTGTGTCAGCAGGCTGTTGTGACCCATATTGATACCAAGGAATCCTTAAAGCGCCGGCTGTGTGAATACGGAATGGTTCCGGGGACAGTGGTGCGCTGCCGTTACCGCAGCCCCGGTGGCAGTGTGATGGCTTTGGAATTTCGTGGAAGTGTAGTGGCAATGCGCACCCGGGATGCCAAGGGGATCCGGGTGCAGGCCCAATGAGCAGAGAGGTAAAACAGAAGATAACGGTAGCCCTGGCAGGCAATCCAAATGTGGGAAAAAGCACCCTGTTCAATGCACTGACAGGACTGCGCCAGCACACAGGTAATTGGCCAGGAAAAACCGTGGGTGTGGCGGAAGGGATCCTGCGCAGACAGGATACTGAATATACCTTTGTGGATCTTCCGGGTACATACTCTTTGACAGGAAGCTCGGAGGACGAGAGGATCGCAGGGGAGTATATCTCCCAAAAAACGGCAGATTGTACGGTGGTTGTTTGTGATGGGAGTTGCCTTGAACGTAGCCTGATCCTGGCCCTTCAGGTGCTGCAGATAAGCCCCAGAACAGTGATTTGCGTAAACCTTATGGATGAAGCCAAAAGGCACGGAGTGGCAGTGGACCGGGATATGCTGTCAGCATATCTTGGTGTGCCGGTGGTCCTTGCAGCAGCCGGCAAGGGGGAAGGCCTTGAATCGTTACTGCAGCAGATACAGGCCACTGCGCAGGAGTTATCCGGTAAGCAACTACCGGTGTGGGAGAATGTAGTATCAGAGGCAGAAAAAATTGCCGGAGAATGCACTACACAAATTGCTGAGGAGCGGATAGCATTTTTTCGAAAGGTCGACAGGCTCATGGTCAGCCGGCGATTTGGTGTGCCGCTGATGTTTCTGCTGCTCCTGGGAATTATCTGGATCACCGTTTGGGGTGCAAATTATCCCAGTGCTCTGTTGGAGCGGGTATTTGATTATGGGTATCGCCTTTTAGGCAGATGGCTGTCCGGACTTCCCTGGTGGATTTACGGTCCTCTTGTAGACGGTATGTATGCTACCTCTGCCAGGGTCATATCGGTGATGCTGCCGCCAATGCTGATATTCTTTCCGCTGTTTACAGCCTTGGAGGATGTGGGATACCTTCCCAGAATGGCTTTTTTGCTGGATCCCTGTATGTCTCGCTGCGGCGGTTGCGGCAAGCAGGCCCTGACGCTGTGCATGGGCCTTGGCTGTAATGCTGTTGGGGTCATGGGATGTCGCATTATTGATTCTCCCCGAGAACGCTTAAGCGCCATTCTTACCAATGCCATGGTGCCCTGTAATGGGCGGTTCCCAACACTGATTTTGTTGGGAGGCTTGTTCTTTCCTGATGCAGGGGCGGCATTGATAGTGGCAGCTTGCGTGGCTTTGGGGGTGGTGGGAGCTATGGCGGTCTCAGGAATACTGAGCAGGACGGTGTTGCGTTCTGCGCCCAGTACGTTTCTTATGGAGATGCCACCCTTCCGCCGCCCCCGGCTTGGTAAAATATTTGTTCGTTCCTTGCTTGATCGCACGCTGTTTGTGGCGGGGCGGGCCCTTACGGTAGCTGCCCCCGCCGGCGTGGTTTTGTGGATCGTTTCCAACACGCCTCTGTTGGGACTGGTGGCCGCATTTTTGGAACCTTTGGGAAGGCTTTTGGGTATGAGCGGTGTTATCATGCTGGCCTTTGTGTTTTCTCTGCCGGCAAATGAACTGCTGATCCCGGTGTTGCTTATGGCCCTGACTCAGGTGGGGAGCCTGCAGGCTGTTACGGGGAGTAGCAACCAACTGCTCATGGGGGTTATGACCTGGCAGACGGCGGTTTGCACTATGGTGTTTACTCTGTTCCACTGGCCCTGCTCTACCACTCTTATGACGGTTTGGCGTGAGACCCGTTCCGTAAAAAAAACAGCGGCGGCATTTTTACTGCCTACCGCTGTGGGGTGTGTTCTCTGTGTAATGCTAAATCTGCTCCTGCACTAGTTCCGCTGTCAGCGCGGAGATTTCGTAAGCTGTTCGCTCCTGGGCACCATCCTCTGTCAGCTTCGTGTAGATTCTGCTTTGTAGGCGGCCTGCGATGCGAATACGGTCCCGGGTGTGACAGACAGAAATCTCCTGGGCGGTGCGTCCCCATATGATACAGGGCAGATAATCTGCCCGCCGGAATGCCCGGGGAACAGCAAGCATGACATCGCAAATCTCCCGGCCCAAGGGAGTACGTCGGAAGGTTGGTTCCCGGCACAGTGGACCTTCAATTACCACATCGTTAACGGGTTCGCCGTCCTCTGCGGTTATGCTGGTAGCAAACACAAAGATCAGTAAGTGCCGCGCGCCGGCTACACGCTGATTGTGGGAACGAACCTGACCGCAGACCGTTAGCATTCCTCCGGCGGTGGGGTCTATCTGTCCCAATACCTGTTCTTCGGCGATTACCGGAAGATGGTCCACTGCCCCGGAAAGCCGGGGGACCTCCAATACAAACCGATAAAATTGTCTTCCGTGGTTTTCGTGGGAAAACTGGGGGAGATCCTGGAGACTTCCCCGGATAATGATGCTGTTTGTCGTATGTTCCATAGTACCACCTCGAATACAGATGTATGGAACATTCTATGCGTTTTTCGGGCAAACAGAACACCCCCTTTTCGCATGAAAAGGGGGTGTAGTATTGTTGTAAATAGAGGTGGATACCGCTCCTATTGGGTTTGCGCTTGGACGCATTCATAAGTTGACAAACAGCATTATGGATTGTACAATCGTTTTAAGGTAATCCGCATGGCTCAGCAGTGTGTTCTTGCTGCAATAGTTGTAGTAGATAAAGAGGAGGAATCCCCTATGAAAAAGCGCATCAGCATTATGCTGTCCCTGGTGATTATTCTTGCTCTTTGCGCCTGCGGCGGCGCAGGCAATGACGGTGGCATCAATTCCGGTACGGGTTTGCAGATAGGTTACGGCAGGGAGAAGATTATGCCCCAGGAATCTGTACCTGTCAGCGGTTACGGAAACACCACATCCCGCATGTCTACCGGCTATCTGGACTATTTGTATACCACCTGCATTGCGTTCAGGGATGGGGACCAAACGATCCTGCTGTATAATCAGGATACCATTGCGGCCAGAACAAATGTTACTGAAATGGTGCGGGAAAAAATAACAGAGGCTACCGGTGTTCCTGGTGAATATATCATGATCACAGCTACTCATACCCATTCCGGTCCGGATCAGTCCAGCAGCCACGACAGCATTGATAGATATAACGAGGGCGTATATACCACCGGCATGGTGGAGGCGGCAAAGGCTGCCCTGGCAGACCTTGCTCCGGCAACCCTGTACAGCACCAGTGTTGAAGTGGAGGGACTAAATTTTGTCCGTCACTATCTGATGAATGACGGCACTTACATGGGCTCCAACTTTGGTAGTGAAGTCAGCGGCATTAAGGAGTACGCTACTGAGAAGGATAATGAAATGATACTGGTGAAGGCGGAGCGTCAGGGGGATAAGAAGGATATTCTGCTAATGAACTGGCAGTCCCACCCTTGCTTTAAATCCAACGGCGGAAAGGATACCAACCTGTCTTCTGACTATATTGGCGCTATTCGGGACTCCTTTGAGGGTCAGACCGATATGTATTTCGCTTTTGTGCTGGGTGGCGCAGGTAACCAGGGCTCAGGCAGTAAGATAGAAGCCGATGACCACAATCTGACCTGTGAGGAGTACGGCGCCAAGCTGGCAAAATATGCCATAGATGCTATGCCGCAAATGCAAAAGCTGGAGGGCTCCGGTATTAAAATGACCAGGGTGGTGTTTGAAGCCACTGTTGATCACAGCGAAGACGACAGACTTGAACAGGCGCAGATAGTAAAGGATGCCGACAGCCAAACCTTGGCAATTGAGTATGGCTTCGGTTCGCTGTACCATGCCCGGGCTGTTGTTAGCAGATATAAGATGCCTGCCACCCGGTCTATGGAATTAGACGCGTTTTGTGTTGGTGATCTGGCCTTTGTCACAGCTCCCTATGAGATGTTCACCCACTCCTCCATGGATATAAAAACGCGCTCACCCTTTGGTACCACTGTGGTTTGCTCCTGTGCCAATGGCAGTAATTCCTATATACCTGCTGCTGAAGCTTACGATTATGGCAGCTATGAAAGCCACCAGGCCTATTTCGTAAAGGGCACAGCAGAAACTCTGGTGGACCGGTATATTACCATGCTGGAGGGTTTGAAAGCGAATTAAAAATCTCAATATTAAAAAAGGTGCTGTTTCAAAACAACCGGTTTTGAAACAGCACCTTAAATTATCTGCGCTTTTCGGACTTTTTAGTCAATACTATAGGCACTAATGTCCATTTTATGCTCCAATAAGATGGATTTCTCATATATTTGGAGCCGGACGGTGGGAAGAAAGACCTGCCGATCCCAAGCTTCGCCCTTTTTCATTCTCGTTATGGCGAAAAAAGGAAGGTTATGTCTATGAAAAAACATACTATGCTTAAGTACGTTATCAAGCGTATTCTGCTAATGATCCTGACATTCATGATCATTGCTACCATGTGCTTTGTTTTGATTAAGCTGCTGCCCCTGCCCGCTATCAAGAGCGCAGGCCGTGATGTGCAGCTGGTTCTCATGCGCCGCGAGGCAATGGGCTATAACAAGCCCATTATGACCCA